>NZ_JANLOF010000087.1:0-279262 GCF_025466135.1 Pseudomonas sp. 14P_5.3_Bac1 | reverse complement strand
CTTATTAACTTAACATTATACACTAAAAAAAAACCCCCCCCCCCCGCCACCCCAGCTCCCACATTGGTTTTTTAGCGATTGTGAGGGCTGTGCAGGGCCTTATTCCGGTGCGTGATCGCGCAGGAACACCAGGTTGTCCGGCTTGGACTGCTCGGCATTGAAGCGATAGCCCTGCAGATCGAACTGCTTGAGCTTGGCCGGATCGTTGATGCGCTCTTGGATCACAAAACGGCTCATCAGGCCCCGGGCTTTTTTGGCATAGAAGCTGATGATCTTGTACTGGCCGTTTTTCAGGTCCTTGAACTCGGTGTTGATGATCCGCGCGTTCAGGGCCGTGCGCTTGACCGCCGAGAAGTACTCGTTGGAGGCCAGGTTGAGCAGCACGTCATCGCCTTGTTCGGCAAGGGCTTCGTTGAGCCACTCGCTGATGCGGGTGCCCCAGAAGGCGTAGAGGTCCTTGCCGCGGGCGTTGGCCAGTTTGGTGCCCATCTCGAGGCGGTACGGCATCATCAGGTCCAGCGGGCGCAGCAGACCGTACAGGCCCGAGAGCATGCGCAGGTGGTCCTGGGCGTAGCTGAAGTCGGCGTCGCTGAAGGTTTCGGCGTTGAGGCCGGTGTAAACGTCGCCCTTGAAAGCCAGCAGGGCCTGCTTGGCGTTTTCCGGCGTGAAGGCTGGGGTCCAGCTGCCGAAGCGCGCCGCGTTGAGGCCGCCGATCTTGTCGGAGACGTGCATCAGGTCGCTGATTTGGGCAGGGCTCAGTTCACGCAGTTGTTCGATCAGCGCCTGGGAGTGGTCCAGGTATTGCGGCTGGGTGAAGCGCGGGGTGACCGGCTTGGACTCGAAGTCGAGGGTTTTGGCGGGGGAAATCACCATCAGCATGAAGTTGGCTCCTGTAATCGTGGGGGGATTCTAGGGGGTCGCGGGGTTTGACTCCACCTATGATGGTGATAGGCATTGCTTGTGATGCTTATGGTCTGGGAGGCACGCAGTCCAAGGACGTGTTACGCATCTTTAACTCTGCACGTAAAAGTAATAACGGTGAGGGACAATCAATTCTTCCTGACCTGTCGATTGGTTCATTTGAAAAGCGCCAAGGAAAAAGACGTAGATTTTGCTTGTCGCTAATGTTTGATTGGTAATCTTTGTTGCTAGCGCTTGGCCAGCATTGCTGGCATTGAGGATGGCCGAATTGATAATGACTACTTTGGGGGTAGCGTGCGGGGTTTGCTCTCTCAAGCGGATATGAAAATCGCCATTGGATAGCATCCCCGACGCGACAGAGGCTGTGTGTATCCTGGTTCCCACTGGAACCATTGTTTGCGTGTTTAGATAGTCGAAGGGGTAAAAAGCGGAAGCATAAGTTCCTCCGGGGTTCCAGCCGGCTTCCAGTGGTTGAGCTTTTCGGGTTTGCTGAGTGAGTTTGAGCCACTCTTTAGCGAACTTTTCAACCCGCTGAGACTGACTTTTGCTGGTGCCCGCACCGGTTCGGGAGTGTCCCTGGGTAGCGGTACCTGGCGTGTTCGTCTGGTTTGGGGAGGGAGGCTTTGAACCCCCTGTAGCGGGTGGGGTTCCGATGGGATCGACCCATACTGCCGGTATGTTGCTCTTATTAGGGTTGGCGCCCAGCGTCGGTGAAATGTTCGTAGGGGCAACAGTTGGTTGTTTGGGTTTGCGATCACAACCTGTAATGTGTTTTCCACGAAAATAGGAGGAGGGCGTTATTTTCCTGTCAAGCTTAGTGCGTGAAATGATGGTAATCCGAACGTTCACTCTGCAGCGAGGGTTGGCGCACTCAACCTTTATCGCGCTGTTCGCTTTTGCGGATGTCGAGTAGATCTTTTCGATGTCCTCAATTGAAACCAGATCTCCTGCTTGCCCCAGCTTTTCATGGCTCTTGGTCAGCCTTGCCTGTTCATGCATATTCAATAATCCTTTTGGCGTTTGAGTGAGCAGGTTTGATTCGATGCGCAAGCTAGAACACAAACCAGCAGTCAATGGACTTTACCGGGCGACTGAGAGTCTGCGCCATTTAAACGATAGCTTTGCTCAGGTTCTTGCAGTGCCTTGGGCGAGTGCCTGATCGGCTATAGTGCCCGACGACTCTGGAAAGGGAGACCCCGTGTGCGAATTGCGTTTTTACTGTCAGCTTGTTTGCTGTGCCTGGGCGCCCAGGCGGCGCCGGTTGACGTAGCCAGCCTGGACCGCACCACCTGGCCCGAAAAACTCAGCAGCCCCGCGCTGTTCGATGTCGCCTCACGCGCCGAAATCCTGATGTTCGCCCACAGCTTAATCGCCAGCGAAGCTCAGGACGAAGCCGCGCTCAAACAACGCCTGGGCCTGAAGATCATCAACCTGGCCGCCATCGACGACCTGCGCCGCCAGCTCTGGCAGCGCCTGCTGGAAAACTACACCTTCGCCCAACAAAGCTGCGAAGAAGACGCCTCATTCTGCTACCTGGTCGAAAGCATGGACGACCTGCGCGAGCAAGCCGGCAAATTCCAGGTCAGCGACAACTCCTTCTATATAGGCTGGGCCAACCCCAGCCACAATTTCCACGAACGCTACCTCGACGAACTGCTGCGCAAAGCCGCGCTGTTCCCACAAATCAGCAGTGAAGTCCTGCGTTTCGGCGACCACGAACGCAATGGCGATGAACTCAACGACCGCCTGTTCCTGCTGACCTTCGACGGCGGCCCTGCGCCGGTCAACGGCAATACCGACTGGCTCACCGACTACCTGCGCAAGCAAAAGATGAACGCCACCTTCTTCGCCCTCGGCAGCAGCCTGCAAACCCGCGTGGAGCGCAGTTCCGCCGCCGATGTGCAGGCGCTGTACCAAGGCCAGTGCGTAGGCACCCAGGGTTGGCAGTACCGGTCCCACAGCCATTGGGTCGACTGGCAAACCTCGATCACCCGCAGTGCCGCGCTGGCGCAGAACCTGATGCCGGAAAACTACGTGCCGCTGTTTCGCCCGCCCTATGGCCAGCGTCGCGCCGACAGCCAGGGCTTCTTCCAGGCGCAAGGTTTACAGGTGGCGTTGTGGGACATCGATTCCCAGGACGAACCGGGCAAGCTCAAGGCTGACGAGTCCGCGCAGCGAGTGCTGACATTGATGTTGCTGTGGCGCAAAGGCGTGATTGTGTTTCATGACACCCAGGACAAGGCACGGGTCGCTTTGCCGATGTTGCTGCAGGCAACGGCGCAAAGTGGGCTGGGTTGGCAGGACTGCCGGGAGGCGTTTCGCTGAAAAAGCGCAAGTGCCCGGCCCTGTTGGGGATGAGGCATTTTGGGGCTGATTTTGTGCGACATTTCGATGCAGGCGGACTTCCGACTTTAACGGGGTGGCTGGCACTCGGCTAGTGCTATTCGTCATCCTGAAAAATAAACTTCAAAAAAGCGTCAAAGTGCTTTTTCCTGTCATCGTTTTTGCGGTATTACGAAGTCAGATCGCCGAAACCTGCAACACAGGTGGCGTCTTCCAAGACTCCTCATGTGGGCACTGCACTTGACGTCACTGCGGTGCAGTCGGTGGTCGAATCGAGGCGCAGCACTGTTGTGGTATTGCGTCGACTGGCTCCCACAAAGGTGACCGAGTATGGATGATCATGGACGTAACCCTTCTTCCGACCAGCCAATCCTTTATGTGCTTGATACCAACGTATTGATTCACGATCCAAACGCACTGCTCAACTTCGAAGAACACCACGTCGCCATTCCCATGATCGTGCTTGAGGAGCTCGACAAACTCAAAAGTGGCCACCACAGCGTTGCCGCTGAATGCCGCCAGGCCATTCGCCTGATCGACAAAACCCTGGGTGAAGCCTCGCCTGAGGACGTTGAAGTCGGCGTGCCGATCCAGCGTGGCAAAAGCGGGCCCAAGGGCTTGTTGTCGATTCTGATGAACAAGCGCAGCGAGCCCAACAGCCTGCTGCCGGAAAACCTGAACGACAATAAAATCATCAACCAATTGATCGACCTGCACGCGCGTGACAAGGACTTGCGCCTGGTGCTGGTGACCAAAGACATCAATATGCGCCTCAAGGCACGAGCGTGTGGGATCGCTGCCGAGGACTACAGTACCGACCAGCTCGTCGACGACGTGTCGATGCTGTCGCGCGGTTATCACACCATGACCGGCTCGTTCTGGGACCGCGTCAGCAAGGTTGAAACCCGTCAGGACCACGGCCGCACCTGGCACCAGGTACAGCTGACCGATAACCTGCCGGCCGTGCATATCAATGAATTCATCATCGACGAACAGGGGTTTGTGGGCTGGATCAAAGAAATCCAGGTCGACAAACTGCTGATCCTCGACCTGCATCAGGAACCCCTGTTGCACCAGGAAGCCTGGGGCCTGAAACCGCGTGACATCTACCAGAGCCTGGCGCTGTATGCGCTGCTCGACCCGGACATTCACCTGGTCAACCTGACCGGCGCCGCAGGTTCGGGGAAAACCATCCTCGCCCTGGCCGCCGCCATCGAGCAGACCATGGTGACCAAGCGCTATCGCCGCATCATCGCCACCCGCAGTGTGCAGGGCCTGGACCAGGAAATTGGCTTCCTGCCCGGCACCGAAGCAGAAAAAATGGAGCCGTGGCTGGGCGCGATCACCGACAACCTCGAAGCCTTGCACATGGATGACGAAAACACCCATGGCAGCGTCGATTACATCCTCAGCAAAGTGCCGTTGCAGTTCAAATCCCTCAACTACATCCGAGGTCGCAGCTTCCAGCAAAGCCTGATTTTGATCGATGAATGCCAGAACCTCACGCCGCACCAGATGAAAACCATCATCACCCGTGCCGGCGCCGGCTCCAAAGTGGTGTGCCTGGGCAACCTGGCACAGATCGACACCCCTTACCTGTCCGCGACCAGCTCCGGGCTGACTTACCTGACGGAACGCTTCAAGGACTTCCCGAACGGCGTGCATATCGCGCTGCAAGGGGTGCCTCGTTCGATCCTGGCCGAGTACGCCGAGTCCCACCTGTAAAAACATAACCCTGTCGTAGTTGGTGGCTAAATGCCACGAACCGCCCCGGATTTCTCACGAAGTCCGGGGTTTTTGTTATGTGCGACATTTGCCTGCGATTTAGCGCCGTGGGTGCTTGTGGACTTTGTAATTATTTTGTTACATTTTTTCTCGCCGCAAAAACCATAAGAACACTGCGTGACCCCCGTCGGAAATCCACCTCATTGATTCGACGACGTTTTGAAGACCCGTGTGGGTTTTCTGCGTGACCCTGCCTATTACAAAAAGCCCGATACATCGCTCATTGACGACGCACATATCCAAAGGGAAAGGAACATGGAAGTAGCAGGTAATGGCTCCACTTTGTCTCAACGTAAACGCGCCTCAGGTTTCAGGTCGATACCTCTCACGCCCATCGCACTCGGCCTGGCCTTGTGGCTGGGGCAGGGCCCAATGGCCTGGGCAGATGACAGCAACCCTTACACCGCCCAGGTGTTGGAGTCGGCCTTCAGGAAAGCCGTGGCATCGTTTGGCCCCAACACCGATGTCTACAAGAACCTGCGCTTTGCTTACGCAGACATCGTCGATCTGGCCGCCAAGGACTTCGCCGCACAGTCCGGCAAGTTCGATTCAGCCCTCAAGCAAAACTACGAGCTGCAGCCCGAAAACCTGACCATCGGCGCCATGCTCGGCGACACCAAGCGCCCGCTGGATTACGCCTCGCGGTTGGATTACTACCGCAGCCGGCTCTTCAGCAACAGCGGACGTTACACCACCAATATTCTCGATTTTTCCAAGGCCATCCTCGCCAATCTGCCGGCTGCCAAGCCCTACACCTACGTAGAGCCGGGCGTCAGCAGCAACCTCAACGCGCAACTGAACGCCGGCCAGTCCTGGGCCGCCGCTACCCGTGACTGGAGCGCCAACGCGCAAACCTGGAAAACCCCCGAAGCCCAGGTCAACTCCGGCCTGGACCGCACCAACGCGTACTACGCCTATGCCTTGGGCATGACCGGCAAAGGCGTGAATGTGGGCGTGCTGGACTCGGGCATTCTCACCGAGCACTTCGAGTTCCAGGGCAAGAATGCCGAGGGCCAGGATCGCGTGCAGGCGGTGACGTCCACCGGCGAGTACTACGCCACACATCCGCGCTACCTCCACGACACCCCGGACGGCGAGTTTCAAAAAGGCGAGCACTTCAGTATTTCCGGTGAGTACGACCCGACCATCAACGACGGCCACGGTACGGAAATGTCCGGTGTACTCGGCGCCAGCCGCAACGGCACCGGCATGCATGGCATCGCGTTTGACGCGAACATTTTTGTCGCCAATACCGGCGGCACCGACGACAACCGCTTCCAGGGCTCCAACGATCTGGACTACAACGCGTTCATGGCCAGCTACAACGCGCTGGCCGCGAAGAATGTGTCGATCGTCAACCAGAGCTGGGGGCAAAACTCGCGCAACGACGTTGAAAACCACTTCGGCAATGTCGGCGACAGTGCGGCGGACAACTTGCGCGACATGAAGGCGGCCTATCGCCCGTTCTGGGACAAGGCCCACGCCGGGCAGAAAACCTGGATGGACGCCATGGCCGACGCGGCGCGGCAAAACACCTTTATCCAGATCATCTCGGCAGGTAACGACAGCCACGGCGCCAACCCGGACACCAACGCCAACCTGCCGTATTTCAAGCCGGACATCGAAGGCAAATTCCTCTCGATCACCGGTTACGATGAGACCAGCGCGCAGGTCTACAACCGATGCGGCACCTCCAAGTGGTGGTGCGTGATGGGCGTCTCGGGGATTCCGTCCACCGGGCCAGAAGGGGAAATCATCCCGAATGCCAACGGCACCTCGGCCGCCGCGCCGAGCGTGTCCGGGGCCTTGGCGTTGGTGATTCAGCGCTTTCCCTACATGACCGCCAGCCAGGCCCGGGATGTGCTGCTGACCACCTCCAGCCTGCAAGCGCCGGACGGCCCGGACACCCCGGTGGGTGACCTCACGGGTGGCCGCACCTACGACAACCTGCAGCCGGTGCACGATGCCGCGCCTGGCACCCCGCAAGTACCGGGCGTCGTCAGCGGTTGGGGCTTGCCCAACTTGCAAAAGGCCATGCAAGGGCCGGGGCAGTTCCTTGGTTCGGTGTCGGTAGCATTGCCCACCGGTACTCGCGATATCTGGGCCAACCCGATTTCCGATGAAGCCATTCGTGCCCGCCGTGTGGAAGACGCCACCGAGCAGGCGACCTGGACGGCCACCCAGCAACAAAAGGGTTGGCTCAACGGTTTGCCGGCGAATGCCTCTGACGATGATCAGTTTGAATACGAAATCGGCCATGCGCGCGAACAGGCAACGCTGGCACGCGGCAAAGACTTGCTCACCGGCAATACCTATGTCGGCAGTCTGGCCAAGTCCGGCGACGGCGAACTGGTGCTGGAAGGCCAGAACACTTACTCCGGCAGCACTTGGGTGCGCGGCGGCAAGCTGTCGGTGGACGGCGCGTTGACCTCGGCCGTGACGGTGGATGGCAGCGCCGTGGGCACAGTCAACGCCGATAACGGCGTGATGACCACGCTGGGCGGCACACTGGCCGGCAACGGCACGGTGGGTGCCTTGACCGTCAACAGCGGTGGCCGTGTGGCACCGGGTCACTCGATTGGCACGCTGCACACGGGCGACGTAACCTTCAACCCGGGCTCGGTGTATGCCGTCGAAGTCGGCCCCAACGGGCGAAGCGACCAGATCCAGAGCAGCGGCGTCGCCACCCTCAATGGCGGTGTGGTGACCGTGTCTTTGGAGAACAGCCCTAACCTGTTGTCCGCCACCGAGGCGCGCAGCCTGTTGGGCCAGCCGTTCAACATCCTCACCGCCACCCAGGGTATCAACGGACAGTTTGCGGCGATCTCGCCCAATTATCTGTTCATCGGGACTCAGCTGAATTACCAGCCTAACGCGCTGACCCTGGCCGTAGAACGCAACCAGACGACCTTTGCCAGCGTTGCGCAAACCCGTAACGAGCGCGCCGTGGCGACGGCGGCCGAGGCATTGGGCGCGGGTAGCCCAGTGTATGAAAGCCTGCTCGCTTCAGACTCGGCCGCCCAGGCGCAGGCTGCGTTCAAGCAACTGTCGGGGCAACTGCACTCGGATGTGGCGGCAGCGCACATGGCTGACAGCCGCTACCTTCGTGAGGCGGTCAACGGCCGTCTGCAACAGGCTCAGTCACTCGACTCCAGCGCGCAGATCGACGCCCGCGACAACGGCGGCTGGGTGCAACTGCTGGGCGGTCGCAATAACGTCAGCGGCGACAACAATGCCAGTGGCTACTCTTCGTCCACCAGCGGCGTGCTGCTGGGGCTGGACACCGAGGTTGGCGACGGCTGGCGTCTGGGCGCAGCGACCGGCTACACCCAGAGCCACCTCAATGGCGAGTCGGCTTCGGCGGACAGCGACAACTATCACCTGTCGGTGTACGGCGGCAAACGCTTCGACGCGATAGCGTTGCGCTTGGGCGGCGCCACCACCTGGCATCGTCTGGACACTTCGCGCCGCGTGGCTTACGCCAACCAGTCGGACTACGACAAGGCCGACTACAACGCGCGGACCGACCAGGTGTTTGCCGAGATCGGCTACACCCAATGGAACCTGTTCGAACCCTTCGCTAACCTGACGTACCTGAACTACCAGAGTGATTCGTTCAAGGAGAAGGGCGGCGCCGCCGCTTTGCATGCCAGCAAGCAAAGCCAGGACGCCACGCTGTCCACCCTGGGCCTGCGCGCGCATACCCAATTGCCGATCAGCTCGACCTCGGCCGTCACCTTGCGCGGCGAGCTGGGTTGGGAGCATCAGTTTGGCGATACCGATCGTGACGCCTCGCTGAAGTTTGCCGGCAGCGACGCCGCCTTCGCCGTCAACAGCGTGCCCGTGGCGCGTGATGGCGCGGTGATCAAGGCCAGCGCGGAAATGGCTTTGACCAAGGACACGCTGGTGTCCTTGAACTACAGCGGTTTGCTGTCCAACCGCGGTAACAACAACGGGATCAATGCCGGATTCACCTTCCGCTTCTAACCCGGTGTTGTCATGCATGGAGGGGCGCACTGCGCCCCTTTATTCATGGGATAAACAGCCCTGCGCAAATTTGACTCACGGGTTTACAATTGCCGCTCCTGATCAGGAGTATCCCTGTGCTGACTCATCTCGATTCCCAAGGTCGCGCCCACATGGTCGACGTCACCGACAAAGCCGTGACGTTCCGCGAGGCCGTGGCCGAAGCGCGGGTGCGCATGCTGCCCAACACCCTGAAAATGATTGTCGACGGCGCCCACCCCAAGGGCGACGTGTTTGCCGTGGCCCGTATTGCCGGGATCCAGGCGGCGAAAAAAACCAGTGATCTGATTCCGCTGTGCCACCCGCTGATGCTGACCGGTGTAAAGGTTGAGCTGCGCGCCGACGGCGTGGACGCCGTGCATATCCTTGCGCGCTGCAAGCTCAGCGGCCAGACCGGCGTAGAGATGGAGGCGCTGACCGCCGCCAGCGTCGCGGCGCTGACGATCTACGACATGTGCAAGGCAGTGGACCGCGGCATGACCATCGAAAGTATTCGCCTGCTGGAAAAGCTTGGCGGCAAAAGCGGGCATTTCAAGGCGGACCAGGCATGAGCATCAACGTATTGTTTTTTGCCCGCTACGCCGAGGCGGTGGGCTTTGATTCGCTGGAGATGGAGGGCGATTTCGCCACCGTCGATGCCGTGCGCCTCGCGTTGGCCAATGACCCGGCGTTTGCCGTGCTCAATGAGTCCAGCCTGATGTGTGCGCGTAACGAAGAGCTGTGTTCGCTGGATGAGCCGCTCGTCGAGGGTGACGAAGTGGCGTTTTTCCCGCCCGTGACCGGAGGCTGAACATGGCCATTCGCGTACAGGCCGAGGCGTTTGATCCGGGCTTGGAAGTCAATGCGATGCACGCAGCCAATGTCGGCGTGGGCGCGGTGGTGAGTTTTGTCGGCTATGTGCGCGACTTCAATGACGGTCGCGAGGTGTCGGGGATGTTCCTTGAGCACTATCCGGGCATGACCGAAAAAGCCTTGGCCAAGATCGCGGTCGAAGCCGAACAGCGCTGGCCGTTGCTCAAACTTGAGATATTGCACCGGATTGGCGCGCTTGAGCCGGGCGAGCCGATTGTGTTCGTGGCAGCCGCCAGCGCGCATCGCCAGGCCGCGTTTGATGCCTGTGCGTTTGTGATGGACTACCTGAAGACCCGGGCGCCGTTCTGGAAGAAGGAAAACACCCCTGAAGGGCCGCGCTGGGTGGAAGGGCGGGGCAGCGATCACGCGGCGGCGGATCGCTGGAAGTAAACACCTGACATAAAGGTGTAGGGAGATCTGAATGTGGGAGCGGTCTTGTGTGGGAGCTGGCTTGCCTGCGAAAGCATCACCGCGGTGTGACTGACTCACCGAGGTGTCTGCATCGCAGGCAAGCCAGCTCCCACATGTTTAATCGCATTCGGCTTACGGGCGTTTGCGTTCTACAGCGCGTAGCAAATGCGTCGGCGGCGTTTCGCAGCTGATCTTGCGGCCCAGCAACGTCTCGATCGAAGGCAGCTGATACGAGTCATCCTCGCCCGCAAAACTGATCGACACACCCGCAGCGCCGGCACGCCCGGTACGGCCGATACGGTGCACGTAGTCGTCCGGCACTTCCGGCAGGGTGAAGTTGATCACATGGCTGATGCCGTCGATGTGAATCCCGCGCCCGGCCACGTCGGTGGCCACCAGCACGCGAATCTTGCCTTCGCGAAAGCCTTCCAGGGTCTTGATGCGCTTGTGCTGCGGCACGTCGCCCGACAGTTGCGCGGCGTTGACGCCATCGCGTACCAGGCGTTCTTCGATGCGGCGCACTTCGTCCTTGCGGTTGGCAAACACCATCACGCGCTCCCAACCGTTGTCATTGATCAGGTTGTAAAGCAGTTTGTACTTGTCGGCGCCGGCCACGGCGTAGATGTGCTGTTCGACGTTTTCGCTGGCAACGTTCAGCGCCTCGATCTCGACGATGGACGGGTCGGTGGTCCACTGCTTGGCGAGGTTCATCACGTCTTCGGTGAAGGTCGCGGAGAACAGCAGCGTCTGGCGCTCGTTTTTCGGCGGGGTCTGACGAATGATCTGACGCACTTGCGGGATGAAGCCCATGTCGAGCATGCGGTCAGCTTCGTCCAGCACCATCACTTCGACCATGTCCAGGTGCACATCGCCACGCTGGTTGAAGTCGAGCAGGCGGCCCGGGGTGGCAACCAGGATGTCGCAATGGCGGGCTTCGAGGTGCTTGAGCTGCTTGTCGAAGTCCATGCCGCCCACAAACGTCATGACGTTGAGGCCGGTGTACTTGGTCAGGTCGGCGGCGTCCTTGGCGATCTGTACCACCAGCTCGCGGGTCGGCGCGATGATCAGTGCGCGCGGTTCACCCATGTAGCGCTCTTTGGGCGGCGGCGTCTGCAGCAACTGGGTGATGATCGAGATCAGGAACGCGGCGGTCTTGCCGGTGCCGGTCTGTGCACGGCCGATGGCGTCTTTGCCGGCGAGGGTGAAACCCAGCACTTGGGCCTGGATCGGCGTGCAGTACGGGAAACCCAGGTCCTGGATGGCGTGCATCAGTTCCGGAGCCAGTTTGAAATCGTGGAAGCGGGTTTTGCCTTCCTGCGGCTCGACGACGAAGTCTTCAAGTTTCCACGGGATCACAGGCGCTTTGGGCGCGCGTTCGCGGCGGGGTGCCTTGGGCGCAGGTGCAGGCTCGGCCTCGGCGGATTTTGCCAGTTCAGGCGCGATCACCGGTGGCTTCTTCGGTGAGGCAACAGGTGCGGTCCGGTCTGGCTGTTTACCGTCATTGCGGCTGCCGGATGAGGGGACAGGAGCACTGGGAACAGGCGCGAGCGGCTCAGCCTCGCTTTTGCCGAACATCTTCTTAAGTGCTTTGAGCACGGTCATCTCATTAATTGGTTAAGGAATGTACGCCGGCCAGTGTAATGCAAGAATCGGGCGCGGCGTAGTGCGTTGGTCACACGGCTACATAATGTGCGGTTTTCAGCCCAGGCGAGCGGTCAGCCAGGTTCCGATGTCGTGTATCTCCTGGGGTAACACTTCGTGCCCCATTGGGTATTCCTGCCATGTCACGGTGACACCACGGCTCTTCAAATGCTCGTAGGCGCTGCGGCCCATGGCGTTCTGCACCACATCATCGTACTGGCCGTGCAGGCACAGCGCGGGAATGCGTTGTTGGCTGGCGGACAATTGCAGCTCATCGCCAAAGGTGGGGGCGTAGGTGGAGAGGGCAATGACGCCGCCCAGCGGGCCCTGCCATCTAAGGAAGGCGGTGTGGAATACCACGGCGCCACCCTGGGAAAACCCGGCAAGGAAAATACGCGAGGCGTCTATTCCGGTTCTCTTCTGCTCCTCGATCAGGTCCGTGACCATGGTGGTGGATGCTTCCAGCTCTTGCAGGCTGATCGAACGGGCCGGGCTCATGGCCTTGATGTCGTACCAACTGGGCATCTCGTAGCCGCCATTGATGGTCACCGCACGCGTCGGCGCCTGAGGCAATACAAAGCGCGTGGTCAACAATGTTTCCTGCAGCGCCTCGGCCACCGGCAGGAAGTCGTAGCGATCGGCACCCAGGCCATGCAACCAGATTACGCAGGCGTCTGCGGGCTTGGCGGGCTGAAGAATCAAGGGTTCGGTCATGTCTGCTCCATTAATGTGCGTGCGCTCCGATTGGGTGCGTCGGAACGGTGCGTGATGGGTTGATCTGTTAAGAGAATGTCGCAAGGTTGAATCTTTTCCTATTGACCATGGGCTGAAACGACTCAGCCATCACTCTGGTACGGGCCTTGCTATGTGTAGGTCGATGTCAGGACTAACTCACGACGGTAACACTATCAGTGACTGCCGCTTGTGGGATAGCAACTGGAATTACTGCGACAACTTCATGCCGCTTGACCCTAAAAAAAGCCAACACGGGTCGATATCGCCTCATAAGGGTGCGCTGAGGTTCGAGCTCCGACACAACAAGAGCAAAACTGGAGGTTTGAATGAAGGTATTGAAATCCACCCTGGCCATCGTGTGCGCGGCCGCCGTATTGGGTGTCAGTGGTTTCGCCCAAGCCGGCGCAACCCTGGACGCTGTGCAGAAGAAAGGCTTCGTGCAATGTGGCGTGAGTGACGGCCTGCCGGGTTTCTCGGTGCCGGATGCCAGCGGCAAGATCCTGGGGATCGACGCTGACGTGTGCCGCGCTGTGGCAGCTGCCGTTTTCGGTGATGCGACCAAGGTCAAATTCAGCCAGTTGAACGCCAAGGAGCGTTTCACCGCGCTTCAATCCGGCGAAGTCGACATCCTGTCGCGCAACACCACCATGACCAGCTCTCGCGATGCCGGCATGGGCCTGAAATTCCCGGGCTTCATCACCTACTACGACGGTGTTGGCTTCCTGGTTAACAACAAGCTCGGCGTGAAAAGTGCCAAGGAACTGGACGGTGCAACCATCTGCATCCAGGCCGGTACCACCACTGAGCTGAACGTGTCCGACTACTTCCGCGCCAACAACCTCAAGTACACCCCGATCACCTTCGACACCTCCGATGAAAGCGCCAAGTCGCTGGAATCCGGTCGTTGCGACGTGCTGACCTCCGACAAGTCCCAGCTCTACGCACAGCGCAGCAAGCTGGCCTCGCCGAAAGACTACGTGGTGCTGCCGGAAACCATTTCCAAAGAACCACTGGGCCCTGTCGTGCGTAACGGCGACGACGAGTGGCTGGCCATCGTGCGCTGGGTTGGCTACGCCATGCTCAACGCTGAAGAAGCCGGTATCACCTCGAAAAACGTCGAAGCTGAAGCCAAGTCCACCAAGAACCCGGACGTTGCCCGTCTGCTGGGTGCTGACGGCGAATACGGCAAAGACCTGAAAGTGAAGAAAGATTGGGTTGTACAGATCGTCAAGCAGGTCGGTAACTACGGTGAAGTGTTCGAGAAAAACCTCGGCAAAAGCACACCACTGGAAATCGACCGTGGCTTGAACGCACTGTGGACCAACGGTGGCATTCAATACGCACCCCCTGTGCGCTGATCGTTGATGGTTCTATCACCCGGTGGGCCAACCACCGGGTGATGTTCTGTTCCATTATTTGCGGGGCACTTCATGCAAAATCAAATCGGCGCACCCAAGCAGAAGCTCAGCTTCAGCGACCCTAAAGTGCGTGCGTGGCTCTTCCAGATCATCACGATTGTGGCGGTCGTCGCGCTGGGCTGGTACCTCTTCAACAATACGCAGACCAACCTTCAACACCGGGGCATTACCTCGGGGTTCGACTTTCTTGAGCGCAGTGCCGGCTTCGGCATCGCTCAGCACTTGATCGACTACACCGAATCGGACAGCTATGCCCGCGTCTTTGTGATCGGCCTGCTCAACACCTTGCTGGTGACCGTGATCGGTGTGGTCCTGGCGACCCTGCTCGGCTTTATCATCGGCGTGGCGCGTTTGTCGCCCAACTGGATGATCAACAAACTGGCGACGGTGTATGTGGAAGTATTCCGCAACATCCCACCGCTGCTGCAGATCCTGTTCTGGTACTTCGCGGTGTTCCTGACCATGCCGGGGCCGCGCAACAGCCATAACTTTGGTGACACGTTCTTTGTCAGCAGCCGTGGCCTGAACATGCCGGCAGCGATTGCCGCCGACGGTTTCTGGCCGTTTGTGGTCAGCGTCGTTGTCGCCATTGTGGCAATCGTGCTGATGGCTCGCTGGGCCAACAAGCGCTTTGAAGCCACCGGCGTTCCCTTCCATAAGTTCTGGGCGGGTCTGGCGTTGTTCATTCTGATCCCGACGCTGTGCGCCCTGATCTTCGGCGCGCCACTGCACTGGGAAATGCCCAAGCTGCAAGGCTTCAACTTCGTGGGCGGCTGGGTACTGATCCCCGAACTGCTGGCATTGACCCTGGCGCTTACCGTCTACACGGCGGCGTTTATTGCCGAGATCGTGCGTTCGGGCATCAAGTCCGTCAGCCACGGCCAGACCGAAGCCGCGCGCTCCCTGGGCCTGCGCCCTGGGCCGACGCTGCGCAAGGTCATCATTCCGCAAGCCCTGCGGGTGATCATTCCGCCGCTGACCAGCCAATACCTGAACCTGGCGAAGAACTCGTCGTTGGCCGCCGGTATCGGCTACCCGGAAATGGTGTCGCTGTTTGCCGGTACGGTGCTCAACCAGACCGGCCAGGCCATCGAGGTTATTGCCATCACCATGAGCGTGTACCTGGCGATCAGCATCAGCATTTCCCTGCTGATGAACTGGTACAACAAGCGCATTGCGCTGATCGAGCGGTGAGGAAACGCACATGACTTCGCATACTTTCAAACCTGATATGCCGCCGCCGAACAAAGTCTTCG
Source organism: Pseudomonas sp. 14P_5.3_Bac1 (assembly GCF_025466135.1). NCBI lineage: Bacteria > Pseudomonadati > Pseudomonadota > Gammaproteobacteria > Pseudomonadales > Pseudomonadaceae > Pseudomonas > Pseudomonas sp. 14P_5.3_Bac1. The sequence goes on along the minus strand of NZ_JANLOF010000087.1, from coordinate 263,874 downwards.
GGCCGATGGCATGGATGCGCGCCAACCTGTTTTCCAGCTGGCTGAACACCTTGCTGACCTTGTTGGCGTTTTACCTGATCTACCTGATCGTGCCGCCGATCCTGCACTGGGCCATTCTTGACGCGAACTGGGTCGGGACCACGCGCGCCGACTGCACCAAAGAGGGCGCCTGCTGGGTGTTTATCCAACAGCGCTTCGGGCAGTTCATGTACGGCTACTACCCCGGCGACCTGCGCTGGCGCGTGGACCTGACCGTGTGGCTGGCCATCGTAGGCGTGGCGCCGTTGTTCATCTCGCGTTTTCAACGCAAGGCGGTCTACGGCCTGAGCTTTCTGGTGCTGTACCCGATCATTGCGTACTTCCTGCTGCACGGCGGCGTCTTCGGCCTGACCAACGTAGCCACCAGCCAGTGGGGCGGCCTGATGCTGACCCTGGTCATCGCCACGGTCGGTATTGCCGGCGCCTTGCCGCTAGGCATTGTGCTGGCGTTGGGGCGGCGTTCGAACATGCCGGCGATTCGAGTGGTCTGCGTGACCTTCATCGAGTTCTGGCGCGGCGTGCCGTTGATCACCGTGCTGTTCATGTCCTCGGTGATGCTGCCGCTGTTCCTGCCTGAAGGCATGGGCATCGACAAACTGCTGCGGGCGCTGATCGGCGTGATCCTGTTCCAGTCGGCCTACGTGGCGGAAGTGGTGCGGGGTGGTTTGCAGGCGATTCCCAAGGGGCAGTACGAAGCCGCTGCGGCGATGGGCCTGGGTTACTGGCGCAGCATGGGCCTGGTGATTTTGCCGCAGGCCTTGAAGCTGGTGATTCCCGGTATCGTCAACACGTTTATTGCGCTGTTCAAGGACACCAGCCTTGTGATCATCATCGGCCTGTTCGACCTGCTCAACAGCGTCAAGCAAGCCGCCGCCGACCCGAAATGGTTGGGCATGGCCACTGAAGGCTACGTGTTCGCCGCCCTGGTGTTCTGGATTTTCTGTTTTGGTATGTCGCGCTATTCCATTCATTTGGAACACAAGCTCGACACAGGCCACAAGCGTTAGGAGTTGTTGTTATGAGCGAAGCGATCAAACAGCCTGTGAGCCCTGAAGGCATTATCCAGATGCAGGGCGTCAACAAGTGGTACGGCCAGTTCCATGTGTTGAAAGACATCAACCTCAACGTCAAGCAGGGCGAGCGTATCGTGCTGTGCGGCCCGTCGGGTTCGGGCAAGTCCACCACCATCCGCTGCCTCAACCGTCTGGAAGAGCATCAGCAAGGGCGCATCGTGGTCGATGGCGTGGAACTGACCAACGACCTCAAGCAGATCGAAGCGATCCGCCGCGAAGTCGGCATGGTGTTCCAGCACTTCAACCTGTTCCCGCACCTGACCATCCTGCAGAACTGCACGCTGGCGCCGATGTGGGTGCGCAAGATGCCCAAGCGCAAGGCCGAAGAAATTGCCATGCACTACCTGGAGCGCGTACGCATTCCGGAGCAGGCCCACAAGTTTCCGGGGCAACTGTCCGGCGGCCAGCAACAGCGCGTGGCGATTGCCCGTGCGCTGTGCATGAAGCCGAAAATCATGCTGTTCGATGAGCCAACGTCGGCACTGGATCCGGAAATGGTGAAAGAGGTGCTGGACACCATGATCGGCCTGGCCGAAGACGGCATGACCATGTTGTGCGTAACCCACGAAATGGGTTTTGCGCGCACCGTGGCCAATCGCGTGATCTTCATGGACAAGGGCGAGATCGTCGAACAGGCGGCGCCGAATGACTTCTTCGACAACCCGCAGAATGATCGGACCAAGTTGTTCTTGAGCCAGATTTTGCATTGATCGCTGCTTGAAACGATAAACCCGGCCTGGTGCCGGGTTTATTTTTGCCTGTCTAGGAGGCCTTGAGGGCTTCCCGCGTTTCGTTGTTGAGGCTGTAAGTGAAGGCGTTGCGCAGGTCTGCGCCTTCGGCCAGTTCGGTGGCGTCGGTGAGCAAGTGGGGGTAACGATCCAGCAGGCGCATCAGTACCATCAACGGTTTTGGCGGCGTAATTTCGCCGCGTTCGTAGCGTGAGAGTGCGTTGTGCCCGCCACCGGAAAGCACCGCTACGGTTTGTTTTTGCGTGAGGTGCAGCTTGCGGCGGATACGCTTTAATTCGGCGCCCATCATGCGCCGGGCGGCGTGGAGCAGATCATCACCGGCCTTGGCATGGCGTTCGCAGCTATCGGGGTCATACATGCCGTCTTCGCACACCTGGCATTCCCAGCCCGAGAGATCATCAATGCGCCGCTCCATACCTTTTATGCACAGGGTTTCGCTGCGGCCTTCAAAGCGTGTCATGGCGTCGGGGGCGCCACAGATATAGCAATGTTGGGTGTTCATGGGTTCATCCCTTTGAAGGAGATCACCGGTGGGTTACTGCCGGAGCAGTAAGTGACCTTGATGTAAATCTCCAGACCATGTGAATGGATGTGGTAGACGTCATGCCAGACGCGGTGATCGGCATAGGTGGTCATCGATTTGTACAACATCCTGTTGTGCAGTTTGAAAACGATCGCTTGCATCTCAGTGAGATCAAGGTCGAGAGCCTCTGCGGTTCTCTTTGCCGCCCGTGTGAAAGCCTTGGCACCAAGCCGCCTCACATCCGCCTTTATCACCGCCAGATCGTAATGAGGTGTGTACTTTTCCATAAGACACCTGAGTCCAATAATTACCCTATATGGGTAATTTTACTAATCGAAAATTCAGTTCTTTTTGCCGCTTACGAACCCTAGTGCGTTGCCTTTGTAGGCAAGTCTGAATAGGCTGTAGGAAAATTCATCCTATGATTGGACGAAAGCGCAAAATCCATGACAGACATCGCCCCTCTGATCAAACGTTCCCTGGTTGACCAAGCCCTGGAGCAACTGCGTCGACGCATCACTGAAGGCAAATGGGCCATCGGCGAGCGCCTGCCCACCGAGCCTGAGCTGTCCGCCGAGCTGGGCATCAGCCGCAATACCGTGCGCGAGGCCATGCGTGTATTGGCGTTTTGCGGCTTGATCGAAATTCGCCAGGGCGACGGCAGTTATTTGCGCTCGATGACCGACCCGCTGGGCGCAATGCGGGCGTTGTCCCATTGCACCCTGGAGCAGGCGCAGGAGACCCGGCAGATTCTCGAAGTGGAGGCCATCGGGCTTGCGGCGTTGCGCCGTACCGAGGCTGATCTGAGTGCGTTGCGCGACGCACTCAAGGCCAGCGCCGAGCTGTACCACGGCGACCTGGAGGCTTATATCAGCGCCGATCTGGTGTTCCACAAACACTTGGTGGACGCGGCGCACAACCCGGCGCTGAGCGAGCTGTACCAGTACTTCTCTGCCATCGTCGCCGCCCAGTTACGCCAGACCCTGAACATCTCACCGCGTCGTCAGGCCGTGTTTGACCTGCATATCGCCTTGCTCGACGCCGTGGAACAGCAAGATCCGGAACGCGCCAAATCTATCTGCCGGCAGTTGATCAATGAACCTTGAAACCAAACGCCCGACTGAACTCGAAGAATTATTAATCGACGCCGAAGCCGATGACGACGTGGTGCAGCACACCCCGCCGGTCGTCGCGCGGCCGTGGCTGTTACTGCTGGGCCTGATTCTGGTGGCACTGAACCTGCGCCCGGCATTGTCGAGCATGTCGCCGCTGCTGGCTGACGTCTCCCAGAGCCTGGGGTTGTCGGCAGCCAAGGCCGGTTTGCTGACCACCTTGCCGGTGCTGTGCCTGGGCCTGTTCGCACCGATGGCGCCGATCCTGGCGCGGCGCTTCGGTGCCGAGCGCGTGGTGCTGGGGATTCTGTTGACGTTGGCTGCCGGGATCATTTTGCGCAGTGCCTTCGGCGAGGTCGGGCTGTTCGCCGGTAGCCTGATTGCCGGTGCAAGTATTGGCATCATCGGCGTGCTGCTGCCGGGCATCGTCAAGCGTGATTTCGCCAAACAGGCCGGCACCATGACCGGCGTGTACACCATGGCGCTGTGCCTGGGCGCCGCATTGGCTGCCGGCTCGACGGTGCCGCTGAGCAAGCATTTCGGTGACAGCTGGAGCATCGGCCTGGGCTTCTGGATTCTGCCAGCGCTGGTGGCGGCGGCGTTCTGGTTGCCACAGGTCGGGCAAAAACACGGTGCCCATCAAGTTGCGTATCGCGTGAAGGGGCTGCTGCGGGATCCGCTGGCCTGGCAGGTAACGGTGTACATGGGCCTGCAATCGTCGCTGGCCTATATCGTGTTCGGTTGGTTGCCATCGATTCTGATCGGCCGCGGCCTTAGCGCGACCCAGGCGGGCCTGGTGCTGTCCGGCTCGGTCATCGTGCAGTTGGCCAGTTCCCTCGCCGCACCTTGGCTGGCCACGCGCGGCAAGGACCAGCGGCTGGCGATTGTGGTGGTGATGCTGTTGACCCTCGGCGGCTTGTTCGGCTGCCTGTACGCGCCCCTTGATGGCCTGTGGGGCTGGGCGATCCTGTTGGGCCTCGGCCAGGGAGGCACTTTCAGCCTGGCGCTGACCTTGATCGTGCTGCGCTCGCGCGACTCACATGTCGCGGCCAACCTGTCGAGCATGGCCCAGGGCTTTGGCTACACCCTGGCATCCCTCGGGCCGTTCGCGGTTGGGCTGGTGCATGACTGGACGGGCGGCTGGACAGCCGTAGGCTGGATCTTTGCCGTGATCGGCGTGGGCGCCATCGTCGCCGGGTTGGGCGCGGGCCGTGCGGTGTACGTGGGCGTGCGCAGCGAGAAGGTATAGCGAGATAGCCTGTGAGGAGCAGTAAACCTGCTCCCGTGCCAGGCAAGCTTGGGCGCCACCCCAAGCCCTGCGCTTTTCAGGCGTTACAGGTACCGCATTTCCAGGGTGGCCGAACCGTCGATGGGCACTTCGTTACTCAGGTCCATCCCGTCGGTGCGGTTGATGAGGGTTTGCACCTCCAGGTCGGCGACCAGGTCTTTGGTCGGCAGCGGTTGGCTGGCGTCGTTCATGGCGGCGATGGACATGTACAGGCCCGGATCGAGGAACCTTTCCTTGTTCCACGAACTTCCCTGGTCAGTGGAGCCAATGGTCTGCACCGGCACATTGTCGGCGAGCGGGTTACTCAGCATCAAAACGTAATGCCCAAGCTTCTGATCGCCATTGATCAAGCCCAGGCCGTAGTCGCTGGGGTTGTCGGTTGAGCCGACGCGGTTATCCACGCCATACAGGGCGAATGCCGTTGCGGCCTCACAGGTGACGGTCAGGCTCAGCGTATGGTTGCCGATGATGGTGTATTTGGCCGGGTTCAGGTCCTTGGCGGAAATCTTGCCGTGGTCGATCACCCCACCATTGGACAGGCTCGGCGTGCACGCGCTGGGCGTGATCAGGCCCTTGACGGTCAGCTCGGCAGTGGATGCCGCCGAAGCGCCTGTGGAAGTGGCCAGTAATAGCGCAGTGGTCAAGACAGGGAAAAGCTTGTTCATTTAGCGGGTACTCCTAGGGTTGAAAAAGGTGGTGTTACAGATAAGTCACTTCCAGGGTGGCGGAGCCATCCATGCGAATGTCGGTGCTCAAGTCCAGGTTCTGCTTGGCGTTGATCACTGCTTCCAGGGTCAGTGTGCTGTTCAGGGTCTGGATGCCGGAGGGGCCCGCGGTGCTGCCTTCCAAATCGGTAAAACCCAGCAGGCTTTTGGCGCCGATGTCGATTGGGTTGCGGTTGGAGGTGCGCCAGGCCACGCCGCCGGTGGTGGACTCGGTGCCGTAGATGTACGGCACGGCATCGGCCACGGTCTGCTTGGGGTCGAACTTGACCGAGTACACACCGACCTTGTTGCCGCTGCCGTCCAGGCCCAACCCATAGTAAATCTCGCTGTTGACGTGCGCCGTGCCGTCGCGGTTGTCGCGCATGCGCAAGGCGTAGCGGGCGGCGCCGTTGCACGTGACGGTCAGGTTCAGGGACTTGAGCGGCAGCCGTGTGCCGGTTGTGAGGTTAAGGTCTTGCTGGGAGATTTTGCCGAAGTCGACCAACCCTGCGGCTGACAGGGTTGGCGTGCAGGCCATCGGCGTAATCAGCCCATCGACCCTCAGCTCTACGCTGGAAGCGGCGAGGCTCAGCGGGTTGAAGAAGATAAAGGGCGCGAGAATCAGATATCGAAGGGTCATGAGGGGTCCGGGAGCGCTTACAGGTAGGTGATTTCGAGCGTGGCCGAACCGTCGAGCCGAACCTCAGTGCTCAGGTCCAGGCTGTCGAGTGGTGCAACAAATGCCTGCAGGCTCAGTAAAGCGCTCAGGTTTTGCAGGGCCTCGGGGCCCTGGGTGCTGCCGGCCGCCGGGGTAAACCCCAGAAGGCTGCGTGCGCCAACGTCGATGGGACTGCTGTTGGCAATGCTCCAGGCCGAGCCGCCCGTGGTGGAGTCGGTGCGATACACCTGGGAGAAGCTGTCGGCGCTGACCTGGGCAGGGTCGACCGTCAGGTAGTAGCGCCCGATTTTCTGCCCGCGTGTATCCACGCCCAAGCCATAGGCGGTTTCATCCAGGCCGCCGGTGGCGGAGCCGTCGCGGTTGTCTTTCATGACCAGGGCAAACGGGGTCGGCCCGTCACAGGCCACCGTGAGCGTCAGCGGCCGGGCCGGCAGGCGTGTGTCCTGATCGTGGCTCAAGTCGTTGATCGACAGCTTGCCAAAGCTCACCGTCCCCCCGTTGGACAGCCCGGGCGTGCAGGCCGCCGGCGCAAAGTGCGCTTGCAGGCGCAGCGCCTGCGAGCGCCCGGAGGCGGCAGCCTCGATCCGTCCGGTGGTGTCCCAGGTGACAGCATCGCGCACAGGCGTCGCGCGCTCCTCGGCATAGGCACTGACTGCCAGTTGCAGGGAGAAACTGCGGCCATGCGCGGGCAGGCCGTTGAGCATCGGTACCATGCCATGCTCGGGGCGCCAGTCCAGGGACTGGGCGCTGGCAATCGGCGGCTGGCCGCTGGCCGCCAGCAAACCCAGCGCTACAGCGCGGCCGTCCAGCAGGCCACCGTGTACGTGCACGCGGTAGCTGCCGCCCTGGGTGAAGCGCAAACGCTCGGCGCTGGCGGCCAGGCCGCGGTAGAACACGCTGAGGTCGCTGGTCTGCGGGCAGTCCAGGGTCATGCTCAGGCGCCGTTCACCCAGCAGTCGTTCAGGGCCGTGTGCCGGGTCAATGGTGCGACGAATCGAGCCAAAATCCAGCAGCGACTCACTCACGTCCAGTCGGCAATCGTTCTGGGCCTGGGCGGTGCCCGTCAGTAGCAGGGCGGCGAGGCAGTAATGACGTTTCACGAGAGTCCTCACAGGGTCAGGCAACGGGCGGGTGCGGTTTCGAAATACACGTCGGGGTCGGCCTTTTGCGGCAGCTCAAAACGCAGGGCGCAACGCGGCTGCCCAGGGCCCTTGATCCATAGCGGGCGAGGGTCGAGCACATTGGGCAGGAATACCTGGTTGCCCTCCTGCACCAGCGTGACGAACTCGCCGCCGTCGGTGGTGACCGTCGCGCCACGTGGCACCGGCCGGTCAAGGGTCAGCAAGGCCCGACGTGTCAGGGCGACGCCGAACTCAAGCCGGTCGACGGCGCCGCGCCCTGCCGACACCACGGCCAGGCCATTGCTGATGTCGGCATTGCGCGGCAACGAGCGCGTCTGCACTTCCACCGGGCTACGGCCATAGGCGCTGATCTGCGGCACCACGGCCTGGCCTTGCCAGTCGGTCCACACCGGACCACTTGGCGTACTGACTTTGATGCCGGACATCTGGCCCACCGACAGCAGCGCAAACGTGTCGCGCACCGGGTAGGGCGACAAGGTCACGCCGTCGCCATGCACCACCACGCCGCCGCGCGCGCCGCCCTGGTAGCTGGAACGCGCGTCGCTGGAGCGGCTGTAGTTGAAGTCCAGCTGGCTGTAGAACGGCAGGGCGGAAACCCCGAGGGACGACTCGACCTCGCGGTCGCGGCTGTCATGTTCAACGCCCACCCGATAGGCCAGTTGGTCGTTGAGCGGTTCGTTGACGCCGATACCGATGCGGTGCTCGCCCCCGGAGTTACGCACCCAGGTGCGGCCTCGACGGTTCTCGCCCAAGGGCAGGCTGAGGTTCAGGTACAGGCTGTCATCGTTGTAACGGCGGCCGCCCATCTGCCATTCGGCGGTGGCGGACAGCGAGACGCCGCCCACTTGCGTGCCCCACGACGCCAGTGCCCGGCTGCTGCTGTCGCCGGCAAACGAGGCGGCGCGCGACACGCCGAGGCTGAATGCTCCCAGCCATGGATGCGCCCAGGAGACCGTGGCGCTTTGCTGATCGCGGTAGCGTGAGCGCTGCTGCTCGCGGGTATGGGCGGCGTAGGTCGATTCGGTGAGGTCGCGATAGCCCTCGCTGCGCCAGGCATTGGCGGCGCTGATGGCCCAGCGTTCACCCACTTGCTGAGACCACGAGAGGTCCACCTGCACGCCGCGCGCTTGCGCCTGGCGAGTTGCCTCGGCGACCACCACAGCCCCTTGCAACTGGCTGTTCTGCCAGGGCAGCACACCCAGGTTGGCACCGGCCGAGCGATAGTCTTCGGCCGCCAGCAGGCCGCTGCCCAGGGTGATCAGTGGGTGGACTGCAGCCGTCCACCCGGCGCTGACCACCCAGGGTTCGGCGCCATTGCTGTCGCCGAGGTTGCGCACCGTGCCTGCGGCCACGGCGTAACCCGGTGCCGGCAGACCCAGGCCCAGCATCGCCGCCGGCACGCTGAAGCGCCGTTCTTCGCCGGAGGCTTCCTTGACCGTCACTTCCACATCGGAGCGCCCGTTCAGGCGCGGCACATGGCTCAGGGAAAACGGCCCCGCGGGAACCACTGTGGAGTGAACCAACGCACCGTTTTGCCGCACCTCTACCTGGGCCGGGCCGTTGGCGATGCCATCGATCGTCGCGCCCTGATCCTGGTCTTGCAGCGCCTGCTCGGTGAGCACTTGCACGCCGGTGATCGGGGCTCCCGCCAGCACCGGGTTGTAGAGGTTGATCTGCCCGGCCTGCAACACCGCCTGCTGGCGGGCAAAGGTCCGTTGGGCGTAGGCGTCCAGGTGGTTGCTGCGCGAGACGCCGTCCTGCCAGGTCTGTACCTGGCGGCTGCGCACGATCCAGTCGCCGGCGTTAAAGCCGACTTCGGTGTTGGCCGAGCCGAACCGGCTGCTGCTGTCGCCGAACTCGTTGTGCAGGCCGGTCACATCGTAGTTGAGCAAGGCTGCGAAACCGCCGGTGCTGTAGCCGGAAACGTCCTGTGGCGCAACGCGCAACGCCTGCGTGGGCACTACCAGTGACAGAGCCAGGCTGGCCGGGTCGGATTCGATCACCGTCTGGGGGTAGTGCTCGACAAAGGCGTGGCAGGCGTCAACGCGGCGTGGCGGCGCGACCAACTGACCGGCTTGCAACAAGGCGGCGTCAAAGCACAATGCGCCGTGGTCATCGAAGCTGACGTCGACCCGACCGCGCCGTTGGCCGTTGACCTCCAGGTTGACGGCGTGGCGGCCGCGGGTAAAGCGCGGCGTGTCCAGCAGCAGGCTGGCCAGTTGCGGGTCGATGCCACGCTGGTGCAGGGTCTGGTGGTCGAACGAACCGGTTGACGGCGCGTCGCCTGCCCAGGCCTGTTCGGCCAGCAGCAGATGGCTGAGCGCCCATGCGATGCCGCCCAGTTGCACGAGTGACGGGCGCGGCATAACGCCGGACAGGGCTTCGCCGTCACGGTAATTCATGACTGTGTTCACACAATTACACTCGTTTGATGGAAGCCCGAGGCGAGGTTTTCGGACGCGCCAGGCGGTCTTCCCGGTGACCTTCGCAGGGGGTCACTTCGTTTTATAGAGGCGTCGCCGCGGGTCGACGCGGTGGGATCAAGGCGTGATGGGCGCCTCGTAGGGCGCGACAGCAAAGCCATACACCGTGGCCGGTTGCAGGCGTACTGACGTCGCCCCCGTACCTTGGGCCGCGACCGTCAGGGTTTCTCCCGGCAGTACGTACGTGCGCGGCAGCAAGGTCGAGCCGTTGCCGGGCAACAGCCGCACCGCCTGCGCAAGGCGCACCACGTACGGTGTGGGGTTGCGCACGCTGAGTCGGTCGCCGTCCAGGTGCCAGGTCAGGCCCAGCCACGGCTCACGGTTGGGTGCCAGCCCCTTGGGATGCAGGATCACCGGCAGGTTCTGGCGCACCGTGACGCCCACTTGGGCGCGCGCGGCCTCGGCGCCGGCACGTTGCTGGGGCATGCCTTCGAACACCACCCGTTTGAGCCGTTGGGTTTTAAGCGGCTCGTCCGCTTGCAGGATGAACCGCACCAGCTGACGCTTGCCGGGCTCCACCCGCGACAGCGGCGGAGTGACGAACAGCAAGGTGGCCTGGTCTTCGGGGATGTCTTCGAGGGTCACGTGCAACAGGGCCAGTTTGCTGTCGGTATTGGTCACGGACACGGCCGCTTCGCCGTCCGCCTCGTGCACGATGACCACCGAGGTGTCCGGCACCATACCGTCGGCCAGCGCCGCGGCAGAGCACCATAAAGCGAGGCCGGCACAACCGGCGCGTATCCAGGAAACATGCATCGTCATCTGAGGACTCATTCACTAAGGGTTACAGGTACTTGAGGTCCAGGGTGATCGAACCTTGCAAAGGCACTTCTTGCTTCAGCGTCAGGCTATTGGCCGGGCTGATGGCGGTGTCCACCCGCAGGCTGGCGACCAGTTGCCTGATGGGGATGGGCACCAGCGTGTCGAGGTGGGCAAAACCCATGGTGTGCCTGGGATGTGCATTGGGCTCGGGGTGCCAGGTGCTCCCGCCGTCCGCGGAGCTGATCACCTGCAGGGCGCCGCCGTCGCCCACCGGCCCGCGCAATGACAAACCCACCGACCCCAGGCGTTCGCTCGGCGCATGAACGTTCATGCCCAAGCCGTACAGAACGTCGGGTTTCACAGAGGAGTCCGGCTGATTGTCGATACCCACCAGTGCAAACAGCGTCGGCCCTTCACAGTTGATGCTCAGGCCCATTTGCCGGCTGGGCAGTGAGGTGAATTCACTCGGTCTCAAGGTGCGCGCCGGGATCTTGCCGTAATCGATCAGGCCGCTGTCGGACAGCGACACGGTGCAGGCCTGGGGTGTGATCCGGCCGGTAACGCTCAGGTCCACGGTTGAGGCGGCGAAGGCCGGCGTCAGGTGCAAGGCGAACAGCGTGAGCGCCCGGGTGATGGTCGATGGGTTCATTGCGTCGTTATCACAGTGGGGGGTGGGTGCCGCCAGTTACAGGTGCAGCACTTCAACGGTGGCATCGCCATCGATGGCCACTTCGTGGGTAACGTCATCCTGCTGGTGGGGGCAATCACGCCGCCCACGCAAGGTCGGGCTTACCAGTACTTCACTTGCAGCGTGGCATGACCATCGATGGGCATTTCATCCACCAGGTTCAGGTCGGTGCCTTTTACCAGGGTGGTGAAGGCGCTGAGTCGGGCGGTCAACACCTTCACGGCGATCGGGGCGTTGAGGTTGTCGGCGGCGGCGAAAGCGGTCAGCCCGGCATGGCCCAGGTACGTCGAAGGACGCCAGTCGGCACCGCCGTTGCTGGATAAGAGGGTGCGCACCGGCACGTTGTCGGCGACCGCATCCAGTACGCTGAACGCCACACTGCCCAGCATCTGGTCGTCATTGACCCTGCCCAGGCCATGGCTCGCCGGGTGGATGGCCGATGTGCCGGAGCGGTTGTCGACGGTGGTCAGGGTGAACAGGGTTTCTGCCTCGCAGGTGACCTCCAATTGCAGGTTGACGGTCTCCAGGCGGGTAGGCAGTTGGGGATCGAGGTCCTTCACCGTCAACCTGCCATGATCGACGACGCCACCACTGGACAGGTTGGGCAAGCAGGCGCTGGGCGTGATCAGGCCGGTGATCCTAAGGTCAGTGGCGCTGGAGGCAAATGCCTGGGGAATGACGGCCATCAGCGCCGTGAACACTGGGGCGAGGGTGCGATGGTTCATGTAAAACCTCCAAGTAGGGCGATGCGCGCGAGGCTGATCCGATGCGTCATGGCATCGGGTCAGCGAGCCTTGTTTACAGGTACTTCACTTCGATCGTGGCGGAGCCGTCGAGGGGCACTTCATTGCTTAGGTTCAGGTCTTGCGCAGGCACGATCTGGGTCATGACGGCCAAGTCAGTGATCAGGTCCTGAATAGGCACGGGGACATACAGGCCACCGGAAACACCGCCGAAACCGGCCAGGTTGCCGCTGTACCAATATTCACCATCAATCGCGCTCCAGGTTTGCCCGCCGTTGTTGGACTCCAGGGGTATGACGCCGACGTTGTCCGCAACCGGGTTCACCAGCTCAAGGTGGTAGGTGCCGATTTTCTGCGTGTTATCGATCAAGCCCAGCCCATAGCCCGTCGCAACGACGGCTGAGGACGCTCGGTTGTCGTTGCCGTTCAAGCCAAACAAGGTCTGTGCATCGCAGTTCACACGCATCTGCAAGGTCACGGCTGGCAGATCAGTGGGAGTACCTTGATTGAGGTCCTTGGCGGAAATCTTGCCGTGATCGACGATGCCGTTGGCGGACAAGGTTGGCGTGCAGGCACTCGGGGTGATCAGGCCTTTGACGATCAACTCCACCGAGCTTGCGGCAACAGCCGGGCCTTGATGAGCGGCCACTAAAAAGAGGGCGAGTGCTGCTAGGGACTTATTCATGTCGTGAGGTTCCGGTGCAAGGATTGCTGACTGTGCCTCAGGGCAAACAGCCATGTGTGTTGCGACCGTGGGGAGGACAGGCCGCGCCCCTTGTTGGGGTGCGGCGAATTTATAGAGGGGGGCGAGGCGGGGAAATACAACAAATACGAGAGTAGGCGGATAGCGCAAAGGCGCATTCGCTTATGTCAGAACCGGCTGTTGTTTACGTAGGAATTGTGAAGTTTCGTAGTTTTTGTATCGTCCAGGCGCAGTCATTCGAATACGTTTTGCGCCGCTGAGCCGTCATAAAAAAATCAAAAAGATCGTTCAGAATGCCGCGCCCGATCGGCCAGAGCGCGGCCGTTTCCTGCACGCATGGCGTGCCATCATCGTCCGTCGATACGGTAAGTTGAGGTAGTCATGTCATCAGGCATTCCCCCAGGCAGCAGGGGTGGGGATGACTCGCGGGCGTTGATCACCGTGCCTGCCTGTTGGCAACGGCTCAAGGTGTTGGTTGTTGACGACCATCCAGCCTACTGCCTGCTGATGAGCGGAACCCTTGACCGCCTCGGCCTGGGCCACCAAGCGTGCAGGGACGGGCGAGCTGCGCTGGCCGCCCTGGACGTGCAGCACTTTGATCTGATTCTGACCGACTGCCAGATGCCGCTCATGGACGGCTATGCCATGACGCGCGAAATCCGCCGCCGCGAACGTGAGGCGCTGTCGACGCGACTGCCCATCATCGGCCTGACCTCAAACCTGGGCCCTGACGAAGTCCGCCTGTGCCTGGAAGCCGGCATGGACGCGTGGCTGATCAAACCGCTGACTTTTTTGCAGCTGCACCACGTCTTGGTCTATTGGCTGGACCAAGCCCACGTAGGCGCATTCGAGCAGGGCACAAAGGCACAGGCATTGGTCGGGCAAAAAGGCTGGCCAACCCGTACGACGCTGGTGCAAATGTTTGGCCGCAGCGAAGTGGTGGACAGCATGCTTGGCAGCCTGATCCATGAAGCTCGCCAAGACCTGCGCGCGCTGTCGGGCGCGGTGATGCGCCTTGATGGCGCCGAAACCGTTCAACACCTGCACCGGTTGATTGGCAGCGTGGCCTTTCTGGGCGTCACCTCGCTGGAAAAACGCGGCCTGCAACTGATGACGCGGGTAAGTGGCGACGGCGTGGCCACGCATGCCCGGGACTTGATCCGGTTGCGCCAGGACCTGGTGCGTTACCTGGCGTACTTGTCAGCGCTTTGAAGACGCAGGCTTTCATCGGGGGTGAAGGAAGATTTCGCCCTGAGCTGTAGCTTCTTTCTGACGGCCTGCTCTGTTTGTTTTGTAGGTATAACTCTCGACAGCCACGAATGCTGCACGGGCTGCCCTGGCTGGTTTTCTTGGCGGTTGTTGCCGGCCACATCCGGCGCTATTTTGCGTAGGTCAAGTTGCCATCATGGTGGGTCTCATGCTTCGCGTAATAATTGCTGACGATCATCCGATTGTGCGTATCGGCCAAAAAGTCGTGATCGAGGCCAGTGGAAAATGCAAGGTGGTCGGCGAGGCCGACGGCCCCGATCAACTGCTGGCGGTGCTCGACAGCACGCCTTGTGACCTGCTGGTGACCGACTTTGCCATGCCGGGCAATCAGCAGGCTGATGGGTACGGCCTGTTGAGCCTGATGCAACGCCAATACCCGCGATTGCCAGTGATTCTGGTGACCATGTTCGCCAACATCGCCACGCTGCGCGCTTCCTTCGCACAAGGCGCGCGGGCCATCGTGGCCAAGAGTGCCTCAGCCAGGGAGTTGCCGCAGGCCATCAAGGCTGTGAGCGAAGGCCATACCTTTGTCAGCGAAAGCCTGCGGGTGCAGTTGGTGGAAGCTGGCACCGGCGACCAGCAAGCCGTGCCGCAGTTGTCCGGCAAAGAGCGTGAAGTGGTGCGCATGCTCGCCAGCGGTATGACCGTCAGCCAGATTGCCGCCCGGGTCAATCGCAGCATCTCGACCATCAGCAAGCAAAAAAGCACGGCCATGAGCCGGTTGTGCATCTCCACCGACGTGGATTTGTTCGCCTATGCTCGCAGCAGTGGCATGGTGCCGTAAGCGTAGTCATTTGCGCGGCGAATGTCGGTAGCCTTACCGGCGCTGGCGGCTTATCGTGCGCCTACCTTTTCGATGCCTGCGGAGCCTGCCCATGAGTGATGCCCACAACGCCCTGATCACCGAGTTCTACAGTGCCTTCCAGCGCCTGGATGCCGAAGCCATGGCCGCCTGCTACACCGACGATGTGGTGTTCAGCGACCCCGCGTTCGGCGAGCTGCGTGGCCGTGACGCAGGTGACATGTGGCGCATGCTCACCACCCGCGCCAAGGATTTTTCCCTGACCTTCGACCACGTGCGCAGCGATGAGATCACCGGCAGCGCGCATTGGGTGGCGACGTACCTGTTCAGCGCCACCGGCAACACGGTGGTCAACGATATCGGCGCGCGGTTTGTGTTTCGCGATGGCAAGATCTGCGAGCACCACGATCACTTTGACCTGTGGCGCTGGTCGCGCCAGGCCCTGGGCCTCAAGGGGTTGTTGCTGGGTTGGTCGCCTGCGCTGAAAAACGCTGTGCGCGCCCAGGCGCTTAAAGGCCTGAGGGCATTTCAGGCCGGTCGTTGATAAGATTGGCGCTCCTCTGGTTTGCCGAAACGACCTGTGACTGATCTTCCTGAACCCAAACCCTGGTTTGTCTACCTGGTGCGCGCGGCCAATGGCTCGCTGTATTGCGGCATCAGCAATGACCCGGTGCGCCGCTTTGCTTCTCACCAAAGCGGCAAGGGCGCGCGGTTCTTTTTGTCCAGCCCCGCGGTGGCATTGGTGTACACCGAGCAATGCGCGAGCAAGGGCGAGGCGCTGCGCCAGGAGCGGCTGATCAAAAAGCTCAAAAAGAGCGCCAAGGAGTGCCTGGCGGCGAGCGGTTCATTGATTTGACTGATGGGTTCCCATCGCCCGCATGTGGGGCGTTGCAGGCTAAGCTAGCGGCTCACTTACTTGAGCGGAGCCTGGCATGTCTGAGTTGATCCTGCACCACTACCCGCAATCCCCCTTTGCTGAAAAAGCCCGCCTGATGCTGGGCTTCAAGGGCTTGTCCTGGCGCTCGGTGTTTATCTCGCCGGTGATGCCCAAGCCTGACCTCACGGCCCTCACCGGCGGTTACCGCAAGACGCCGGTGCTGCAAGTCGGCGCCGATATCTACTGCGACACCGCCTTGATCGCCCACCGCCTGGAGCAGGAAAAGTCCGCGCCGGCGCTGTTTCCCCAAGGCCTGGAGCTGGTCACGCAAAGCTTCGCCGCGTGGGCCGATTCGTTGGTGTTCTCGCATGCCGTGGCGCTGGTGTTCCAGCCCGAATCCCTGGCCGTCAAGTTCGCCAAAGTGCCGCCGCAGATGCTTGACGTGCTGGTGGCGGACCGCGCCAAACTGTTCAGCGGCGGCACTGCCACCCGCGTGCAATTGGATCGGGCCAAGCACCAATGGCCGACGATCATCAGCCGCATCGATCAGCAATTGCAGCACCAGGCAGGTGACTTCCTGTTCGGCGAGCCGTCGATTGCCGACTTTGCCCTGGCGCATCCGTTGTGGTTCCTCAAAGGCTCGTCGGTGACGGCGCCTTTAGTGGATGCCTATCCCGCCGTCGCCACCTGGCTGGACCGTGTGTTGAGCTTCGGCCATGGCACTGCCAGCGAGATGAGCGCCGAACAGGCCTTGGAAGTGGCGCGTAACGCGACGCCTGCGGCCTTGCCGGATGAACTGTTCGAGGACTTGAACGGCTTCAAGCCGGGCCAGCAGGTGAGCATTTGCGCCACTGACTACGGCACCGATCTGGTGGCCGGCGAGTTGCTGTTCGCCGGGCGTGAGGAGTTGATCCTGCGGCGTACCGATGAACGCGGCGGCACCGTGCATGTGCATTTCCCACGGTTGGGGTTCCGCATTCAGGCGCAGTAAATAAAATTATTTTCAAAACAACGTGAGGTAAATCCACCGCCCATCCGTGTAGTGCTTGAAACTGCGATCTATTCGCATTAACAGCGTTTTCTACACGGGTTCTCACAGCATGAAATCGACGGCGGGCGGTTGGGTAAAACAGTGGCTGGGAGCCTCGGTACTGGCGGTGTCGGGGCTGGCGTTGCTGCCCCTGGCCGTGGCGCAGGCGCAGGAGCAGCAAAGCGCCCAGTTCAATTTTGCGCTGGCAGCCAAGCCGCTGCCCCAGGCCCTGAGTGATTTCAGCCGCGTCACCGGGATCAGCGTGATCTATACTGATGAAGCGCCCTACGGTCTCAGTGCTCCTGCCGTCAGCGGGCAAATGAGCGCGACCCAGGCCCTGCAACGCCTGCTCGGCCACTCAGGCTTTACCTTCCGCCAGATCGACGCCCACACCTTGGCCCTTGAACCTGTGCCCACCGACGGCGCGGTCAACCTCGGCGCCACCACCATCAGCGGCGCCGGCCAGGCCCAGGACAGCACCAGTTACCAGCCGCCGCCCACCAGCTCGGTGATGCGCTCCCATGGCCTGTTGCTGGAAACCCCGCAAACCGTCAACGTGGTGCCCGCCCAAGTGCTGCGCGACCAGACCCCGCGTAACCTGGATGACGCCCTCGCCAATATCAGCGGCATCACCCAGGCCAACACCTTGGCCAGTACCCAGGACGCGGTGATGCTGCGCGGGTTTGGCGATAACCGTAATGGCTCGATCATGCAAGACGGCATGCCCGTGGTGCAGGGGCGAGCGTTGAACTCCACTGCCGAGCGCGTTGAAGTGCTCAAGGGCCCGTCGTCATTGTTGTACGGTATTCAGGACCCGGGTGGCGTGGTCAATATCGTCAGCAAAAAGCCGGAACTGACCCAATCCACCTCCCTGACCGCACGTGGCTCGACCTTCGGCGATGGCAAGAACGGCAGTGGCGGTAACCTCGATACCACTGGCCCGATTGGCGACAGCGGCCTGGCGTACCGGCTGATCGTCGACCATGAAGACGAAGATTACTGGCGCAATTTCGGCACCCACCGCGAGACGCTGGTGGCGCCGTCCCTGGCCTGGTACGGCGACACCACCAAAGTGGTCTTCGCTTACGAGCACCGCGAATTCCTCTCGCCGTTCGACCGTGGCACCGCCATCGACCCCAAGACCAATCACCCGCTGAACATCCCCGCGACCCGGCGCCTGGATGAGCCGTTCAACAACATGGAAGGCCGCTCCGACCTGTATCGCCTGGAAGTCGACCACGACTTGAACGACGACTGGAAGGCGCACTTGGGCTACAGCTGGAACCGCGAGACCTATGATGCCAGCCAGGTGCGCACGGTTTCGGTCAATTCCAACGGCACCCTGACCCGCAGCATGGACGGCACGCGGGGTGCGCTGACCACCGATCGTTTTGCCACGATGAGTCTGGAAGGCAGCGTCAACGTCGGCGGCATGCAGCATGACCTGGTGTTCGGCCTGGACGATGAGTACCGCAAGATCTACCGCGCCGACTTGATCCGCCAGGCGCAACGCAGCGCCTTCAGCTACCTCGATCCGGTCTACGGCAGGGACGTGCAAGGCACCACCGTCAGTGCCAAGGACAGCGCCCAGACGGACCTGCTGCGCAGCGACTCACTGTTTTTCCAGGACGCCATTCACCTGACCGATCAGTGGATCCTGGTGGGCGGTGTGCGCTATCAGATGTATGACCAGTACGCCGGCAAGGGTGTGCCGTTCACGGCCAACACCAACGGCAATGGCCAGGCTTGGGTGCCGCGCGCCGGCCTGGTGTACCGCTACACGGATGAGTTGTCGTTCTACGGCAGCTACACCGAGTCGTTCAAACCCAACTCCACCATCGCCGCCCTGGCCGATGGCAGCACCTTGACCGGCGACCTCACGCCTGAGGAATCCAAGTCGTGGGAACTGGGGGCCAAGCTCGACATCCCGGGGCGTATTACCGCCAGCGCGGCGTTGTTCAATATCGATAAACGCAACGTGCTGGTCTCGGTGGGATCCGGGGCAAACACCGTCTACAGCATTGCCGGCCAGGTGCGCTCCCGTGGCCTGGAGCTGGACGCCACCGGCCAGTTGACCGACCAATGGAGCGTGATCGGCAGCTACGCCTACACCGATGCGCTCGACACCAAGGACAAAGACCCGACGCTTGAGGGCAACCGCCTGCAAAACGTGGCCAAGCACACGGGCTCGCTGTCGGCGGTCTACGATTTCGGCACTATTTTTGGTGGTGATCAATTGCGGTTGGGCGCAGGCGCCCGTTATGTCGGCGAGCGCGCAGGCGATGCCGCCAACGATTTCAACCTGCCGGGCTACACCGTCGCCGACGCGTTTGCCACCTATGACACCAAGATCGAAGGCCAGAAGGTCAAGTTCCAGCTCAATGTGAAGAACCTGTTCGACCGCACGTACTACACCTCGGCCGCGAGCCGGGTGTTTGTGTCGCTAGGCGATGCGCGGCAGGTGTCGGTGTCCAGTACGCTTCAGTTTTAATGCGTCAGACGGGCTGCTGTTGTGGCAAGCCCGCTCGCCACAACGGCATTGAGCTGGTAGCGTTGCCGCCACTGAAGACTTCGCGGGAAAACGCTACTGATGCACTTGGGCAGATGGATACACACCAGCGCGATGCTGGTCGGCTTGAGCTTTTTACTGGGCGGCTGCGCGAGTGTTTCGCAGACTTCCAACTCCCTTGATCAACTGCTGGCCGACCCGACGCTGCACGGCGCCACGGTTTCGCTGACGGTGCGTGACGCGCGCAGTGGCGCCACGCTTTATCAGCACAACCCGCGCACGCGCCTGGTCCCCGCGTCCAATCTCAAGCTGCTGACCACGGCGGCGGCGATGGACGTGCTGGGGCCGCAATACCGGTTCTCCACGCAACTGCTGAGCAATGGCATACGCCAGGGCGATCGCCTGACTGGCAACTTGTACCTGCGTGGCCTCGGCGACCCGACGATTCAGTTCGCCGACTACCAGGCCCTGGCAGCGCAACTGGCCAGCCAGGGTGTTCGCCAAGTGCAGGGCGACATCGTGTTCGACGACACCTGGTTTGACGCCGAGCGGCTCGGTGTCGACTGGTCCCACGATGATGAAACCACCTACTATGGCGCGCAGATTTCGGCGCTGACCGTGTCACCCAATGCGGATTTTGATGCGGGCAGCGTGCTGGTCACAGCCAAGGCGCCAGCGCGTGTCGGCCAGCCAGTGAGCGTCGAGATCTTCCCGCCCACCGATTACCTGCAATTGAGCAACCGCGCGGTCAGTGGGCCGGGCAACACCTACGGGATCAACCGCCGCCATGGCACCAACCTGTTGCAGCTCAGCGGTGCGGTGGCGCCGGGCAGGCAGAGCCCGCAGCTGGTGAGCGTGTGGGAACCGACGCAGCTGGTGGCCAATCTGTTTGAACAGGCCCTCAAACAGCAGGGCATCACGGTACTCGGGCGTCGAATGGTGGGGGCTGCAACCCCTGCCGGCGTGACCGTGCTGGCCGAGCATCAATCGGCGCCGTTGCAGGAATTGATCACGCCGCTGCTCAAACTCTCGAACAACAACATGTCTGAAGCCTTGCTCAAGGCCATGGGCCGTCAGACCGCCAACAGCGGCACGGCGGCGGCGGGTGTGGTGGCAGTCGCCGGTTTCCTCAAGCGTCAGGGCCTGGATACCGCGGCGCTGCACCAAGTCGACGGCTCCGGGCTGTCGCGGCAGAACCTGGTGTCGTCGCAAACCCTCACCGACCTGCTGCTGGCCGCGCGCAAACAGCCGTGGTTCAACGCCTGGTACAACGCGCTGCCGATTGCCGGCAACACTGACCGCATGACCGGCGGCAGCCTGAGCTATCGCTTGCGCGGCACGCCGGCTGAAAACAACCTGCATGCCAAAACCGGCTCCATGGGCGGCGTCTCGTCATTAAGCGGCTACATCACCGACGCCCATGGGCGCACGTTGGTGTTCTCGATGCTGAGCAATAACTACGTGGTGGCCGGCGCGCAGGTCAAGGCGCTGGAGAACCGCGTGGCCGTGGCCCTGTCACGCTGGGACGATTGATTCAGGGTTGATAGCCCATCCGCCAACTCACGGCCCGGGTCGCCGCCAGCAAGCGCTGCGCCGCCGGGCCATCTTCATCGGCGTGGAACAGTGAGGTCGGGCCGACCACGGTCATCACGGCCGCCACCTGGCCGACCGCGTTGAATACCGGCGCCGACAATGCGTCGACGCCGGGCATCAGCAAGCCGTGCACAAAGTGCAGGCCACGGCTGCGGATCTGCTCGCAGGCGGTGGCGTAAGCCTGATCGTCCGCCAAGGCATGGGCGACACCGGCCTGAATCTCGCGCTCGCGCAATTCCACGGTTTCCCGCGACGGCAGATAAGCGCTGAACACCAGCCCGGTGGACGAGCTGAGCAGCGGCAACACCGAACCCAGCTGCGTCACCACCGTGATCGCGCGCACTGCCGGCTCGATGTGCACCACGGTCGCGCCCTGGTTGCCCCACACCGCCAGAAAGCAGGTTTCATTCAACTCATCGCGCAGTTCCGCCAGGGGCAGGGCGCCGACTTTCAGCACATCCATGCTGCCCAGCGCGGCCAGCCCCACGCGCAGCGCCTCGCGACCCAGGCCGTAGTGGTTGGTGGCGGTGTTCTGTTCAGCAAAGCCCGAGGCGATCAACGCCTGTAAATAGCGGTGGACCTTGCTCGCCGGCATCTGCACATGCTCGGCCAGGCGCGACAGCGACGTGGCCGGCGACAGTTCGGCGAGGGCCTTGAGAATATCGGTGCCCACTTCGGCCGAGCGGACTTTCTGTTTACCGGTGTCGCGGGGCTTTTCCATGGAGGAGCGAGAATCCGAGAGGGGGAATGGGCGTCTTTATAGCTTGACGGTCGACAGTGATCAAATTACGTTATGCGTAACTGGATTACGATAAAAACAACTTCCGCTCAGAGGATGATCCATGAACCTCGAATACCAATCGGGCTTTGGCAATCAATTCGCCAGCGAAGCCCTGCCTGGCGCGCTGCCCGTTGGCCAGAACTCCCCGCAAAAAGCCCCGTACGGCCTGTACACCGAACTGTTCTCCGGCACGGCCTTTACCATGGCGCGCAGCGAAGCCCGTCGCACCTGGCTGTACCGCATTCAGCCGTCGGCCAATCACCCGGCGTTCGTCAAGCTTGAGCGGCAACTGGCCGGTGGGCCGTTGGGCGCAGTGACTCCCAACCGCTTGCGCTGGAACCCTCTGGATATTCCGAGTGAGCCCACCGATTTCATTGACGGCCTGGTGGGCATGGTTGCCAACGCCGGGTCGCAACAGCCGTCTGGCATCAGCATCTACACGTACCGCGCCAATCGGTCGATGGAGCGCGTGTTCTTCAACGCCGACGGTGAACTGTTGATCGTCCCCGAGCAGGGCCGCCTGCGCATCGCCACCGAATTGGGTGTGCTGGACGTGGAGCCGCTGGAAATTGTCGTACTGCCGCGTGGCCTGAAATTTCGCGTCGAATTGCTGGATGCCCAAGCACGCGGCTACATCGCAGAAAACCACGGCGCGCCGCTGCGCCTGCCGGACCTTGGCCCGATCGGCAGCAACGGCCTGGCCAACCCGCGTGACTTCCTCGCGCCGGTTGCCCACTACGAAGACCTCAAAAAGCCGACAACGCTGGTGCAGAAATTTCTCGGCGAACTGTGGGCCTGCGAACTCGATCACTCACCGCTCAACGTGGTCGCCTGGCACGGCAATAACGTGCCGTACAAATACGACCTGCGCCGGTTCAACACTATCGGCACGGTGAGTTTCGATCACCCTGACCCGTCGATTTTCACCGTATTGACCTCGCCCACCAGCGTGCACGGCCTGGCCAACCTCGACTTCGTCATCTTCCCGCCGCGCTGGATGGTGGCCGAGAACACCTTCCGGCCGCCGTGGTTCCACCGCAACCTGATGAACGAATACATGGGCCTGATCCAGGGCGCCTACGACGCCAAGGCCGAAGGCTTCCTGCCCGGCGGCGCCTCGCTGCACAGCTGCATGAGCGCCCACGGCCCGGACGGTGAAACCTGCACCAAGGCGATCAATGTCGAGCTGGCGCCGCACAAGATTGATAACACCATGGCCTTCATGTTCGAGACCAGCCAAGTGCTGCGCCCCACACAGTTCGCCCTGGAATGCTCGCAACTGCAACCCGCTTACGACGCGTGCTGGGCCTCACTGCCTGCCACCTTCAACCCGAACCGGAGATAACCCATGACTCAACCAACGCTAGCCCGCAGCTGGGTGGCCTCCGCTAACGGTCACCAGGACTTTCCCCTGCAGAACCTGCCGCTGGGCGTGTTCAGTACCAACGGCTCGGCACCGCGCAGTGGCGTGGCGATTGGCGACTGCATTCTCGACCTGCACGCGGCCCTGGATGAGTTTGACGGCGAAGCCCGCCGCGCGGTGGAGGCGACTGTCGGCGGCCAGTTGAATGCGTTTTTCGAGCTTGGCCGTGGCCCGCGTTTGGCCTTGCGCGAACGCCTGCTGGAACTGCTTGCCGAAGGCAGCAAACTGCAAACCCGTGAGGCGCAAGTGCTGCACTTGGCCGCTGATTGCCAGATGCACTTGCCGGCAAAAATCAATGACTACACCGACTTCTACGTCGGCATCGAACACGCGCAGAACGTCGGCAAGCTGTTCCGTCCCGACAACCCTCTGCTGCCCAACTACAAATACGTGCCGATCGGTTATCACGGTCGTGCCTCGACCATTCGCCCGTCCGGCACCGAGGTGCGCCGCCCTAAAGGCCAGACGCTGCCGGCCGGCCAGACCGAGCCAACGTTTGGCCCTTGCGCGCGCCTGGATTACGAACTGGAACTGGGCATCTGGATCGGCCAGGGCAATGCCATGGGCGACGCGATCGCGATTGGCGATGCGGCCGAGCATATCGCCGGTTTCTGCCTGCTCAATGACTGGTCGGCGCGCGACATCCAGGCCTGGGAATACCAGCCACTGGGGCCGTTCCTGTCGAAAAGTTTCATCACCAGCATTTCGCCCTGGGTGGTGACGGCCGAAGCATTGGAGCCGTTCCGCAAAGCCCAGCCGGCACGCCCCGAGGGCGATCCGCAACCGCTGCCGTACCTGCTGGATAAGCGTGACCAGGCCGCAGGCGGTTTCGACATTGAGTTGGAAGTGCTGCTGACCACCGCCGCGATGCGCGAGCAAAACCTGCCGGCCCATCGCCTGACCCTGAGCAACACCCAGCACATGTACTGGACCGTGGCGCAGATGGTTGCGCACCACAGCGTTAACGGCTGCCAATTGCAGGCTGGTGATCTGTTTGGTTCGGGCACCTTGTCTGGCCCGCAGCCGGGGCAGTTCGGCAGCCTGCTGGAGATTACCGAAGGCGGTAAAAAGCCGATTGAACTGGCCTCGGGCGAGGTCCGTAAGTTTCTCGAAGACGGCGACGAAATCATCCTGCGCGCGCGTTGCAGCCGCGAAGGGTTTGCCTCCATCGGGTTCGGCGAATGCCGTGGCACCGTCGTCGCGGCGCGTTAAGAGGGCAGGGCGATGGAACTCTACACTTACTACCGCTCCACTTCGTCATACCGCGTGCGTATCGCCCTGGCGCTCAAGGGGCTGGACGTCACCGCAGTGCCGGTCAACTTGCTGGTGCCGCCGGGCGGTGCCAATCGCCAGCCGGACTACCTGGCGATCAACCCGCAGGGCCGCGTGCCGGCGTTGCGTACGGACGAAGGTGATCTGTTGATTCAGTCACCGGCAATCATCGAGTACCTGGAGGAACGTTATCCACAGGCACCGCTGCTTTCCAAAGACCTGGCCACGCGCGCCCATGAGCGCGCAGTGGCGTCCATCATCGGCTGCGATATTCACCCGCTGCACAACTCCAGTACCCAGAACCTGTTGCGCAAGTGGGGGCACGACGAGGCGCAATTGCTGGAGTGGATCGGGCATTGGATCAGCCAGGGCCTGGGCGCGGTGGAGCAGCTGATTGGCGATAAAGGCTTTTGCTTTGGCGAACAGCCGGGGATGGCGGATGCGTTTCTGATTCCGCAGTTGTATGCGGCGGAGCGTTTCAAAGTGCCGCTGGCGGCGTACCCGCGCATTGCGCGCGTGGCGGCGTTGGCGGCGCAGCATCCGGCATTTGTGCAGGCGCACCCGGCTAACCAACCCGACACCCCGGACACACCCTAAATCAATGTGGGAGCGGGCTTGCCCGCGATAGCGCAGTGTCAGCCAGTGATGGCGCACATGACAGGCCGTCATCGCAGGCAAGCCAGCGCCCACGGTTGATCAGCGTCACCCTTATAAAAATAATAGGTACCTTGCGATGCACAATCAGATTGCCAGCTTTCGTGCGGCACTCGACGCCCGTCCGGTGTCGCGCTATCAGTGGTTGATCCTCGTGTTGCTGGCGTTGCTGCTGGTCACCGATGGCTACGATGCCCAGGTGCTGGGCTATGTGGTGCCGGCATTGGCCAAGGATTGGGGCCTGGAAAAAGCCGCGTTCGGCCCGGTGTTCAGCGCCAACCTGCTGGGCCTGACGCTCGGCTCGCTGTTGGTGACGCCATTGGCGGACCGCTTCGGCGTGCGCCGCATCCTACTCGGCTGTGTGCTGATCTACGCTACTCTCACGGTGCTGATGGTGTTTGCCAATTCCCTGACCACGTTGATGGCCGCGCGGTTTATCTGCGGCATCGGCATGGGCGGCGCGATGCCGAGTGCCATGGCGCTGATGTCGGACTATTCGCCCCCGCGTATGCGCACCTTGATGGTGACGCTGGCCGCGTGTGGCTTTTCGTTTGGCGGCGCAGCCGGTGGTTTTGTCGCCGCCGGGTTTATCGAAGGCTACGGCTGGCAGGCGGTGTTCCTGGCGGGCGGCGTGACGCCGTTGCTGCTGTTTCCTTTCCTGGTGTGGCTGTTGCCGGAATCCCTGCCGCGTCTGTTACGCGATGCACCGCCGTATGCGCGCTTGCGTACAGTTACCGCGCGCATGCTGCCGGGGTGGCAACCGCCGCTGGCGAGTGAAGCGCAGAACCTTCAGGAGCAGGGCAGCAAACTGACGGTGGTGGAGCTGTTTCGCAACGGCTACGCGCGCCCGACCGTGCTGATCTGGGCAACCTTTTTCGTCAGCCTGATCCTGCTGTATTTCATGATCAGTTGGCTGCCGTCGTTGTTGCTGGAAAGCGGCCTGCAATTGAAGCAAGCCAATCTGGTGACCTCGATGTTCCTGTTTGCCGGCACCTTGGGCGCCATCGGCATGGCCTGGTTTGCCGATCGCTTGAAGAGCAAAGTGCGGCTGTTGTCCGGCGTGTTGGCCGCCGCTGCGGTGTGCACCATCCTGCTCGGCCTGAATCACGATAACCCGCGTTATCTGGTGGCCTGTGTGTTTGCGGCCGGGTTCTGCATTATCGGTGGGCAACTGACCCTCAATGCTTTCGCCAGTAATTTCTACCCGGCACACGTGCGCGCCACGGGCACCGGCTGGGCATTGGGCGTGGGGCGATTTGGGTCAATCCTGGGGCCGCTGTTTGGCAGCATGCTGTTGGCCATGCATATTCCGGTGCAGCAGATTTTCTTCTTCTGCGCGATTCCGGCGGTGATTGCGGCGTTGTTGATCATTCAGGTGCGTTCGCCTGGATCAGCTGCGGCGAAGGGGCCACTCCACAGCGATATTCTCAAAGCACCGGCCAAGCACTGATCTTGTTGGCTTGGCAGACTTTGTAGCGAGCTGGCGTGTTGTTGCGAGCGGGCTTGGCGTGGCGAGCGGGCTTGCCCCGCGTTGGGCTGCGAAGCGGCCCCAAAAACCTGCCACCGCGGTTTGTCTGGAGAGATGCGGTGACTGTATTGGGGCTGCTGCGCAGCCCAACGCGGGGCAAGCCCGCTCGCCACGACAAGCCATACGAACCGGAGTAACCCGTTCAATGCACCACTGAATTGGGCGGCAAGTGCCCCAGCCGCTCGGTCAGGCGCAGGCGCTGGATCGGGTCTTCGCTGAGCAACAACGCGTGCTCCAGGTCGAAGCGTTCGGCGCTGGGGCAATCCAGGCGCTGGTACAGGCTGGCCCGGGCCAGGTAATCGGCGGCACTAGCATTGCCCAATTCCAGCACGCGCTCGGCGTCGATTAAGGCGGCCAGCGGGTTGTCGTTGGAGAGGTGCAGTTGGCGCAGGTTGCGTGACAAACGTTGCAGGATCGAGCGCGGCTCGGCGGTGAGCAAGTGGTCGGCCTGTAACTTGAGGTTCGGGCCGTACTGGCGGTGCAGCAACTCACGGCAATCATTGGGGTACAGACGTCGCCCGCCGCATGGGTCCAGCAGGTGATCGGCACCGGGCACGCGCAGCAGGAAATGCCCCGGGAAATTCACACCGACCATCGGAATGTCCAGGCGCCGGGCCATCTCCAGCGCGATCAAGCCCATCGCCAACGGCTGCCCGCGTTTACGCTGCAGCACCTTATCGAGAAGGGCCGCGGCGGGGCGCAATGGGGTGAAGTCATCCTGAGCGAAGCCCAGGTCATTCATGCGCCGCAGCAGCGGCTGGCCGAGTTCATCCGCCGGCAACAGGGGCATGCCCACGCTGACCTGTTGTTGCAGCAGGGTCAGCGCTTGCAGGATCAGCAGCGGCTGTACGGCCGGGTCGTGTTCGGCAGCAATCCACAGCGCGGCTTCAAACAGCGCTGGGGGTGAACGGTCCAGGCAGGCGAAAAAGGCTGTGCGGGGATTCATTGCGTTCTCCGGCGGATGCCCCCGTTTTAGCCTTGCTGCGAATTTTCGTCCAGTGACTTAAGAAATATCCGGCCTGCTTATGTCGCGGGATCTGTGAATTGAGTCGGCTTATTCCAGCGCACTTCGGCAGTTTCCTACCGTCAGCCTATACTTGGGCCTCTACCAGAAGTGATTCGGGAGCTTGACGATGTTTGCTCTCATGCACAGCACCCGCCTTGAATCGCTGCACCTGAGCGTCGATCCGGTGACCGGGCTGAAGGCGATCATAGCCATTCACAACAGCCGCCTGGGCCCTGCCTTGGGTGGTTGTCGCTACCTGTCTTACCCCGACGATGAAAGTGCCGTGGCCGATGCCGCGCGCCTGGCCCAAGGCATGAGCTACAAGGCCGCCCTGGCCGGTTTGCCGGTGGGCGGCGGCACGGCAGTCATCATCCGCCCCGTACACGTGGAAAGCCGCGCAGCGTTGTTTGAAGCGTTTGGCCGTTGCATCGAAAAGCTCGACGGCCGCTTCATCACCTCCATCGACAGCGGCACTTCGGTGGCGGACATGGATTGCATCGCCCAGCACACCCGCTTCGTCACCAGCACCACTGCCGCGGGCGACCCGGCGCCGCATGCGGCCATGGGCGTGTTCACCGGCATCCGCGCCGCCGCCATGGCCCGGCTGGGCAGTGACAACCTGGAAGGTTTGCGCGTGGCCGTCCAGGGCTTGGGCAATGTCGGTTACGCCCTGGCCGAGCAACTGCACGCGGCCGGCGCCGAATTGCTGGTCAGCGATATCGATAACGGCAAGGTGCAACTGGCGATGGAGCAGCTCGGCGCGCACCCCATCGCCAATGACGCCCTGCTCAGCACGCCGTGCGACATTCTCGCGCCTTGCGGCGTCGGCGCCGTGTTCAATCGACACAGCGTCGGCCAGCTTCGCTGCGCCGCCGTGGCGGGTTCGGCCAGCGCGCAGCTGACCACCTTGGACATCGCCGACCAGTTGGAAGGGCGCGGCATCCTTTACGCGCCGGACTACGTGATCAATTCCGGCGGCCTGATCTACGTCGCCCTCAAACATAGCGGCGCCGAGTTGCCGGGCATCACCGCGCACCTGGCGAACATCGGCACGCGCCTGACGGAAATCTTCGCCCACGCCCAAGCCGAGAAACGCTCGCCTGCCCGGGTGGCAGATGAGCTGGCCGAACGCTTGCTGTACCCATAATCGGGCATTAAAAAGGCCCTGAATCAATGACTCAGGGCCTGTTCAATTCGGGCTTTATTCTGCCGTTGGGTTCAGCAACTCGGACAATGCGTCCGGTTGGCTCTTGAACGCCTTGGCAAATACATCGCGGTTCTTCGCCATGTAGATCCCGGCTTCTTCCACCTGCTGCTCGCTCAGGGACGGCACGGCTTTTTGCAACACTTCTGCCAGCAACTCAGCGAGTTCAAGCATTTTGTCATGACGGTCAGCTTCGGCTTTATCCATGAACAAACGCTCCAGATCTCGGCTGCTGCGGTATACCACTTCGACGGCCATTCACCACCTCACATGCCTTCACGATAGTTGTCTTTTGCGACTACTGTATTTATATACAGCGAAAAGGGTAAGCCAAACCACGGGGTTTGGGTAGCAGTTTTTTAATGTAGCCGGGAAATAGGCATAGAGCACTGCCGCGAGGCGCTCGTGTTTGAGGTTATCACCTTACCTGTGACGACCTTGTGCCTCATATCACGCGGCCACCATCTCAACTTCTAGTGTCTGGCCTTTTTTCTGCATGCAGAACAACCGTCACGTCCAACCCGCATTATCCGGTCGAGCCGACCTAAGGAAGCATCATCGTGAAAATCAACTGGGCCGAAAAACTGCGCCAGAACGTCCATGGGCTGGCTGAGTCGCTGGGTAATTTGTTTGTCGAGACATTCCACTACCTGGCGCTGTTCGCCATTGGTGCGGTGACCGCCTGGGCGGCGGTGATGGAATTTCTGCGGATGCTGGAAACCGGGCACATCAAGATCGATGACATTTTGCTGCTGTTCATCTACCTGGAATTGGGTGCGATGGTCGGGATTTATTTTAAGACGAAGGTATACGTTACTAACATTTCTCGTAGTGGTCGCCAGATTCTTACAAGCCCTGATAACGTTGGGGCTTGGTGTGCATGACCTGCCGCTGATTCGCCGTGTGGTTGGCTTGATTCGCTCAATTTCTGAACAGTGGTGGTTACGATGACGCAAGAAGTGAAATGGGCTGAAAGCCTGCGCAAAAAGCTGCATGGCGGTGCTGATTCGATTGGCAATTTATTCGTAGAAACCTTCCACTACCTAGCGCTTTTCGCAATTGGATTAATTACAGTTTGGGCTGGAGTGTCTACATTTATAGGTATGCTTCAACAGCCGAAAATAACAATTGATGATATTTTACTGTTGTTTATCTATCTTGAGCTTTTGGCTATGGCGGGTATATATTTTAAAACAAATCATATGCCCTTACGTTTTCTTTTATATATTGGTGTTACGGCACTGATTCGATTATTGATAAGTGATGTTTCTCATCATAATGCACCCGATACCGGGATTCTTTATGTGTGCGGTGGTGTGTTGCTGCTGGCAATTTCGATTTTGGTGGTTAGGTATTCATCTTCGAAGTATCCCTCTGTAAAAGAAAAACAGATTGAATGAGTTGTTTTGAATGGTATGCGAGATTCGCCGTTTTGAATATTGGAGCCGGTTGATATTTGGCAAATAAAAGCCACTTGCACGATTTGCTTCGTCAAACTCTCATCTGTCAAAGATAAATTTGACTCCTAAAGCTAGAGTTGTCCGGGGGTAGTTAATGCGCAACCAGTTAAGTAGTTGCGCATCATTTTTATAGCGCGCCGAAAATGGAATGTTCTAGCTCTAAGAACGAGGTTGAGTTTGTTGGGAAAACTTTTGCTACTTCAAGTTTGAATTTTTCAGGGTTGATGCTGGTGTTGATACCGCAAATGGCTTTAATTCGATTCCAGAGGTCCTTAACGCTTTGGTCTTGTATGTTGGATACAAGCTTGTCATACGAGTCTTCATCAAATAGGAGGCTGTTTTTTTCGCAATAGTGTGTTAGCACGTCTTTGCTGAAAATATAATTCTCGATCTCCCAGCGATTTAGCATTCGGTGGTGGTCACCGTTGGTGCTTAAATATATTTCCCTTTGCTCGGCTGATACGCCTCTTCCAGAGCCGGAATCTCTATCTTTAAGTAATAATATTTCCAGGTCTGGAAGTGCTTTCGACAGAATTGCAATAGCTATATCACTTCGTTGATCTAATTCAGTGTTGCCGCCGCTCGAAATGAACAATGTATCCGGATATTTTTCGTTAAAAATACTGTTGTAAGCTTGGGCATCCATTCCGCGTTCTATGCCGCCGGATCCTGGGCTGTCTCGACCCTCGCAATAAATGATACGTTTGGGGCTTAAAAGGTGGGTAAGATCATCTAGCGCTACTCCAAAAATTTTCCGCCACATCGCCGAAGTTTTAGGTGCCGGGGTGAGAGTTTTTGGTTGAGATGCGAGATTGTCGTTTTCATCAAAATAGATTATTTGACACTCACTTTTGATCTCTTCCTGAAGGGCTCGCATAAAACCTATGCTATGAGTCGTGATCCAGATTTGACAGTTTTTTCCCACCAGACGGTTTATCTCAATGAGAAGATTTCTCTGTATTGCTGTATTTATGTGAAGCTCTGGTTCATCAAGTAGAAAGATAGTATCGTTGTAGTCGTCTTGCCTCAAATACAAATCTAGAAGAATATCAATTACTTCTTTTTCGCCAGACGAAAGCACGTCAAACGGAAAAGGCTTTGTGGAATCCTTTTTTATAAAAAACAGCGTTCCTTGAGAGCTTTCGACGTTTCCAATATTGTCAATTTCAAGGCTAAGACAGTTTCGAATTGATTTGTTTAATTCTTCTATTATTTGCTCTTTTGCTTCGCTGGGTCGGCAGTTTTTTTCGTTCAGATATTTATTGTATCTGATATTCAATCTGCGATAGTTTTCTTCCATCTTATCATCGAGATCTGATGCAGAAGTGGCGCCGTAGTTGTTAAGGCGTATCTCAGAAACTGCTCTTGTCTCAGTTATATTTAGACTGCTGTTGTACCTGTACGGACTTCTAAATGAAAAAATAGTATTTTCTGCGCCGGGTCGCTTTCCGCGGATGGTAGGGTAGTCACCGTCAGTGAAGTCAATTGCAATGCTTTGATAGTTGAAGGAGGGATCGGAATTCATAGAGTGATATAAATGGTTTTTGGCGGATTTGTTACCAAGTTGGCCGTATGCATTGTTTAGGAAAAGCATGCCATCGAGAACGCTACTTTTACCACTACCGTTAGCCCCTACTAGAGCAATAATTCGGGAGGGCGACTCTCCAAGGTCTATAGTTAAGTCATAGAAGCGTTTGTAACCGTTAAACAGACGTAGTTTTTTTATTCGCATTTTTTATCTGAATCCATTCCATTATTTACGAGTTCGTAAGATGGAAAATAACACGAATGAAGATGGTGGCGATATGCCTATAGACGCTCGCTAAAGCACTTGCTGTGCGGTGGTAGCGGTCAAGACAAACCACATGCCGGTGCGTTTTCTGATCTACGTGGCAATCACCGCGCTGACGCGCCTGCTGATCTCCAACGTCTCCCACCACAACCCGCCGGACATCGGCATCATCTACCTGTGCGGCGGGATTCTGCTGCTGGCGTTCTCGATCCTGGTGGTGCGCTACGCCTCTTCGGCATTTCCTTCGGTGAAGGTTGAAGGCCCGCGTCGCAAAGGCGAGGCGAGCCTGGAAACCGAGAAGGGCGAGCTTTAAAGCCCGACGCTGAAGGGCAGGGCGCGAGCGGGCGGTTGCTGCAGCACCTTATGGTCGCCGTCCGTCATCACCGTCAGAATCTCCATGGCGCTGTGGCCCTGCTCGATGGCGATGCCGAACTGAATGCTTTGCACCAGCCGTTTGAGCCGTTGCGGGTCGTTGCGCTGTTCGGCGCTGATCATGCGTTTGGCGACCACGCCATCCTCGTTCGAGAGGGTGAGCATGATGCTGCCATCCAGCCGTTGGATGCTCAGGTTGACGCGGTATTTGGGCGTAAAGGTGTCGGTGATGATCTGAAAAGGATTGTCCATGGTGCGTTACCGCCTGATAAGAACATGCAGTCATTGACGACCGGCGTCTGGATTAGTTCGCGTTGCCTGACTACCGGCCACTCCGTCGCTGAGGTTTTCACAAGGTCCGTTTTCCTCAAGAGCTGTACAGCAAGGGGCGTGCCGTACAGCGATCTTCGCGCCAGTGAAGTCTGAATGTGCGAGCGGGCTTGCTCGCGAAAGCGGTGTATCAGCCAATAGATACTCGGCTGAAAGACTGCATTCGCGGGCAAGCCCGCTCCCACATTTGTTTTGTGCTGTGCTTGAGGTCAGTGGGCTATTTCAGGGCAATACCGAGAAAACGATCGCAGACAGCGCAATCAGACCGATCACCACCACAAACACATTCGACAGCTGGCCCGAATACTGGCGCAGAGACTGCACGCGTCGGATCGCGTACATCGGCATCAGGAACAGCAGGCACGCGATGATTGGCCCGCCCAGGGTTTCGATCATGCCCAAAATGCTTGGGTTGAACGTGGCCACGGCCCAGCAGGTGAGCACCATGAACAGCGCGGTGCAGCGTTCCAGCCCTTTGGACGACATCGCGCGGTTACGCCCACGCAGGGATTTGACGATCAAGCCCTGGAAACCTTCGCTGGCACCGATGTAATGGCCCAGGAAAGATTTGGTAATAGCCACCAACGCGATCAACGGCGCGGCGTAGGCGATTACCGGGGTCTGGAAGTGGTTGGCCAGGTACGACAGGATCGAAATGTTCTGCGCCTTGGCAGCCGCCAGGTCAGCCGGCGACAGGGCCAACACGCAACTGAAGCAGAAGAACATTACGGTCAGCACCATCATGCCGTGCGCAGTGGCGAGTATGCCGCTGCTCTTGCGCTCGGCCTGGGCGCCGTACACGCGCTTTTGGTCGACGGCGAACGCGGAGATGATCGGCGAGTGGTTGAAGGAAAACACCATCACCGGGATTGCCAGCCACAGCGTTTTGAAGAAAACCGGCAGCGGCATGCCTTCGCTGGCGGAGGCGAAGAACGCGCCGTTCCAGTTGGGGATCAGGCTCACGGCCAGCAACAGCAGGGCAGCGACGAAGGGGTACACCAGCACGCTCATGGCCTTGACGATCACGCCTTGGCCGCAGCGCACAATGGCCATCAGGCCGAGGATCAGCACCAGCGAGAGGATCGCCCGAGGCGGCGGGGCCATGTGCAGTTGGTGTTCCATGAAGCTGCTCAGCGTGTTGGTCAGCGCCACGCTGTACACCAGCAAAATCGGGAAGATGGCGAAGAAGTACAGCAAGGTGATCAGCTTGCCGGCTCCGACGCCGAAGTGTTCTTCGACTACGTCAGTGATGTCGCCGGATTTGCCTGACAGCACAAAGCGCGTCAGCCCACGGTGAGCGAAGAAGGTCATCGGAAAAGCCAGCAGCGCCAGCACGATCAGCGGCCAGAAGCCGCCGACGCCTGCATTTATCGGCAGAAACAAGGTGCCCGCGCCGATGGCCGTGCCGTAGAGGCCGAGCATCCAGGTGGTGTCGTGTTTGGTCCAGCCGGTGGTCACGGTTTTTTCTGAAACAGGGTTTTCAGCAGCAGGTGTACGTACATCGGTCATCGATATTGCCTCGTTATTATTTTTGCGCGGGCTCACGTTCAGGACGGGTTGCAGTGCTCCGGTCAGCACTCCACCCAGCTGACCGCCAGGCCGCCCCGTGAAGTTTCTTTGTATTTGTCATGCATGTCGGCGCCGGTGTCGCGCATGGTGCGGATCACCCGGTCGAGGGAAATGAAGTGTTTGCCGTCACCGCGCAGGGCCATTTGCGTGGCGTTGATCGCCTTGACCGCGGCGATGGCATTGCGCTCGATGCACGGCACTTGCACCAGGCCGCCGACCGGGTCGCAGGTCAGGCCGAGGTTGTGTTCCAGGCCGATTTCGGCGGCGTTTTCCAACTGCTCCGGGGTGGCGCCGAGGATATCGGCCAGGCCTGCAGCGGCCATTGCGCAGGCGGAACCCACTTCGCCTTGGCAGCCGACTTCGGCACCGGAGATCGAGGCGTTTTTCTTGCAGAGGATGCCGACAGCGGCGGCAGCCAGGAAGAAATTGACTACATCGTCATCAGACGCGTCAGCGTTGAACTTCATGTAGTAATGCAGCACCGCCGGGATGATCCCTGCCGCGCCATTGGTTGGCGCAGTGACCATGCGCCCGCCGGCGGCGTTTTCTTCATTGACGGCGAGGGCAAACAGGTTGACCCATTCCATCGCCGACAATGTTGAAGTGATGACATTCGGCTTGCCGATTTCCAACAGGCTGCGGTGCAATTTCGCCGCGCGGCGTGGCACGTCCAGGCCACCCGGCAAGATGCCTTCATCGCGCAGGCCTTGCTCCACGCATTCGCGCATGACTGACCAGATGTGCAGCAGGCCGCTGCGGATGTCTTCATCGCTGCGCCACGCGCGTTCGTTGGCCATCATCAGCTCGGAAACCCGCAGACCGTGCTTGTTGCACAAGGCCAGCAGTTCGACGGCGCTGGAAAAGTCGTAGGGCAATTCAACATCGCTGGTCGGCGAGATGCTGGAAGCGGCTTCGGCCGCTTCGATGATGAAACCACCGCCGACCGAGTAATAGGTCTGTTCGCTCAGTAGGCCGTTGTCGCCATAGGCGTGCAGGGACATGGCATTGGGGTGGTAGGGCAGGCTTTCCTCCAGCAGCAGGAGGTCGGTGTGCCAGTTGAAGGCAATTTCCTGCGTGCCTGCGAGCAACAGTTGGCCGCTTTCGCGCAATTGCTGGATACGGGCGTTGATCGAGGTCGGGTCGACTTTGTCTGGCCATTCGCCCATCAGGCCCATTACGCATGCGCGGTCGGTGGCGTGGCCGACACCGGTGGCAGACAGCGAACCATACAGGCGCACCTCGACACGGCACGTTTCGCTCAGCAATTGTTGGTCGGTGAGGGCCTGGGCAAAGGTCGCCGCCGCCCGCATCGGGCCCACGGTATGGGAGCTGGAAGGGCCGATGCCTACCTTGAATAGATCGAAAACGCTGATAGCCATGCTAAAGCCTTACAAGTAATGGAGTAGGAATCGCTGCCATGTTTTGTAGGACGAGCGGAATTGGCGCGATACTGAGCCCCTGGAACGGCACTGACCAACGAATTATCCTAAGACACCCTTTAGCAGGACTAAACCCTATGACCCGGCCCCTTCATGGCCAGACGTATGTCTGGCTGCACGTTTTTTCCTGTGCCGCGCGGCATTTGTCGTTTACCCGCTGCGCCGAAGAACTGCACATCACGCCGGGGGCGGTGAGTCAGCAAATCCGCCAGCTGGAGGAGCGTTTGGGGTTTCGCCTGTTTCATCGACGCGCGCGCGGCGTAGAACTGAGCGCCGAGGGGCAGCGGCTGGCGGCGACGGTGGGCGAGGCCTACGGCAGCATCGATGCTGAGTTGCAGCGGCTGGACGCGGGAATGATCAGCGGCACCTTGCGCTTGCGCTCCATTCCGTCGTTTCTCGGTAAGTGGCTGACCCCGCGTTTGCCGCGTCTGCAGCAACGGTTTCCGGATATTCAGCTGCGCTTGGTCGCGGAAGACAGCAGCGTCGCCCTGCATGAGGGCGATTTCGACTTGGCCATCGACTTGAACGACGGCAGCTATCCCGGGCTGTTGTCCACAGCCTTGCTCGATGAGCAGATTTTCCCGGTGTGCGCACCCAGCTTGTTGCGCGGGCGTCCGCCGTTGCATGGCCCGGCCGACCTGGTGCATTTTCCGCTGTTGCACGACATCACCGCCTGGCGTGGGAGTTATGAATACGCTGAGTGGGAGTTTTACCTGAATGCCATCGGCTACCACCACGCCGACGTACGGCGCGGGCACACCTTCAACCGCAATCACTTGACCATCGAGGCCGCCATTGCCGGCATGGGCGTTGCGATTGCGCGGCGCACCTTGCTCAACGACGAGCTGGAACGTGGCACCTTGATTGTGCCGTTCGGCCTCGCGGTGCCGAACCACAAACGCTACGTGCTGCTGTATGCGCCGGGCGCGCTGAGCCATCCGGGCGTACGCGCGGTGCATGACTGGCTGGTGGAAGAAGCGGGGATTTTTCGCGGATTGCACCCGTTGGGAGAGGGGCAATTGTAGGGTTGGCTAAGCGTAAGAAGATGTAACTAACTCCCCACCCTAACAGCGTTTTTGCTTGTCGTCAGGCTTAATTTGTAATGTGGAATTTATCTTTGCAAAGGGGTTGAATTGTTCTTCTGAGTGCTCAATTGTGTAAACAAGAGGTCATGGTTTCACCACCCCGGTGTTGCAGTTTGTGACCTCCTGCGAGCTAGCTGAAATAAGGGAAGAACTATGCAAATCCAAGTCAATAGCGATAACCATATTGAAAGCAGCATCCGACTGGAGGAGTGGGTACGTACTACCATTGAGAGCACGCTCGAACGTTACGAAGAAGACCTGACCCGCGTCGAGGTCTACCTCAAAGACGAAAATGGCGACAAGCCCGGTCCCCACGATTTGAGTTGCCGCCTGGAAGCACGACCAAAGGGCCATCAACCACTGTCGGTATTGCACAAGGCCGACACCCTGGAACAGGCAATCGATGGCGCAGCCACCAAGCTTGAGCACGCGCTGGAGCATCTGTACGGAAAATTACGCGGCAAACCACGCGCCGCTGGGCAAGCTCTGCCTGATACCAAGGCCGATGAGGCCGAACTCGAAGAGGAATTTCTGGAAAACGAACAGGCTGCGCTTAACGGCTGATAGCTGAGTGTTTTTTCAATCCAATCAAACGGGCCTGCATCTGCAGGCCCGTTTTCGTTTAGCTGCCGCGTCGAAAGAAATACCTGCTCAACAGCGCCAACCCACAAGCACCAAAGCCGGCAAAAAGCATCGCCCAACCGGCGCCATGGCGCAGGGCCGCCTGGGCATCTGCGGGTGCGAGCATCGGCGTGTCCAACTTGCCTGCGGCGATGTTCTGGCTGATCGCGGGCCAATCCAGGACGGTGGTATCGGGCAACAGGCCAGAGAGGTGATGACCGATGCCGAGCAACAGCACCAGGCCCATCAGCGCGATGTTGAGTGCCAGCGTGATCAGTCGCGCGCTCAGGTCAATGCCCGAGGCCATGCCCGCGCGGTCGGCCGAGACGGAGCCGGTGGTGGTGTTGGTGGTTGGTGAGTTGGTCAGTGCCAGCCCCACGCCTGCCGTCACGCAGCTGAAAAGCACGAGTACGACGCTCGGATGTTCGGCGCCATTGGCCGCCGCCATACCCATAAAGCCTGTACCCATCAGGCCCAGGCCCAACGGAATGATGCGGTCGGCGCCATAGCGCAGGGCCAGGCGTTCAGCCAGCGGCGGCACCAGCAAGGTGGGCAAGGTGTAGGCGAGCAGGGCGCCGCCGGTGGTCATGGTGTCGTAGCCCAGGCCCGCCTGGAAGTAGAGCGGCAGGTAGATCATGAACGGCCAGAAGCTGAAGTTCATGCCAATCGAACCCATCAAGGCGCCGTTGAAGCGCTGAATACGAAACACCGAGAAATCGAACATCGGGTGAGCGCTGCGGCGCTCGACAGCGATGAACAGCAGCAGCGCCATCAGCGACAAGCCCGCCCAGCCCAGCATGGCCGCTGAGCCGAAGCCGTGCTCGCTGCCCTGAGTGATGAAGTACACCAGGGCGAACACCGACAGTGTCAGGGTCAGCATGCCCGCGATATCCAGACGATGGCCGGCCGGGTCGCGCGACTCCTGCACGCTGATGCGCAGCAGTACCAAGGTCAACAAGGTCAGCGGCGCATGGACCAGGAACACCCAGCGCCAGTCCGCGACTGCCAGAATCAACGCCCCCACCATCGGCCCGAAGCCAAGGCCCACGCCCGCGATCACGCCCCAAATCGCGAAGGCACGCGCCCGCGTCGTTGGTTCACGGAACTGGTGCGAAAGAATCGCGAACTGGCAGATCATCATCGCGCCCGCGCCCACGCCCTGAACAAAACGCGCTGCGATCAGCGTAGGCGCATCGTTCGCCAGGCCACATGCCAGCGAGGCCAAGCCAAACAGCCATAAGCACAGCACCAGCATGCGCCGCCGGCCAAAGCGATCAGCCAGTGTGCCGGCTGCCATCAACACGCTGGTACAGGCCAGGGTGTAAGCATTCATGATCCATTGGGCATCCTGAAAACCTGTGCCCAGTTGCTGTTCCAGGGTCGGGAGGATCACCGGCACGCTGGAGATTTCCAGGCCGAACATCAGGGCGACGAGGCAGACGGCGGTGAGGGCAAGGCTATCTCTGGCGGTGCGCGGAGCGCTGACGGCCGATACAGCGGCGGCGGGCGGCATGGGGTGTTCCTTACGGTTGAGTGGAAACGCTATTATCGCGGGAACAGATTTCCTTATTCGTGATAAGTTTTCCTCTGATAAGGGAATCAAGAGCGACAATGGAATCATGGCCAACCCGCGTTTTGATGGCGTTGAACTCTTTTTGCAGATCGTTGAAAGCGGCAACCTGACCGAGGCCGCCGAGCGGCTCAACCTCACGCGCTCTGCGGTGGGTAAAGGTTTGGCGCGACTGGAAGCTCGCCTGGGCACCTGCCTGTTGCAGCGCTCCACTCGCCGCCAGCGTCTGACCGAGGACGGGCAGGCGTACTACGAGCATTGCTTGCGCGCACTGGCCGAGTTGGAGGCCGCCGAGTCGGTGTTGGAGAGTGGCCGGCAGCAGCCGCGCGGGCGGTTAAGGGCGAGCCTGCCGCTGGCGTTCGGTCACCACTACGCGGCGCCTGCTTTGTGGGGCTTGATGGACCGTTATCCGCAATTGGAGATCGAGATCTCCTTCTCTGACCGGCTGATAGACCTGGCACAGGAAGGCTTCGACGTGGCCGTGCGCATTGGCCCGCTGCCGGACACCGACCGCCTGAGCGCACGCCGTTTGGGCGAGCAGTCCGTGGGGTTGGCCGCGTCACCTGCGTACTTGCAACGTGTCGGGCCAATTGAGTGTATTGATGACCTCGCCAGCCACCGAGGCATTGCCTACCGTTGCAACAATTCGTATCGCTCGGTGATGACCTCGCCTTTGGTGCTGGACGACCTCCAGGCCGTGGCCGATGCCGCCATTGCGGGCGTGGGCCTGGCGTGGTTGCCGAGCTGGTTGATTGCGCACTATGTGCTGCGCGGCCAACTGGAAGCGGTACTGCCGAGCTACCGCGACCAGCCTGCGCCGATCCATGTGATTTGGCCCACGGCCGCACACATGCCGGCCAAGACACGCTGCGCAATCGATGCCTTGGTCGCCGGCACCCCAAGTTGCCTGGCGGGTAGCTGACCCTGACCAACAAACCCGATCACCCTGTGGGAGCTGTCGAGCTTTAGCGAGGCTGCGAAAGCGGTGGTCCAGGCAACTTGGATAGCGCCTGTGCCGCCGCCTTCGCAGCCTCGCTGGGGCTCGACAGCTCCCACAGTTGATCTCTAGTGCGGGTGAGATTTGTGCTCGTCGTGATGCTTTTGCGAACCGTGATCTGACTGACAAACCCGATCCCTTGTAGGAGCTGTCGAGCTTTAGCGAGGCTGCGAAAGCGTTGGGTCAGGCACCTTGGATAGCGCCTGTGCCGCCGCCTTCGCAGCCTCGCCGGGGCTCGACAGCTCCCACAGGGTTTTGCATCGTTTGTAAGACCCCAGTTCTTGGCTGGAGCTTTTATGACTCAGGCAATCAGAACGCGATGGACGTCTGCACATACACCGTGCGCGGCTCACCGACGTATTTGCCTTTGTTGTTATCGTCGAACGAGCGGGTGTAGTACTGCTTGTTGAGGATATTTTTCACACCGACTGCCACGTTCAAATCCGACAGTTGTGGGCCGAAGTCATACGCCGCGCGGCTGCTGAACAGCATGTAGCCTGGGATGCGTCCGGTACTGCCGTCGGCACTTTCCGCCTGGGTGTTGGCGTTGTCGGCGAACTGGCTGCTCTGGTAGCTGCTGTCCAGGTTAAGTTTCCAGCGACCTTCGGTGTAACCGACGCCCACGGTGCCTTTGTGCTTGGAGGAGAAGGGCACGCGATTACCCTTGTTCGGGCCGTCTTCGCGGATGGTCGCGTCGACGTAGGCGTAGGTGGCGTACACATCAAAACCGGCCAGCGCCGGGCTCAGCCCGTCGAGGGCGTAGTTGAGGCTCGACTCGATGCCTTGATGGCGCGTTTCGCCGCGGGCGATCACCGAATCGTTGGTCTGGTTGCTGTCGTACTGGTTGTCGAAATTGATCAGGAACGCGCCGATTTCCGCACGCAAGGTGCCGTTGTCATAACGCGTGCCGAGTTCCCAGGTGCGGGCTTTTTCCGGCTTCACTTCGCCGCTGGTCACGCGGTTGGGCATCTGGCTGTACTGCACGCTGCCGAACGAGCCTTCGGTGTTGGCGTAAAGATTCCAGTCTTCGGTCAGGTGGTAAAGCACGTTCAACGCCGGCAGCGCGGTGTTGTAGTCGCCCTTGTATTTGATGTTGGTCAGGTTGTTGGTCTGCTGGGACTCGATCATCTCGTAGCGGATGCCTGGGGTGATGGTCCACTTGCCGATATCGATGCGGTCATCGACAAAAAACGCGTTGGCCTCGGTGGCGCCACGCGTGTCGCGGTCGTTGCGGCTGTTGGTGTCGGGCAGTTGCTGGTTGGCGCTGATCGGCGTGCGGTAGCGCAACTCGTGCCCGGCTTCGTTGATGTAGCGGTAGCCGACGCCCACTTCGTGACTGGTGGGGCCAAGGTCGAAGCCCTGGGCGAAGCGGGTTTCGAGGCCGCGTACCCAATACTCGCGCGGCGACAGCGAGAGGAAGTTGCCCTGATCCAGGTAGCCATTACGCAATGTGGTAGTGAAGAAGGTGTTGGCGGTGAATTCGCGGCGGTCTTCCTGGTAGCGGTAACCGGCGTTGAACATCGTACGGCGACCCCAGAATTTGTCGTAGGGGCGGGTGGACTGATACGGATCAGCCTTGTAGTCCTTGACGTTCAAACCACCGGGCATATCGGCCTGGCCTTCGTAGTACTGCGCCATGGCGTTGAAGCTGTTGGCGTCGTCCAACTGGTATTTGCCTTTGAGGATCAAGTCGTCAATGCGCGTGTTGCTGTTTTCGCGCCAGTCGCCGCCACGGGTGCCGGAATACAAAATGGCGCCGCCCAGGCCGTTATCGGCCGTGCCGCCCGCCAGCAGGTTGCCGGTGGTCTTGAAGCCATCATGGCTGGAGGACGGGCTGGTCTCGGTCTGCAAGCCGCCTTTGACGGTAGGGGCATCCGGGATTGCGCGGGTCACGAAGTTGACGATGCCACCGACGTTTTGCGGCCCGTAACGCACCGCGCCGCCGCCGCGTACCACGTCCACGGCGTCCATGTTGCCCATGCTGATCGGGGCGAAGGACAGCTGCGGTTGGCCATACGGCGCGAAGGGCACCGGGATGCCATCCATCAAAACGGTGGAGCGCGAGGCGAGGCGTGGGTTGAGCCCACGGATGCCGAAGTTCAGCGCCATGTCGTGGCTGCCGGTGCCGTTGTTTTCCGGGGCGTTGACGCCGGGAATGCGGTTGAGCACGTCACGCGCCTGTGTCGCGCCCTGGCGCTCGAACTCTTCGCGGCGGATCACATCACGCGCGCCGGGATGTTCGAACACGTTGGTTTGCGCCGCATCGCCGAGCCAGTCGCCGACCACGTTTGACGTTTGCAATTGGAGAGTGGCCGGGGCGCTGGCCGGTTGCAGGCTGTAGGCGTTATCGCCCTCGGCGCGGGCTTGCAGGCCAGTGCCTTCCAGGAGTTTTTGCAAGCCTTCGTCGGCGCTGTAGTTGCCCGACAAACCCCGACTCTGCATACCCGCTGTGACCTCGGAGCCGAACGAAATCAGCACGCCGGCCTCGCGGCCAAATTGGTTCAGCGCGGCTTCCAAGGTGGCCGGGGCGATGTGATAGGGCTTGGCGTCTGCCGCCAACACATGCGGGAGTACGGTAAGACTCAGGCTGGCGCCCAGTAGGAATTGGCGCAAGGTGCGGGCAAGAAGCGTCGGTTGCTGGGGCATGAAGGGCGGTCCTGAGAAGGTAGGATCAAGGTGGCTTTCCTTCTCTGTCACGCGAGGTGTGGAAAACGGCTCATGTTTTTTAAAAATAATTTACGCGCGTGCCTGGACGGTCACCCAGTAGCGGGTAAAACGCCGTACTTTCACCGGCAGGCTGACTTCCAACAGGTCGAGAATGCGTTCGCTGTCGTCCAGCGGGTAACTGCCGGACAGCAGCAGGTTGGCCACTTGCGGGTCGCAATTGACCTGGCCTCGGCGATAGCGACCCAACTCGGCGAGGAAATCGCCCAGGCGCATGTGCGCGGCCACCAACATGCCATCGGCCCAGGCGCCGCTGTTGGCGTCGGTCGGGCGCGGGGTGTCCCAGCCTTTGCGGGTGAAATTGACTTGGCGCGAGGCCTCGACGGTCAGCGGCAGGCCGCTGTAGTGGTTGGGCATTACCTCGACATGGCCATCGAAAACTGCCAGTTGCGTGTGGTCGTTGAACTGACGCACGTTCAGCCGCGCCGCCTGGCTGCTGAGCAGGCCTTGGCCGG
The DNA here is from genome assembly GCF_025466135.1 of Pseudomonas sp. 14P_5.3_Bac1. Lineage (NCBI taxonomy): Bacteria > Pseudomonadati > Pseudomonadota > Gammaproteobacteria > Pseudomonadales > Pseudomonadaceae > Pseudomonas > Pseudomonas sp. 14P_5.3_Bac1. The sequence goes on along the minus strand of NZ_JANLOF010000087.1, from coordinate 220,824 downwards.
TCAGCACGTGCAGCGGCGTATCGCCGGGGCGTGCGGTCAGCAAAATCTCGCCTTCGAGCAAGCGCACCAACCGTTGGCTGCCGTCAAAATGCACATCCACTGCGCTGCCGGTGTTGAGCTGCAACTGGCTGCCATCGGCCAGCTGCACCTTGCGTCGTTGGCCCACGGGGCTGCGGTAGTCGGCGCTCAGCGGCGGCAGAATATGTTGCTGGCGCAGGCTCCAGGCCGCGGCCGAACCGGCGCCGAGAATCAGCAGCAGCTTGAGGGCCTGGCGCCGGCTGCTGGATTTGGGCGCGTTCAAGGCGGCGTGCGCCAAGGGCGAGGGCATGCCGCGCAGGCGTTGGTTGACGCGCTGGATATGGTCCCACGCGCGCTGATGTTCGCTGTGGGCGTCCAGCCATTGCTGCCAGGCCGCTTGCTGGCGCGGGTTGAGTGCGCCTTGCTGCATTTCCATCAGCCAGTGCACGGCTTGTTCGGCGACTTGCGTGGAGAAGTTCATAGGGCGAAGTAGCAGCGCATGGCGGCTTTATTCAAATGGCGTTTGACGGTGGCGATGGAGATACCTAGCTCGGCGCCGATTTGCGCGTAGGTCAGGCCGTCGAGCTGGGCCAGCAGGAAGGCGCGTTTGACCTGAACGGGCAGGCCGTCGAGCAGTTGGTCGAGCTCCAGCAAGGTCTGCAGGATGATTGCGCGTTCTTCTTCCGACGGCGCCACGTGTTCGGGCATTTGCGCCAGTGCGTCGAGGTAGGCGCGTTCCAGGTCCTGACGACGGTAGAAGTTGAACAGCACGCGCTTGGCCACGGTGGTGAGGAAGGCGCGAGGTTCGATCAGCGTTGGCGCTTCCCGCGCGGTGAGCACACGGATGAAGGTGTCTTGGGCCAGGTCGGCCGCGCTTTCCGGGCAGCCGAGCTTGCGTCGCAACCAGCCGGTGAGCCAGTGGTGATGGTCGTTGTACAGAACTTCAACGGGGGTGGACGGCTGCAACGCGATCACTCCATAAGCATCGGCATGCTTTAGAGAACAAGAATTGTTCGCATTGTAGGGCGCGTGACGGGGTTCGGCAATCCGCCAGGACCGGTGATTCATCCGTTCTCTTTTGCTTATGAGAATATTTATCATTAATATTGCGCGCTGATGACCCTGGCGCCTCCCGTATGAAAAGCAAACCCTCACTTCCCGTTGCCTATCGCCTCGCCGTAACCTCGCGCGTGCTGGCTGCCGTGGTCGGCGGTTACCTGATGGCGTCCCTGGCGGCCGTCTGCCTGGCGTTGTGGATGCCCGTGTCCCGGGCCGACGCGGTGATCACCGGGATGATGAGTTCGTTTGTGTTCTACCTGTTGGCGGTAATCTGGTGTTTTGCCTGCCGTACGGCAGGGCGAGCCTGGTTTGGCGTGATGCTGCCGAGTGCGATGTTTGCCACGCTGGCGGGCATCGGTTTGTGGATGACGCGCACATGAAAGAGGGCTTTCGCCAGGCAATGGCCTGGTTGCACACCTGGGCTGGACTGATCTTTGGCTGGCTGCTGTTTGCGATTTTCCTGACAGGGACCTTGTCCTATTTCAAGGACGAAATTACCCACTGGATGCAGCCCGAAGTGCAGGCTTATCCGTTGGATGACGCGCGTAGCCTCGCCGCTGCCCAAACCTATCTGCAGCAACAGGCGCCCAACGCCGCGCGCTGGTTTATCACCCTGCCGGACGGCCGCGATCCCGGCCTGTCGGTGATGTGGCAAGACAAAGTCGACCCCGGCAAACGCGGCAACTTCATCCAGAAAGTCCTCGATCCCGTCACCCGCCAGCCCGTGCAGGCGCGTGAAAGCATGGGCGGCGAGTTCTTCTATCGCTTCCACTTTCAGCTGCAGATGCCTTACCCGTGGGGGCGCTGGCTGTCGACCATCGCCGCGATGGTGATGTTTGTGGCACTGATCACCGGCATCATCACCCACAAGAAAATCTTCAAGGACTTCTTCACCTTCCGCCCACGCAAAGGCCAGCGCTCCTGGCTCGACGGGCATAACGCGGTGGGCGTGCTGGTGTTGCCGTTTCACTTGATGATCACCTACAGCAGTCTGGTGATCTTCATGAGCATGGTGATGCCCGCGCCGATCGTGGCTTCCTACGGCGACGACAGCCGTGCGTTTTTCAATGACGTGTTCCCCAATACCAATAACGCGCCGGCGCTCGGCCAGCCGGGTGCATTGCTGCCGTTAGGGCCGATGTACGAGCAAGCGCGCCAGCAATGGGCGGGTGGGCATGTTGGCCGTCTGGTGGTCAACAACCCTGGCGATGTGAACGCCTCGGTCAATGTGATCCGCGCAGGTGCCGACCGCGTGGTGCACGATTTCGGCAGCAGTGTGTCGTTCAACGGCACCACCGGCGAGTTGTTGCGGGTCAGCGGTGAACAGTCGTTGCCAGCGGCGATTGGCGGCAGTTTCTACGGCTTGCACATGGGCCATTTCGCCGGCCCGGTGCTGCGGTGGTTGTACTTTATCTGCGGCCTGGCGGGCACGGCGATGATCGGCACGGGCCTTGTGATTTGGCTCGGCAAGCGCCAGCTCAAGCACGCCAAAACTGCTGTGATGCCGTTTGAATTGCGGCTGGTTGAAGTGCTGAACATGGCCAGTATGGCCGGGCTGATGATCGCCATCGCGGCATTTTTCTGGGCCAACCGGTTGTTGCCGGTGAGCTTCGCCGAGCGGTCCGACTGGGAAGTGCAAACCTTCTTCATTGCCTGGAGCCTGAGCCTGTTGCATGCCGTGCTGCGTCGAGGCCGCCAGGGCTGGGTTGAGCAACTGAGCCTCGGCGCCTTGCTGTTTGTGGCCATTCCACTGCTCAACGCATTGACCACCTCGCAGCACTTGGGCGTGTCACTGGCCAGCGGTGATTGGGCCATGGCCGGTTTTGACCTGACGTGCCTGGCCAGCGGCCTGTTCCTGACCTGGGCGGCCTGGAAGATGCAGCGCCGCGCGGCGCCGCAGCCCAAGGCCGAACGCGCACGTGCATTGAAGCTCAAGCAGGAGGCGAACTGAATGCTGCTCGCCCTGTTGATGTGCTACGCCGGGTTTACCGCGCTGTGCCTGTCCACCGACCGCCATCACGGTGAACTGCTGCACAGCAAACCCTCACCACCGCGACGCCTCACGTTGCGTGTGGCCGGTTGGCTGCTGCTGGTGCTGTCGATGTGGCCGGCCGTGGCGGCCTCGAATTGGGCGCAGGGGTTGGTGGAGTGGTGCGCCGTATTGATGCTCAGCGCACTGCTGCTGGTGTTGCTGTTGCCGTATCGGCCAAGGCTGGCCTTGATTCTGGCGGGCGTCGGCCTGCTGGCCAGTCCTGTTGCGGCGTTCGCCTTACTCTGAGCTTCCCATGATGATCAGCACCCCACCCGAATCCCAGGACAGCCAGCACGCCGATGCGGCCGGTGGGCGTGCGCATTTCCTGCAGGTGTTTTTGTCGCAGCGCTCGCAGATGGAAGCGCTGGTCAGCCGGCGCGTAGGCTGCCGGGCGACGGCGGCCGACCTGGTGCAGGACCTGTTCCTGCGCTTCTGGCGCCGGCCGCTGGTGCAGGTCGAAGAACTCAGCACCTACTTGTTGCGCTGCGCCGGCAACATCGCCATTGATCACTTGCGCAGCGAAGGCGCCCGGGTGCGCAGCAGTGAGGGCTGGTTGCCGGAGCAGCAAGACAACCAGGGTTCCGAGCCCCAGGCGGCGTTTGAAGCAGGCAATGACCTGCGCCATGTCGAAGCCGCCCTGCGCAGCCTGCCGGAGCGCACTCGGCAGATTTTCCTGCTCAACCGCATCCACGGCCGCAAATATGCGCAAATTGCCCAGGCCATGGGGCTGTCCCAAAGTGCCGTGGAAAAACATATGATGCGTGCCCTCGAAGCCTGCAAAGCCAGCCTTCGCGAACCCTCGTCCCCACGCACGCCAGGGAAAGCACCGTGAACGTCACCCCCACGCCCGCCCAGGAGCAGGCCGCACTCGAATGGTTGAGCTTGTTGCATGACCAGCCCAGCAGCGGTGACCAGGCCACGTTCAGCCGTTGGTTGCGTGCCGACCCCGCGCACGTCGAGGCCTATGCTCAGGCCCAGGTGTTGTGGGAATTGAGCGAGGTGCCGGCACGCAAACTGGCGGACGAAGACGCCTTGGCCTTGCAGGGCTACCTCAACGCGATGAGTACCTCGAAGCGCTCGCGTGCGGTGCGTTGGTCCGGCGCCCTGGCCGTGGCCGCGTGCCTGCTGGTGATGGTGTCGATGGGCGCCGGCTGGCAGCCATCGCGCTGGGTCGATGACTTCGGTGCTGATTACGTGACGGCGCCCGGGCAAGTGCAGACCGTGACCCTGGCCGATCAATCCCAAGTCACGCTGGATGCCGACAGCGCCATTGCCGTGGACTTCAGCCACGGCGAGCGCCACATTCAGTTGCGCCGCGGGGCGGGTTTTTTCAGCGTGACCCACACCGGCCAGCCCTTTGTGGTGGCGGCTGGCAGTGGCGAAGCGCGAGTGCTCGGCACGCAGTTTGAAGTGCGCCTGCAACCGGCCGGCGCTCAGGTGACGGTGCTGTCCGGCCGCGTGGGTGTCACGCCGTCACGCCAGGGCCAACAGCAAATTCTTACGGCAGGCCAGCAAGTGGCCTACGCCGACGGTGTGGCCGATACCCTGCACGCGGTCGACAGCGAATCACGTCTGGCATGGCGCGATGGCTGGCTCAACTACTACAAGGTGCCGTTGGCGGATGTGGTCAAGGACCTTGGCCGTTACTACCCGGGCCGGATCCTGCTGATCAACGACGAGATGGGCGCCAAGCGCGTCAGTGGCAGTTTTCCAAGCAAGGATCCCTTGGCAGTTTTGAGTGCCTTGCAGGCCGTTCTGGGTTTTGAACAACACGCTGTGCTGGGTCGCATGATTGTATTGCGCTAGACACGAATGCTTCGATCGTCACTTTCAGCGTGGCGATTCTTTCAAAAATTTCCCCTTGCCGGTTTTTTACATGGCGCTGTAGGCCAGGTATCCCGGTGCCTGTAGAGCGTTCATTTAACCTTCATCCCAATTGCCAAAACCTGTCACCAAACCGTTACACGGGCCAAGGATGATCCCCGGATTCCTGAGCAGGTGGTCAGGAAGATTGGCGTCGCCGTTCACCCGGTTTTGACAGCCAGTACCTCCCTCCATAACAACAGATAGATGCACGTAAGGGATCTACTTGTGAAGATCAACACACTCTCTGCCCTGCTTTTAGCATCGGGCCTAGGTAGCTTTGCGCCGCTGGTTTTGGCAGACACCACTCAGGATGTCGGTTCGGTAAATGTTGCCGGCAAACAAACCCTGGGCAACGGGCACATGATTCGCGAAGAAAGTGCCAAGGCGCGGTCGACGGTAACCAAGGAAGCCATGGACGAAATGTCCGCGACCGCCAACGCCATCGACAAGCTTAAATACACGCCGGGCATCAACGTATCCAGCGACGACGCCAGCGGCACCAGCGGCACCAACTTCACCATGCGGGGCATGAGTTCGGACCAGGTCGGGGTGTCTGTCGACGGCGTGCCGATCAACGACTCGGGCAACTACAGCGTGTATTCAAACCAGCTCGGCGACCCGGAAAACCTCGCCGAAGTGTTTGCCACCCAGGGCTCCTCCGAGGCGGACGGCCCGCACATCGGTTCCAGCGGCGGCAACATCGGCATGATCACGATTCGCCCGACCAAAGAGTCCGGGCTGTTCGCCAAACAGATCGTCGGTGCCAATGACCTGCGCAAGACGTTCGTGCGGGTGAACACGGGCGATTTTGGCGGCCTCAAGAGCTGGGTGTCGGCCTCTCACCTTGAGGGTGACAAGTGGCGCGGCAAAGGCACGCTGCGCAGTGACAAAGTCGAGTGGAGCAGCCTGTTTGAAGACGGCAACGGCAACTCCACCCTGGCCACGGTGAAATACAACAACCAGGAAAACTACAACTACAACACCCTGAGCAAGTCGCAGTTCGAGACCGAAGGGCGCCGCAAGGACTACTCGGAAACGCCGGTGTACAAGTCGGGTTTGCTGTCGTCGTCCTATAAGCTCAATCGCAACCCGTTCGAAAGCGTCAACGCCACGCTCACCCAGCGCTGGCAGTTGCAGGACAACCTGGCGCTGACGGTCACGCCCTATTACTACTGGGCCAACGGTGGCAGCTTCAGCGGCCAGACCGCATCGAACCTGGGGCCGAAGTCTGATAAAGCCGGCAACTACAACCTGAGCAACCTGCAATCGGCCAACTATTACCGGCCATCGTGGACCGAAACCTGGCGCCCTGGCGTCACCGCGAAAATGAAATGGGACATCAACGAAGAACACAGCCTGGACTATGGCTACTGGTATGAGCGCGCACGCCAGCGCCAGACCCAGCCGTTTATCGGCATCAACGGCGAAGGCGCGCCCGATGATGTGTGGGGCGATTACAACAGCGGCGGGCAGGTCGTCGACAAGAACGGCGCGACTGTCCAGGGCCGCCACTACTACACCGTCACCCCGTCGCAGAAACTCTGGGTGCAGGACAGCTGGCAGGCCACGCCGGACCTGAGTTTTGTCGGCGGCGTGGCGTACCAATACGTCGAGCGTGACGGCAACAACCTCGGCAGCCTGTACGACAAACCAGAAAAACGTAACACCCGTTATCACCAGTTCCTGCCGAGTTTCAGCGCCAAGTACCAGGTCGACGAAAGCAACCAGACCTTCTACAACGTCACCCGCAACATGCGCACGCCGCCCAACTATGTGCTGTACAACAAGGGCGACTCGGTCAGCCTGAAGTCTGAGTTGAGCTGGAACCAGGAGCTGGGCTGGCGCTACACCGAAGACGACATGGCGTTGAGCGCGACCCTGTTCTACATCAGCTTCAAGGATCGCCAGGTGTCGACCACCGATTCTGCCGGCGACTACATGGTGCTCAACGTCGGCAGCGTTGATAACAAAGGCCTGGAACTGGAGTGGAGCGGTTTGTTGCCGCATCACTTCAACTACTACGCCTCGTACACCTACACAAAGTCCGAGCAGCAAGACGATTTGCTCAGCAAGAATGTGCTGTTGCCGACGGCGGGCAAGCAACTGGCCAACGTGCCGGAAAACATGTTCAACCTGGTGTCCGGGTATGACGACGCGCGCTTCTACGGCAACATCGCGGGCAAGTACGTCGGCAGCTTCTATGGCGATTTGACCAACAAGGAAAAAATCGAAGGCCGCACGGTATTCGACCTGAACGCTGGTATTTACTTGCCGGTGGACAAGAAAGTCATCAAGTCGGCAGCGTTGCGCTTCTCGATGCTTAACGTGTTCGACAAGCAATACCTGAGCTCGACCCGCACTGTGGCGTTCAACTCGGTACCGGTGAATGGCCTGGCGCCGAGTACGGCGTATTACAACGTGGGGGAAGAGCGCACGGCGATGGTGTCGCTGGAAGCCAACTTCTAACTAAGGCTGGCGCAGAGCAAAATGTGGGAGCGGGCTTGCTCGCGAAGGCGGTGGATCAGTCAATGCCTGTAGCAACTGACACTGCGCTTTCGCGAGCAAGCCCGCTCCCACATTAGTTCTGCAGTGTTTTGCAGATTAGCTATTTCAACGCGGCCATGATCGCTTCAGGGTTGTAATCGCGAATCAGCGTGCCGTTCACGTCCACAAACGGAATCCCGCCGCCGCCCAATGCCTCATAGGCTTTGCGCGCCTGGGCATCCTTCTCAATGTCCAGCGCCTGGTACGGAATGCCCTTCTGGTCCAGAAAACGTCGGATCTGCTTGCAGTAGCCACACCACTCGGTGGCATAGAGCACCACACGCGCCGATGTGCGTACTTGCTCCGAAACCACCTGCGAGGGGTTGAACAGCCGCTCGATCTTGCCCCAGTTCTGGATCACCACCACGACCAGCAACACCAACAGGACTTTCTTGAAGACCCCGCCGAGCATCAGTTGCGGCGCTTGAGCTGGTCAGTCAGTTGGGTCGGCAGGCCTTTGATGATCAAAGTGCCAGCGGCTTCGTCGTACTCGATCTTGTCGCCCAACAGGTGCGCTTCAAAACTGATGGACAAGCCTTCGGCGCGACCGGTGAAGCGGCGGAACTGGTTGAGGGTGCGTTTGTCGGCCGGGATTTCCGGCGACAGGCCGTAATCCTTGTTGCGGATATGGTCGTAGAACGCTTTTGGCCGGTCTTCATCGATCAACCCCGACAACTCTTCCAGGCCCATGGGCTCGCCGAGTTTGGCCTGGCTGCTGGCGTAGTCCACCAGGGTTTTGGTTTTTTCGCGGGCAGATTCGTCGGGCAGGTCTTCGCTCTCGACAAAGTCGCTGAACGCCTTGAGCAGGGTACGGGTTTCGCCCGGGCCGTCGACGCCTTCCTGGCAGCCGATAAAGTCGCGGAAGTATTCCGAGACCTTCTTGCCGTTCTTGCCTTTGATAAACGAGATGTACTGCTTGGATTGCTTGTTGTTCTGCCACTCGGACACGTTGATCCGCGCCGCCAGGTGCAGTTGGCCCAGGTCCAAGTGACGCGAGGGGGTCACGTCCAGCTCATCGGTCACTGCCACGCCTTCGCTGTGGTGCAGCAGGGCGATCGCCAGGTAGTCGGTCATGCCTTGCTGGTAGTGGGCAAACAACACGTGGCCGCCGGTGGACAGGTTGGACTCCTCCATCAGCTTTTGCAGGTGCTCGACCGCCGTGCGGCTGAAACGGGTGAAATCCTGACTGCCGTCGAAATATTCCTTCAACCAGCCGCTGAACGGGTGCGCGCCGGACTCGGCATGGAAGAAACCCCAGGCCTTGCCTTGTTTGGCGTTGTAGCTCTCGTTGAGGTCGGCAAGCATGTTCTCGATGGCGGCCGACTCGGCAAGCTCCGAATCGCGCGCATGCAGAACTGCGGGTGTGCCGTCGGGTTTTTTGTCGATCAGGTGGACGATGCAGTGACGGATCGGCATAGGCTTCTCGGCTGGTTGAAGGGGAGCGGTAAGCCTCCCCAAAAAGTCGCCAGTGTACCGCACCCATTGGCCATGACGCGCTTGGAAGGCTGTTTTGGGCGACCTCCCACGGGCTATATGCCTTTTTTTCACGGTTTAGAGCGATAAAGCTGACCAAATGGGTATGTTGAGGCGGATATTTCCCCGTCTCTGTGCTAGTTTTGCCCCGTCTTACGCCAAGACTCGGCGTTAAGCGTGCATTCAGCATCTGTCAGGTCGAACCAATCCCCGTTTCAAGCATCTATAACCCCGATCCCGTGGTTATGGCCGGGGGTGCCAGGCCTTGACGGTCAGGCTCGACGGCTGACACTGCACTCTGCAATCCATATGAATTTGATAGGGAAGGAACACCACAATGGCTATTACTAAAGACCAACTGATCGCTGACCTGGCTGAAGCAGTAGACGCACCGAAAACTACCGTGCGCGCTCTGCTGGACCAACTGAGCCAAGTTGTTGCTGATCAGCTGGAAAACGGCGGCGAAATCACTCTGCCAGGCGTTGGCAAACTGAAAGTGACTGAGCGTCCAGCCCGTACTGGCCGTAACCCTTCGACTGGCGCTGCCATCGAAATCGCTGCCAAGAAAGTTATCAAGCTGGTTGTGGCCAAAGGCCTGACCGACGCTGTTAACAAGTAAGACGCAGCAAAAAAAACCGTGCTCCGGAGCAATCCGGGCACGGTTTTTTGTTGCCTGCGATTTGACTGCAGTGGCGGCTCAACCGTGGCGAGGGAGCAAACGCCCTCGCCACCGTTTCAGTCGCGCACCCAGCGCTGACGCCAGATCTGCTGCTCGTTCTTGGTCTGGAAGGTCCAGGCCACGAAGCGGCTTTGCTTCTGCCCCTGGGACATTTCCACCACTTGGCTTTCGAGTACGCCGGCTTTTTTGAGGGCTGTCTGGATCGCGGGCAAGTTCGACGCTTTTGACACCAGGGTGCTGAACCACAGCACCTTGTGGGCAAAGTGCGCACTCTCGGCGATAAGCTGCGTGACGAAGCGCGCTTCACCGCCCTCACACCACAGCTCCGCCGACTGGCCACCGAAGTTCAGGACCGGCAACTTGCGCTTGGGATCGGCCTTGCCCAGGGCGCGCCACTTACGCTCGCTGCCCTTGGTGGCTTCTTCCATGGACGCGTGGAACGGCGGGTTGCACATGGTCAGGTCAAAGCGTTCGCCCGGCTCCAGCAGGCCCAGCAGGATCTGCTTGGGGTTGGGTTGCTGACGCAGTTGGATAACTTTGCTCAGGTCGTTGGACTGTACGATGGCCTTGGCGGCGGACACCGCGATAGGGTCGACCTCCGAGCCGAGGAAGTTCCAGCGGTACTCCATATAGCCAATCAGCGGGTAGACGCAGTTGGCGCCCATGCCGATGTCCAGCACCTTGACGATTGAACCGCGCGGGATCTTGCCGTCGTTGACGCTGGCCAGCAGGTCGGCAAGAAAATGCACGTAATCGGCACGCCCCGGCACCGGCGGGCACAGGTAGTCCGCCGGAATGTCCCAATGCTGGATGCCATAGAACGCCTTCAACAGCGCCCGGTTGAACACCCGCACTGCGTCCGGGCTGGCAAAGTCGATGCTCTCCTTGCCGTACGGGTTGATGATCACAAATTGCGCCAGTTCCGGCGTGGTCTTGATCAGCGCCGGGAAGTCGTAACGGCCTGTGTGGCGGTTGCGCGGGTGCAGGGTTGCCTCTTTGCGCGGTGCCACGGGCTTGGCCGGGGGGGCGGATTTAGGCTTCTTGCGCGGAGGTTTAGGTGTGCTGGGGGCGGTCATGTTGATTCTGGTGTTGGCTCAAAGTGGTGGGCATTGTCACACATCCTGAGACCCTCTCGGGCAAATGTGGGAGGTGGCTTGCCCCCGATTGCGGTGTGAGAGGTAAAAATATGCAGACTAATACACCGCCATCGGGGGCAAGCCCCCTGCCACATTGACTGGATTGCCAGCAAGGATTGAAAAATTCCAGGGCAAAAAAAAGAGGCCCGAAGGCCTCTTTCTTACACGGGGTTCACCTTACAGGCTGGAAATCCGTGCATGTTGCTCCGCCAGCTTGCCCAAGGCCTGTTCAGCCTCGGCCAGCTTGGCGCGTTCTTTGTCGATCACTTCAGCCGGCGCCTTGTCGACGAACGCCGCGTTGGACAGCTTGCCGCCCACTCGCTGCACTTCGCCTTGCAGGCGGGCAATTTCCTTGTCGAGACGGGCCAGTTCCGCGCCCTTGTCGATCAGGCCAGCCATCGGCACCAGCACTTCCATGTCGCCGACCAAAGCAGTCGCGGACAGCGGTGCTTCGGCGCCGTCAGCCAATACGGTGATCGACTCCAGTTTTGCCAGCTTCTTGAGCAGCGCGTCGTTCTCGGTGAGGCGACGCTGATCTTCGGCGCTGGCATTCTTCACGAATACCGCCAATGGCTTGCCCGGCCCGATGTTCATTTCGGCGCGGATGTTGCGCGTGCCGAGCATCAAGGTCTTGAGCCATTCGATATCGCTTTCGGCCGCCTCATCAATGCGCGCTTCGTTGGCCACCGGCCAAGGCTGCAGCATGATGGTCTTGCCTTCGATACCGGCCAGCGGCGCGAGGCGCTGCCAGATTTCTTCGGTGATGAACGGCATGAACGGGTGCGCCAGGCGCAGGGCCACTTCCAGCACGCGCACCAGGGTGCGGCGGGTGCCACGCTGACGTTCAACCGGCGCGTTTTCGTCCCACAGCACAGGCTTGGACAGTTCCAGGTACCAGTCGCAATACTGGTTCCAGATGAACTCGTACAAGGCTTGTGCGGCCAGGTCGAAACGGAACTGGTCGAGTTGGCGGGTCACTTCGGCTTCAGTGCGCTGCAGCTGCGAGATGATCCAGCGATCAGCCAGGCTCAGCTCATAGGCTTCGCCGTTCTGGCCGCAGTCTTCGCCTTTATCCAGCACGTAGCGCGCAGCGTTCCAGATCTTGTTGCAGAAGTTGCGATAGCCTTCGACGCGGCCCATGTCGAACTTGATGTCGCGGCCGGTGGACGCCAGTGAGCAGAAGGTGAAGCGCAGGGCGTCAGTGCCATAGCTGGCAATGCCGTCGGCGAACTCGTCGCGGGTTTGCTTCTCGATCTTCTTCGCGAGTTTCGGCTGCATCAGGCCCGAGGTGCGTTTGTGCACCAGGGTTTCCAGGTCGATGCCGTCGATGATATCCAGCGGGTCCAGGACGTTGCCCTTGGACTTGGACATCTTCTGGCCCTGGCCATCACGCACCAGGCCGTGCACGTACACGGTCTTGAACGGCACTTGCGGCGTGCCGTCTTCGTTCTTCACCAAATGCATGGTGAGCATGATCATCCGGGCAACCCAGAAGAAAATGATGTCGAAGCCGGTGACCAGCACGTCGGTGGAGTGGAATTTTTTCAGGAACTCAGTCTGTTGCGGCCAGCCGAGCGTGGAGAATGTCCACAGGCCCGAGCTGAACCAGGTGTCCAGTACGTCGTTGTCCTGTTGCAGCGCCACGTCCGGGCCGAGGTTGTGCTTGGCGCGTACTTCGGTTTCATCGCGGCCAACGTAGACTTTGCCCGACTCGTCGTACCAGGCCGGAATCCGGTGGCCCCACCACAGCTGACGGCTGATGCACCAATCCTGAATGTCACGCGTCCACGAGAAGTACATATTTTCGTACTGTTTAGGCACGAACTGGATGCGGCCGTCTTCCACCGCGGCAATCGCAGGTTCAGCCAACGGCTTGGTGGACACGTACCACTGGTCGGTCAGCCACGGCTCGATGACGGTGCCGGAGCGGTCGCCTTTCGGCACTTTCAGTGCGTGGTCGTCAACGCTCACCAGCAAACCGGCAGCGTCGAACGCCGCCACGATCTGCTTGCGCGCTTCAAAACGGTCGAGGCCGGCGTATTCGGCCGGGATCTTGCCGTCGATGCTCTCGTTCAGCGTACCGTCGAGGTTGAACACCTGGCACGCCGGCAGCACGGCGGCGTTCTTGTCGAAGATGTTCAGCAGCGGCAGATTGTGGCGCTTGCCGACTTCGTAGTCGTTGAAATCGTGAGCCGGGGTGATTTTCACGCAGCCGGTGCCGAATTCAGGGTCGCAGTAGTCGTCAGCGATGATCGGAATACGACGGCCAACCAGCGGCAGTTCAACGAACTTGCCGATCAGCGCCTGGTAGCGTTCATCGTTCGGGTTAACGGCCACGGCGGCATCGCCGAGCATGGTTTCCGGACGTGTCGTGGCGACGATCAGGTAGTCGTTGCCCTCGGCGGTCTTGGCGCCGTCGGCCAGCGGGTACTTGAGGTTCCACAGGAAGCCTTTCTCGTCGTGGTTTTCCACTTCGAGGTCGGAAATCGCCGTGTGCAGCTTGGTATCCCAGTTGACCAGACGCTTGCCGCGGTAGATCAGGCCGTCTTCGTGCAGGCGCACGAACGCTTCTTTCACGGCTTCCGACAGGCCGTCGTCCATGGTGAAGCGCTCACGGCTCCAGTCTACGGACGAGCCCAGGCGACGGATCTGACGGCTGATGTTGCCGCCGGACTGGTCTTTCCATTCCCAGATCTTCTCCAGGAATTTCTCGCGACCCAGGTCATGACGGTTCTGGCCGGTGGCTTCGAGTTGGCGTTCCACCAGCATCTGGGTGGCGATACCGGCGTGGTCGGTGCCCGGTTGCCACAGGGTGTTGCGGCCCTGCATGCGGCGGAAACGGATCAACGCATCCATGATCGCATTGTTGAAGCCATGGCCCATGTGCAAGCTGCCAGTGACGTTCGGTGGCGGAATCATGATGGTGTAGGCATCACCCGCGCCTTGCGGAGCGAAATAATTCTCGGACTCCCAGGTCTCGTACCAGGAAGTTTCAATAGCGTGCGGCTGGTAGGTCTTATCCATGCGCGGCGGGACCCTAGTTGGCATTAATTCAGGAAAGCCGGCAAGTATAACGGGGGATAGGGCGCAGGGCGAGGCGAAGACAGGCTAGAGACGTACGCAGTGCAAATGTGGGAGGGGGCTTGCCCCCGATAGCAGTAGGTCAGTGACTGATAAGCTGGCTGACCCAGCGCTATCGGGGGCAAGCCCCCGCCCACAGTAGATCCAGGTGTGGCTCAGGACTGATATTGGCTGAGCAACCGCTCCATGCGCGCATCCATTCGCCGTTTGATTTCGGCTTCGATATGCGGAGCAAAGTCGTCGATCACATCCTGCATGATCAACTGCGCAGCGGCGCGCAACTCGTTGTCCAGATGCAGCAGCAGGGCGTCGGGCGCTTTTTCTGCGGCGGGCTTGGCTTCTGCCACGGGAGCGGCAGCGACAGGCTCGGGTGCAACAGGCTTGCCACTGACCATGTCGAACAGCAGCGGAATCTGTACCTCGGCGTCGACCGTTTCGGTCAGCAGCGGCGGTTGCAAGCCATCATCACCGAGCAACTGACGGATCGACTCGAGGTCGTCCAGCAGGTGGTCGTCTTTTTTTATAGGGTTTGGCGTGTCCATCATGTACTCAAAGTCGTTGTAGCCGGTGATCCTGCAGAGAATAGCCCTGTTCGCGGTAGAAACGGAAACTCTCCCGCGCGGCCTGACGAATAGCCGGATCTTCCACCACCACTTCTGCCACACGGGCAAATGCCTTGGCGAAGGCGGGTACTTTCAGGTCCAGGTTGACCAACAGGTCGTTGTGATCGCCGCAGCTGTCACCCAGGCCCAGCACAACCAGGCCTTCGGGTTCGGACTCGGCAGGGCCGTGCGGCACGAAGCTTTCGCCCTTGAAGCGCCATAAGCGCGCGTCGAGGTCATCACGTTGGGCGCCATCGCTGCAATGCAGGTAGATGCGGTGGCCCATGCGCCAGGCCTTTTCGGTGAGCTTGCAGGCAAAGTCCAGGCGCGCGGAAGGATCGGCGCTGGGCAATATATAGAAGTCGACTTGGGTCATTGCGGTTCCTGAGACCAGGGCGGCAAGAGGGCCGCCCCGGAATCTTCAGTTTCAGGCTTTGGCGCGATCCAGCAGGTACTGGGTCAGCAGTGGCACCGGACGGCCAGTGGCGCCCTTGTCCTTGCCGCCGCTGGTCCAGGCCGTGCCGGCGATGTCCAGGTGAGCCCAGTTGAGGTTCTTGGCAAAGCGCGACAGGAAGCAGGCTGCGGTGATGGTGCCGGCTTTCGGGCCGCCGATATTGGCGATGTCGGCGAACGGGCTGTCCAGCTGCTCTTGATATTCATCGAACAGCGGCAGTTGCCAGGCGCGGTCGTCGGCAGCCTTGCCGGCGCTGAGCAGTTGCTCGATCAACTCGTCGTTGTTGCCCAGCAGGCCCGACGTGTGGGCGCCCAGGGCAACCACACAGGCACCGGTCAGGGTGGCGATGTCGATCACGGCCTGTGGCTTGAAGCGTTCGGCGTAGGTCAGCGCATCGCACAGCACCAGACGGCCTTCGGCGTCGGTGTTGAGGATTTCGACGGTCTGGCCGCTCAGGGTAGTGACGATATCGCCCGGACGGGTCGCGCCGCCGCTCGGCATGTTCTCGGCACACGCCAGGATGCACACCAGGTTGATCGGCAGCTTGAGTTCCAGCACGGCACGCAGGGTGCCGAACACGCTGGCGGCGCCGCCCATGTCGTACTTCATCTCATCCATGCCTGCGCCCGGCTTGAGGCTGATGCCGCCGGTGTCGAAGGTGATGCCTTTGCCGACCAGCGCGTAAGGCTTCTCGGACTTCTTGCCGCCGTTGTATTGCATCACGATCAGGCGTGGCGGCTGGTCGCTGCCCTGGCCCACGGCATAGAAGGAGCCCATGCCCAGGTCCTTGATTTTTTTCTCGTCCAGCACCTCAACCTTCAGGCCCTTGAATTCTTTGCCCAGCGCCTTGGCTTGTTCGCCCAGGTAAGTCGGGTGGCAGATGTTCGGCGGCAGGTTGCCCAGGTCGCGGGTGAACGACATGCCGGCAGCGATGGCCTGGGCGTGGGTCACGGCGCGCTCGACTTCAGCCTGGGCGGCCTTGATGGTCAGCAGGGTGATTTTTTTCAGGGCGCGCGGTTCGGCTTTCTGGCTCTTGAACTGGTCGAAGACGTAGGTGCCATCCACCAGGCTTTCGGCCAGCAGGCGGGTCTTGCCGTAGCTGTCACGGCCTTTTACGACGATTTCATCCAGGGCCAGTGCTGCATCGCTGCCGCCCAGGCCCTTGAGGGTGTTGAGAATGCCGCTGATGATCTTGCGGAACGGACGGTCGCCCAGTTCGGCGTCCTTGCCCACGCCCACCAGCAATACGCGGTCGGCTTTAAGGTTGGGCAGGCTCTGCAGCAGCAGGCTTTGGCCGACTTTGCCGGCCAGGTCGCCGCGCTTGAGCACGGCGCTGATGGCACCACCGCTGAGTTCATCCAGTTGCTTGGCGGCGACGCCGAGCTTGCGGCCTTCGCCGACAGCGACCACGAGGGTGGCGGTTTTCAACGTTTCGGGGCTAACGCTTTTTACAACCAATTCCATTTTCGGGTCCCTTATAAAGGTCTGTGAGCCTGAGTCTGTACCCAGGCTTTAAAGCGTGGCAGCTCTGTAAACCGCCAGCGACAAAGGCCGCAGTTTGAACCTCGCCAGCGGAGCCTGACAACCCTTGCCGCATGCTTTGTGCACGCGTATGAGCAAGCACCGTGACAGGCGCGGTCAATCACAGGATAATGCGCCATCTTTTTAGCCGGCCCGTGCAAACGGGTCGACTCGGTATGCTTGCTTGTTTGGCCGCCTTAGCCTGACAACCCTGGAGTGTCTGGTTTGATCGTCTTCCGTTATCTGTCCCGCGAAGTCCTGTTGACCCTGAGTGCCGTGAGTGCGGTATTGCTGGTCATCACCATGAGTGGTCGTTTCGTCAAATTCCTGGCTCAGGCCGCTTCGGGCGCTTTGGATCCGGGCTCGCTGTTCCTGATCATGGGCTTTCGCCTGCCAGGCTTTTTGCAACTGATCCTGCCACTTGGCCTGTTTCTCGGCATTTTGCTGGCCTATGGCCGGCTGTACCTCGAAAGTGAAATGACCGTGCTGTCGGCCACCGGCATGAGCCAGCAGCGTCTGCTGGCCATGACCATGGTGCCGGCCACCGGCGTTGCCCTGGTGGTGGCATGGCTGAGCATGAGCCTGGCGCCTCAGGGCGCCATGCAGTTCCAGCTGCTGCTGAACAAGCAGGATGCGATGACTGAGTTCGACACCCTTGAGCCTGGGCGCTTTCAAGCGCTGAACGATGGCACGCGGGTGACTTACACCGAGACCATGACGGATGACCGTGCCAACCTGGGCGGCGTGTTTATTTCGCAGAAAAATCTCGGGCAGAACCAGAAAGACCGTGGCATCTCGATTCTGGTGGCCAACAGTGGTCGCCAGGAAGTGCGTCCGGATGGCAGCCGTTACCTGATCCTGGAAAATGGCTACCGTTACGACGGCAGCCCTGGCCTCGCCGATTATCGGGCGATCAAGTACGACACTTATGGCGTAATGCTGGCCAAGCCGGACATCAGCGAAGAGGTCACTGACCGCGATGCGCTGCCGACATCGTCGCTGTTCAACAATAAGGAACTGCGCTCCGTCGCCGAGCTGCAATGGCGGCTGTCGCTGCCGCTGCTGGTATTTATCGTGACGTTGATGGCCGTGCCGCTGTCGCGCGTCAACCCGCGTCAGGGTCGCTTCCTCAAGCTGTTGCCGGCAATTCTGTTGTACATGGCCTACCTGACCCTGCTGATTTCCGCCCGTGGTTCCATGGAGAAAGGCAAGTTGTCGCCGGTCCTCGGCCTGTGGGGTGTGCACGGGATCTTCCTGTTGATCGGCCTGGGGCTGCTCTACTGGGAACCTATCCGTTTGAAAATGAAGAGCCGTCGTGGCCTGAAGGAGTTGGCTCGTGGCTAAGCTCGATCGCTACATTGGTAGCAGCGTACTGATCGCCATTCTGGCGGTATTGGGCATTATTCTCGGCCTGGCCTCGTTGTTCGCCTTTATTGACGAAGTGGGCAACGTCACCGACACCTACACCGTCATGGATGTGTTGAGTTACGTGGCGCTGACCGCACCGCGCCGGCTCTACGACATGATGCCGATGGCCGCGCTGATCGGTTGCCTGATCGGGCTGGGCAGCCTGGCCAGCAGCAGCGAACTGACCATCATGCGCGCCGCCGGTGTATCGATCGGGCGCATTGTCTGGGCGGTAATGAAACCCATGCTCCTGCTGATGGCGTGCAGCGTGCTGATCGGCGAGTACGTGGCGCCACCGGCCGAGGCCACCGCTCAGGCCAATCGCGCCCTGGCCCAGGGTTCGGGGGATGCGCAAAGCGCCAAGCACGGCCTGTGGCACCGTCAGGGTGATGAGTTCATCCACATCAACGCCGTGCAGCCGGGCGGTTTGTTGGTGGGTGTGACGCGTTATACGTTCGACAAGGAACGGCACATGCTGACCTCCAGTTTCGCCAGGCGCGCGCAATACGATGCCGAGAAATGGACGCTGAGTGACGTCACCACCACGTACTTCCGCAATGTTGGCCAGGGCACCAAGGCCAGTACCGAAGTGATCAATGTGCCGAGCGAACAATGGGACATCGCCCTGAAGCCGGAACTGCTCAACACGGTGGTGATGATCCCGGAGAGCCTGCCGATTACCGGTTTGTGGAGCTATATCCACTACCTCAAGGATCAGGGCCTGAATAATGGCCGCTACTGGCTGGCGTTCTGGGTCAAGGTGCTGCAGCCGGTGGTCACCGCCGCGCTGGTATTGATGGCGATCTCGTTTATCTTCGGCCCGTTGCGTTCCGTGACCCTCGGTCAGCGGGTGTTCACCGGCGTACTGGTGGGCTTTACCTTCCGTATCGCCCAGGACCTGCTCGGTCCGTCGAGCCTGGTGTTCGGTTTCTCGCCGCTGTTTGCGGTGCTGGTGCCCACAACTATCTGCGCCCTGGCCGGGTTCTGGCTGTTGCGCCGCGCGGGTTGATACTGCGCTTATGAACAAAAAATGCCCCGTTCGAGAGAACGGGGCATTTTTGTTCTGGTCAGCAAAGATGACGTCTGGCCTGAGCATCAGGTACAATTCCCGGCTATTTTTCAGCGGGCAATCTGCCTGCAGCCTTTTTGAGTGTTGATCCGTGAGTGATTTGAGTCATATCCGCAATTTCTCCATCATCGCCCACATTGACCATGGTAAGTCGACGCTGGCCGATCGATTCATCCAGATGTGCGGCGGCCTTGCCGAGCGTGAAATGGAGGCCCAGGTACTGGACTCCATGGACCTCGAGCGCGAGCGCGGGATCACCATCAAGGCCCACAGCGTTACCCTGTACTACACCGCCAAAGACGGTATCAAGTACCAGCTCAACTTCATTGACACCCCGGGCCACGTTGACTTCACCTATGAAGTCAGCCGTTCCCTGGCGGCCTGTGAAGGTGCGTTGCTGGTCGTGGACGCGGGCCAGGGCGTCGAAGCCCAGTCCGTGGCCAACTGCTACACCGCCATCGAGCAAGGCCTTGAGGTCATGCCGGTGCTGAACAAGATCGACCTGCCTCAGGCCGATCCGGACCGTGTCAAAGAAGAGATCGAGAAGATCATCGGCATTGACGCCACAGACGCCGTCGAGTGCAGCGCCAAGACCGGCCTGGGCGTCGACGAAGTGCTCGAGCGCCTGGTCAAGACCATCCCCGCACCTACCGGCAACTACGAAGATCCGCTGCAAGCGTTGATCATCGACTCCTGGTTCGACAACTACCTGGGCGTTGTTTCCCTGGTACGCGTACGCCACGGCCGTGTGAAGAAGGGCGACAAGATCCTGGTCAAGTCCACCGGCAAGATCCACCTGGTGGACAGCGTCGGCGTGTTCAACCCGAAACACACCGCCACCACCGACCTGAAAGCCGGTGAAGTGGGCTTCATCATCGCCGGCATCAAAGACATTCACGGTGCACCGGTCGGTGACACCCTGACCTTGAGCTCCACCCCTGATGTAGACGTGCTGCCGGGTTTCAAACGCATCCAGCCGCAGGTTTACGCCGGCCTGTTCCCGGTCAGCTCCGATGACTTCGAAGACTTCCGCGAAGCCTTGCAGAAGCTGACCCTCAACGACTCGTCGTTGCAGTACACCCCGGAAAGCTCCGACGCGCTGGGCTTCGGCTTCCGCTGCGGGTTCCTGGGCATGCTGCACATGGAGATCATCCAGGAGCGCCTTGAGCGCGAATACGACCTGGACCTGATCACCACCGCGCCAACGGTTATTTTTGAGCTGGCGCTGAAAACCGGTGAAACGATTTACGTCGACAACCCGTCCAAGCTTCCGGATCTGTCCTCCATCGAGGACATGCGCGAGCCGATCGTGCGGGCCAATATTCTTGTGCCGCAGGAACACCTGGGCAACGTCATTACCCTGTGTATCGAAAAACGTGGCGTACAACACGACATGTTGTTCCTCGGTACCCAGGTGCAAGTGACCTACGATTTGCCGATGAACGAAGTGGTCCTGGACTTCTTCGACCGTCTCAAATCCACCAGCCGCGGCTATGCTTCGCTGGATTACCATTTCGATCGTTACCAATCGGCTAATCTGGTGAAACTGGATGTGCTGATCAACGGCGACAAGGTAGATGCACTGGCGCTGATCGTGCACAAGGACAACGCGCACTACAAAGGTCGGCAGTTGACCGAAAAGATGAAAGAACTGATTCCGCGTCAGATGTTCGACGTCGCGATCCAGGCCGCCATTGGCGGGCAGATCATTGCACGGACCTCCGTCAAGGCTCTCAGAAAGAACGTACTGGCCAAATGCTACGGCGGTGACGTAAGCCGTAAGCGCAAGCTGCTTGAGAAGCAAAAGGCCGGTAAAAAACGCATGAAGCAAGTGGGCAACGTGGAAATTCCACAAGAAGCCTTCCTTGCGGTGCTCAGGTTGGATAGTTAGGTCCTATGTCACTAAATTTCCCGCTGTTGCTGGTCATCGCCGTTGCCGTTTGCGGTCTCCTGGCGTTGCTCGATCTGGTGTTCTTCGCCCCGCGTCGGCGGGCGGCTATCGCTTCCTATCAGGGCAGCGTCAGCCAGCCCGATGCGGTGGTGGTCGAGAAGCTGAACAAAGAGCCTCTGCTGGTTGAATACGGCAAGTCGTTCTTCCCGGTGTTGTTCATCGTGCTGGTGCTGCGTTCGTTCCTGGTGGAGCCGTTTCAGATCCCTTCGGGGTCGATGAAACCGACCCTGGACGTGGGCGACTTCATCCTGGTGAACAAGTTTTCCTACGGGATCCGCCTGCCGGTGCTCGACAAGAAAGTCATCCCGGTCGGTGACCCGCAGCGCGGCGATGTGATGGTGTTTCGCTACCCAAGCGACCCGAACGTCAACTACATCAAGCGCGTAGTCGGGCTGCCGGGCGATGTGATTCGCTACACCAGCGACAAGCGTCTGTTCATCAATGGTGAGTCGGTGGCCGAGAAACTGATCGGCGCCGAACCGAACACCTTGGGCAGCGCCGAGCTGTATCAGGAAAAACTCGGCGCGGTAGAGCACGAAATCCGTAAGGAAATGAGCCGCTACCGTGCGATGCCTGATGGCGAGTGGAAAGTGCCTGCCGGGCACTACTTCATGATGGGCGACAACCGCGACAACTCCAACGACAGCCGTTACTGGGATGACCCCAATATTCCCAAGGACCTGCTGGGCATGGTTCCCGACGAGAACATCGTCGGCAAGGCCTTTGCGGTCTGGATGAGTTGGCCGGAACCCAAACTCAGCCACCTGCCGAACTTCTCGCGGGTCGGGCTGATCAAGTAATACAGGCGGCGCTGTGAACACAGCGCCGAATGCTTTTCTGGGGTTCGGACAATGCGTAGTCCGGCCTCATGCGGCACCAACCAGGATTTGAATTTGAACACTGCGTCAATCGTCGATGGCCGCCGGTGCCACCAACTAGATATGGATAAACCGTGACCGTTTCTCTAAGTCGTCTCGAGCGTCAGCTCGGCTACACCTTCAAGGACCAGGAATTGATGGTCCTTGCCCTCACACACCGCAGTTTTGCAGGGCGTAATAACGAACGCCTGGAATTTCTCGGTGACGCCATCCTCAACTTTGCCGCCGGTGAGGCGCTGTTCGAGCGTTTCCCGCAAGCGCGCGAAGGCCAGCTGTCACGCCTGCGTGCACGGCTGGTAAAAGGCGAGACCCTGGCCGTGCTGGCCCGCGGTTTCGGCCTGGGCGAATACTTGCGCCTGGGGTCCGGTGAACTGAAAAGCGGTGGCTTTCGTCGCGAGTCGATCCTGGCTGATGCCCTCGAAGCGTTGATCGGTGCGATCTACCTGGATGCAGGCATGGAGACGGCCAAGGAGCGCGTGGTGGCCTGGCTGGCTTCGGAGATCGAGAGCCTGACGCTGGTCGACACCAACAAAGATCCCAAGACCCGCCTGCAGGAATTCCTGCAGTCGCGCGGTTGTGAACTGCCACGCTACGAAGTGGTGGATATCCAGGGTGAGCCGCATTGCCGCGTGTTCTTCGTGGAATGTGAAATCACCTTATTGAATGAAAAAAGCCGAGGTCAGGGTGTGAGCCGTCGTATTGCCGAACAGGTAGCGGCCGCTGCAGCACTGATTGCCCTGGGCGTGGAGAATGGCCATGACTGATTCAACCGCAACACGCTGTGGCTATGTTGCCATCGTCGGCCGCCCGAACGTGGGCAAGTCCACGCTGCTCAACCACATCCTGGGCCAGAAGCTCGCGATCACCTCGCGCAAGCCGCAGACCACCCGTCACAACATGCTGGGCATCAAGACCGAAGGCAGCGTCCAAGCCGTCTACGTCGACACCCCGGGCATGCACAAAGGTGGCGAGAAGGCACTTAACCGCTACATGAACAAAACCGCTTCGGCGGCGTTGAAAGACGTCGACGTGGTGATCTTCGTGGTTGACCGCACCAAGTGGACCGACGAAGACCAGATGGTTCTCGAGCGCGTGCAGTACGTCACCGGCCCGTTGATCGTCGCGCTGAACAAGACCGATCGCATCGAAGACAAAGCCGAGCTGATGCCGCACCTGACCTGGCTGCAGGAGCAACTGCCGAACGCCCAGATCATGCCGATCTCGGCCCAGCACGGTCACAACCTTGAGGCCCTGGAGCGCGTGATCGCGGGTTACTTGCCCGAGAACGAGCACTTCTTCCCGGAAGATCAGATCACCGACCGCAGCAGCCGCTTCCTCGCCGCTGAACTGGTGCGCGAGAAAATCATGCGCCAGATGGGCGCCGAGCTGCCTTACCAGATCACCGTCGAAATCGAAGAGTTCAAGCAGCAGGGCAAAACCCTGCATATTCATGCGCTGATTCTCGTCGAGCGTGACGGCCAGAAGAAAATCATCATTGGCGACAAGGGCGAGCGCATCAAGCGCATCGGCACCGAAGCGCGCAAGGACATGGAATTGCTGTTTGATTCCAAGATCATGCTCAACCTGTGGGTGAAGGTTAAGGGTGGTTGGTCCGATGACGAGCGCGCACTGCGCTCCCTGGGCTACGGCGACCTGTAGGGTCTTGAATACACCACAGGGCTGAAAATGTGGAAGGGGGCTCGCCCCCGATAGCGGTGGGTCAGTTAACAGATAAGTGACTGACACACTGCCATCGGGGGCCAGCCCCCTCCCACGTTAGGTTTGTGCAGTTTTCAAAAATGCATTCCAGCAGTGAGCATCCATGTCCCAACCCACCAGCCAACTCGCCTACGTCCTGCACAGCCGCGCTTACCGCGAGACCAGCGCCCTGGTGGACTTCCTCACGCCCCAAGGCCGCCTGCGCGCAGTCTTGCGCAGCGCCCGAGGCAAGGCCGGCACGCTGGCCCGGCCGTTCGTGGCCCTGGACGTGGAGTTTCGTGGCAAGGGCGAGCTGAAAAACGTCGGCCGTCTGGAAAGCGTCGGCAATTCCGCCTGGCTCAACGGTGAAGCCCTGTTCAGCGGCCTGTACCTCAACGAGCTGCTGATCCGCCTGCTGCCCGCCGAAGACCCGCACCCTGCGGTCTTCGATCACTACGCCGCGACGCTCATTGCACTGGCCGAAGGCCGCCCACTGGAACCGCTGCTGCGCGCTTTCGAATGGCGCCTGCTCGACGACCTGGGCTACGGCTTTGAACTGAGCAACGACCTGCACGGCGACCCCGTCGCCGCAGACGGCATGTACCGCCTGCAAGTCGACGCTGGCCTGGAACGCGTTTACCTGCTGCAACCCGGCCTGTTCCAGGGCACCGAGTTGCTGGCCATGAGCGAAGCCGACTGGACTGCCCCTGGCGCCTTGTCTGCGGCCAAGCGATTGATGCGCCAGGCGCTCGCCGTGCACTTGGGCGGGCGGCCGCTGGTCAGTCGCGAGTTGTTTCGAAAGCCCTGACAACCCCGTGTATGCTGTGCGGCGTTTCTTTCCCTTTTCAGGAGCGCTTCCGTGAGCACCAGCAATCGCATTCTTCTTGGCGTCAACATCGACCACGTCGCTACCCTGCGCCAGGCCCGGGGCACCCGTTACCCTGATCCGGTCAAGGCCGCGCTGGACGCCGAAGAAGCGGGCGCCGACGGCATCACCGTGCACCTGCGCGAAGACCGCCGCCATATCCAGGAGCGCGACGTGTTGCTGCTCACGGACGTGCTGCAAACCCGCATGAACTTCGAAATGGGCGTCACCGAAGAAATGATGGCGTTCGCTGAACGCATCCGCCCGGCGCACATCTGCCTGGTGCCGGAAACGCGCCAGGAGCTCACCACCGAAGGCGGCCTCGATGTTGCCGGCCAGGAAGCGCGGATCAAGGCTGCGGTCGAGCGTCTGTCGAAGATCGGCAGCGAAGTCTCGCTGTTTATCGACGCCGACGAGCGTCAGATTGAAGCCTCGCGCCGTGTCGGCGCGCCGGCCATCGAACTGCACACTGGCCGCTATGCCGATGCCACCACGCCCACCGAAGTCGCTGACGAACTGCAGCGCATTATCGACGGCGTACAGTGCGGCCTCAGTGAAGGGCTGATCGTCAACGCCGGCCATGGTTTGCACTACCACAACGTCGAAGCCGTGGCTGCGATCAAGGGCATCAACGAACTCAACATCGGCCACGCGCTGGTGGCGCACGCGCTGTTCGTCGGTTTCAAAGGCGCGGTGGCCGAGATGAAAGCCCTGATCCTGGCGGCTGCCAGCTCCAAGTGAGCACAGTCTAAAAATCACTGAAGATCAAAATGTGGGAGGGGGCTTGCCCCCGATAGCGGTGTGTCAGTCAGCCTATCTGTAGCTGACCCACTGCAATCGGGGGCAAGCCCCCTCCCACAGTGATTTTCGGTGTATCCAGAGGTGTAGTTACCCAGCCAAACCCATTGAATTCAGCCATGCGGCAATGCGAAGTCTTACTGTTTAGCCGGGTCAGGTGTATCGTATCTGCCCTTTGCGGGCCTCTGGCCTGTGGCAGATACGTGAGGTTGTTGTGTCCCGATCCTTTTCCCGTCGACAAATCCTGGGTGGTCTCGCAGGCCTGGCCGTAGTGGGCGTCGGTGCCGGTGGCGGCTATCGCTACTGGCTGGGAAAAGTTGCAGAGGCCGAAGCCGGGCACGATTACCAACTGATCGCCGCGCCGCTGGACGTGGAACTGGTGCCGGGCCACAAAACCGAAGCCTGGGCATTTGGCCCCTCGGCGCCGGGCACCGAGTTGCGTGTGCGCCAGGGTGAGTGGCTGCGGGTGCGCTTTATCAACCACTTGCCGGTCGCCACCACCATTCATTGGCACGGCATCCGCCTGCCGCTGGAAATGGACGGCGTCCCTTACGTCTCGCAGTTGCCGGTATTGCCCGGCGAATACTTCGATTACAAATTCCGTGTGCCGGACGCCGGCAGCTACTGGTATCACCCGCACGTGAACAGCAGCGAAGAACTCGGCCGTGGCCTGGTGGGCCCGCTGATCATCGAAGAGCGCGAGCCCACCGGTTTCAAACACGAGCGCACCCTGAGCCTGAAAAGCTGGCACGTGGACGAAGAGGGGGCCTTCGTGGCCTTCAGCGTACCCCGTGAAGCCGCGCGTGGCGGCACGGCCGGGCGGTTGTCGACGATCAATGGCGTGTCCCAGGCGGTGATCGATTTGCCCGCCGGGCAAATCACCCGCGTGCGCCTGCTCAACCTCGACAACACGCTGACCTATCGCATCAACATTCCCGACGTCGATGCGCAGATCTACGCGCTGGACGGCAACCCTGTCGAGCCGCGCCCATTGGGCAAGGAATACTGGCTGGGCCCGGGCATGCGTATTTGTCTGGCGATCAAGGCACCGCCTGCCGGTGAAGAACTCTCCATCCGCAACGGCCCGGTGCGCCTGGGTACCTTCCGCTCCGTCGCCAATACCGATGCGCCCACCGAATGGCCACCGGCGCTGCCCGCCAACCCGATCGCCGAGCCGGACCTGGCGAATGCCGAGAAACTCAACTTCAATTTCGAATGGGTCGGTACCGTGTCGGTCGATGACGGCAAACCGCCGAGCCTGTGGCAAATCAACGGCAAGGCCTGGGACATCACCGACAAGACCTGTGCCGATCGCCCGATTGCCAAGCTTGAGAAGGGCAAAAGCTACATTTTCGAATTGAAAAACATGACCCAGTACCAGCACCCGATCCACCTGCACGGCATGAGTTTCAAGGTAATCGCCTCGAACCGCCACAAGGTGATCCCGTACTTCACCGACACTTACTTGCTGGGCAAGAACGAGCGCGCGCGCGTGGCGTTGGTGGCGGATAACCCGGGGGTGTGGATGTTCCATTGCCACGTGATCGATCACATGGAAACCGGCCTGATGGCCGCCATCGAGGTGGCGTGATGCGCCAGATTCGCCCCACGGCGATTATCGACCGCAGCCGCGACCAGGACTTCATGCGCGAAGCCCTGGCCCTCGCCGCCCAAGGCGCCGCCCTTGGCGAAGTGCCCGTTGGCGCGGTGCTGGTGCAGGACGGTGAAATCATCGGTCGGGGTTTCAATTGCCCGATCAGCGGCAATGACCCCAGCGCCCATGCCGAAATGGTCGCCATCCGCGCCGCCGCGCAGGCGATCAGCAACTACCGCCTGGTCGGCAGCACGCTGTATGTGACGCTGGAACCGTGCAGCATGTGCGCGGGCCTGATTGTGCATTCGCGCATCGCGCGGGTGGTGTACGGCGCGCTGGAGCCCAAGGCGGGGATCGTGCAAAGCCAGGGGCAGTTTTTTACCCAAGGGTTTCTCAACCATCGGGTGCTGTTTGAAGGCGGGGTGTTGGCTGAGGAATGCGGGACAGTGTTGAGTGAGTTCTTCAAGGCCCGCAGAGCCAAGCCCACACTCTAAAGAACACTGAAAACCAATGTGGGAGCTGGCTTGCCTGCGATAGCGGTGCATCAGTCACTGATCAACTGACTGAAAGATTGCTATCGCAGGCAAGCCAGCTCCCACAGTTTGATCTCCATTTATTCTGGGAGATTGCAGGTTATTTCTTCGCGATAATCACCGCCCGCATCGGCGCCGGCAGCCCTTCAAGGGTCTTGCTGTGATCATCCGGGTCCAGGAAGTCGCTCAGCGACTGGTACTTCATCCACTCCGTGCCGCGCTGTTCCTCGACCGTGGTCACGCTCACATCCACGCAGCGCACGTCGCTGAACCCGGCGCGCCGTAGCCACAGCATCAAGGCCGGTACCGAAGGCAGGAACCACACATTGCGCATCTGCGCATAGCGGTCTTCCGGCACTAACACTTGCTGCTGATCGCCTTCGACCACCAGCGTTTCCAGCACCAACTCGCCGCCTTTGACCAGGCAGTCTTTCAATGCCAGCAAGTGCTCGATCGGCGAACGGCGGTGATAGAACACGCCCATGGAAAACACCGTGTCGAAGCCTTCCAGGTTCGGCGGCAGGTCTTCAAACGGGAACGGCAAGTGCCAGGCCTTTGGCTCGTTCAGGTAGCGCTGCACCGCCTGGAACTGGCAGAAAAACAGCCAGTTCGGGTCCACGCCAATCACGCTGTCGGCACCCGCGCCGAGCATGCGCCACATGTAGTAGCCGTTGCCGCAACCCACGTCGAGGATGCGCTTGCCGTTCAAATTCAGGTGCGGGGCAACGCGTGACCACTTCCAGTCCGAACGCCATTCGGTGTCCACATGCACGCCAAACAGGTTGAACGGGCCTTTGCGCCACGGGCTCAGGCCCATCAGCGCGGTGCGCATCTGTGCGCGGGTGGCGTCGTCGCAATCGGTATCAAGGGTCAGGCCATTGAGCAAATCGACTTCGCTGGGCTGGATCTGCGGCAGCGCGTCCAGCGCACTCTGCCAACGCTCCAGGTCGCCATGACCCTTTTCCATCTTGCTATCGAGTTGCGCTTGCAGGCCTTGGGCCCATACGGCCAACGGAGTACCGACCAGGTGGCGGGCGAGGGGAGAGAGATCAATCATGGCAAGGCAATCAACGAGGCAAAGTTAAGACACTGGAACCACGGCACGACTTTCGAGAACCCGGCTGCCAACAGGCGTTCGCGGTGTTCTTCGAGGCTGTCGGGCTTCATGACGTTTTCGATGGCGCTGCGCTTCTGGGCGATTTCCAGTTCGCTGTAGCCGTTGGCGCGTTTGAACGCGATGTGCAGGTCGGTGAGCAATGCGTGTTCTTCAGGGTCGTTGAACCGCAGCTTTTCCGAGAGGATCAACGCGCCGCCCGGCAGCAGCGACTGGCGGATACGCGCGAGCAATGCCAGGCGTTGATCGGGGGCGATAAATTGCAGGGTGAAATTCAGCGCCACCACCGAGGCCGGTTGGAATTGCAGCGCGAGGATATCGCCCTCGATCACCTCAACCGGCAGCAACTCCTGGAACATCGAGTCCTGGCCATTGAGGTATTCGCGGCAGCGCTCGACCATCGCCGCCGAGTTATCCACGGCGATTACCCGGCAACCGTCGGTGCGCACATGGCGGCGCAGCGCCTGGGTGACCGCGCCGAGGGACGAGCCCAGGTCGTAGAGCACGCTGTTGGGTTGCGCAAACTGCGCGGCCAGCACGCCGAGGTTCTCGACGATGGTCGGGTAACCGGGCACCGAGCGCTTGATCATGTCCGGGAACACCCGCACCACGTCCTCGTTAAAGGCGAAGTCCGGCACCTGGGGCAGGGGCTGGGCGAATAGGCGATCGGGTTCTTTGCTCACGGTTGTTCCGGCGACGAGGGGGGAAAGGCCGGCATTTTAGCCAAATTGGCCCTCGTGTGCGCGGGTAGTCTGATGGAAAGCCGAGGCGGTGATGCCCCACTGACCCAGCCAATACGTGCTGATCAATAAATACGGCGCCGCCTCAAAGGCGACCACGAACCGATTGATACCAATCAGCGTGTCGGAAAACACAAACGACACCGCGCCCGCCGCCGCCAGCAGGGCCGAGCGCTTGGGCACCTCACTGCCCAGTCGCGCCAATGCACGCCAGAGCATGGCGCTGATCACCAGCGCATACACCACCACCGGGATCAGCAACTCGCCCAGGCCATGGGCAATCAGAATGCTCAGCAGAATCGCGCCCACGCCCAGTGCCAATACCAGCGGCAACAACGCCAGGCGCCGGCAATCGCTGAAATAGGCTTTCAGATACGCCAAATGCGCAAACAGGAAGGCGCCCAGCCCGAAGATAAACAGGTCGCCTGGCCACGCGAGCAATACGTCGCCCACTAGGGAAAAAATCAGCCCCAGGCTGATCCAGCGTCGATAGTCGGTGGGCGGCGCGTCATGCAGCCAACCCAGCAACGCCAGCACCGGCAACGGCTTGACCAGCAGGCACAGTAACGCCGCGTGGGTGCTCAAACCGTAGACAAAGGTGCCGGCGCCCATCAACGCAAGAATCAGCCAAGGCATATCAGTTCACCGTGATGGCGCAGTCGAAGGTTTCGGCAGGCTCGGCTTCCGGTTCCCAAGGTTGCTGGGAGGTCAGGCGCAAACGGCCCTGGCCGGCCGCGAAGGCCTGGAAGCGCCAAGTGGATTGGCCGCCACCGCCGATCACCCCGGACTCGGTGCTGCTGTAAACCTCAGGGCTGAGTGCACGCAGCACGCCGCCGGCAGAATCCTGGATGGCCCAGCGATAGCCGGTGGTGGGGTTGCTCGGCAAGGTGAGGATCAGGTTTTGCCCGGTTTTAAGCTGGAGCGGGCAGGCGCTCTGGTTTTCCACGGTGACGTTTTGCTTGGGGGCACTGGCGCAGGCGGCCAGCAGGGCAAGGCTCAAGGGGAGAAGCAGGCGGGCAGCGGTCATGGGGGCTCCGTTGTTTGACGACGAAGGGCGAGCATAACCGAAGATGAGACAAGGTGTGACAAGGCGGGCTTTTGTGTTGGCAGGTCTGGCCTGATCGGGGGCAAGCCCCCTCCTACAGTTGACCGAGTACATCCTTTGGAATGCAGTCAAATTGTGGGAGGGGGCTTGCCCCCGATGAGGCCAGTTCAGGCACTACACAATGGTCAGAACAACACCTTCGCCACATCCGCAAAGCGCTTGGCAAAGTGCACCGTCATGCCTTCTTTCAGGTACTCCGGCAGCTCTTCAAAGCTGCCACGGTTGGGCTCCGGCAGGATCAACTCATGAATCTTCTGGCGCCGCGCCGCAATCACCTTCTCACGTACACCACCAATCGGCAGTACATGCCCGGTCAGCGTCAGCTCGCCGGTCATCGCCACGCCTTTTTTCGGTGGCTGGTTGCGCGCCAGCGACAGCAACGCACTGGCCATGGTCACTCCGGCGCTTGGGCCATCTTTGGGCGTAGCACCTTCCGGCACGTGCAAGTGCACGAAGGCTTCGTCGAAGAACTTCGGATCGCCGCCAAACGACTTCAGATTAGAGCTGATGTAGCTGTAGGCAATCTCGGCGGACTCTTTCATCACCTCACCCAGTTGCCCGGTGAGCTTGAAGCCACGATTGAGCGTGTGGATGCGCGTCGCCTCGATCGGCAGGGTCGCGCCGCCCATGCTGGTCCAGGCCAGGCCTGTGATCACGCCGGTACCGGACAGCACTTGCTCATTGCGAAACACCGGCATGCCCAAGGAGCTTTCCAAATCCTTGTTGCCGATCTTGATCACCGAGTCCGGCTCGTCCAGCAGCTTGACCACGGCCTTGCGCACCAGTTTGCCCAGCTGTTTTTCCAACTGGCGCACCCCGGCTTCGCGTGCGTAGCCGTCGATCAGCGCGCGCAGTGCGCCGTCGCTGATGGTCAGGGTGTTTTTCGACACACCGGCCTTTTCCAACTGTTTTGGCCACAGGTGGCGCTTGGCGATGGCAACCTTTTCTTCGGTGATATAGCCCGACAGGCGAATCACTTCCATCCGGTCCAGCAATGGGCCCGGGATCGAATCAAGCGTGTTCGCCGTGCAGACGAACAACACCTTGGACAGGTCCAGGCGCAGGTCCAGGTAGTGATCGAGGAATTCGACGTTCTGTTCCGGGTCGAGGGTTTCCAGCAAGGCCGACGCCGGGTCGCCCTGGAAGCTCTGGCCCATCTTGTCGATCTCATCGAGCATGATCACCGGGTTCATCACCTCCACATCTTTGAGCGCCTGCACCAGCTTGCCCGGCAGGGCGCCGATGTAGGTACGGCGATGGCCCTTGATCTCGGCCTCGTCGCGCATGCCGCCGACACTGAAGCGATAGAACGGCCGGCCCAGGGACTCGGCGATGGATTTACCCACGCTGGTCTTGCCCACGCCCGGCGGGCCGACCAGCAGCACGATGGAACCGGCGACTTCACCTTTATAGGCGCCCACCGCGAGGAACTCGAGGATGCGGCTCTTGATGTCATCCAGGCCCGCATGGTGCTTGTCCAGCACCTTGCGGGCGTGTTTCAGGTCGAGCTTGTCTTCGCCGTACACGCCCCACGGCACCGAGGTGGCCCAGTCCAGGTAGTTGCGCGTAACGGCGTATTCCGGCGAACCCGTTTCCAGGATCGACAGTTTGTTCATTTCTTCGCTGATGCGTTTTTGCGCCTGGGTCGGCAGTACTTTGCCCACCAGGCGTTGTTCGAACTGCTCGACATCCGCGCTGCGGTCGTCCTTGGTCAGACCCAGCTCCTGCTGGATGACCTTGAGCTGTTCCTTGAGGAAGAACTCGCGCTGGTGCTCGCCGATCTTGCGGTTCACCTCGGCGGAGATTTCCTTTTGCAGGCGCGCGACTTCAACTTCCTTGCGCAGCATCGGCAGGACTTTTTCCATGCGCTTGAGCATGGGCACACAGTCCAGCACTTCCTGCAGCTCGTTGCCGGTGGCCGAGGTCAACGCGGCGGCGAAGTCGGTGAGCGGCGACGGGTCGTTGGGGCTGAAGCGGTTGAGGTAGTTCTTCAACTCCTCGCTGTACAGCGGGTTGAGCGG
Source organism: Pseudomonas sp. 14P_5.3_Bac1 (assembly GCF_025466135.1). NCBI lineage: Bacteria > Pseudomonadati > Pseudomonadota > Gammaproteobacteria > Pseudomonadales > Pseudomonadaceae > Pseudomonas > Pseudomonas sp. 14P_5.3_Bac1. Next base: position 188,586 of record NZ_JANLOF010000087.1, on the reverse strand, counting down.
CAGCAGTTCCTTGATCGCATTGATCAGCGCCATGCCGTAGGCCTTGACCTCGTCGGTCGGCTCGGTCGGCTGGTGCGGGTATTCGACTTCCACCAGGTACGGCGGGCGGTGGTGCTTGAGCCAGGTTTTGATGCGCACGCGGGTCAGACCCTGGGCGACAAATTGCAGCTTGCCGTTTTCGCGGCTGGCGTGGTGCACCTTCACCAGCGTGCCGTACAGCGGCAGGCTGGAGGTATCGAAATGGCGCGGGTCTTCTGGCGGGGTGTCCATGAAAAACAGCGCAAGGGAGTGGTGGTCGGATTTGCTCACCAGCTCCAGGGTCTCGGCCCACGGTTCTTCGTTGACGATGACCGGCAGCACTTGCGCCGGGAAGAACGGCCGATTGTGGATCGGGATGATGTAGACCTTGTCCGGCAGGTTTTGCCCAGGCAGGGCCAGGCCGGTGTTGGACGAAGCTTGGTGTTCAGCGTTTTCGGGGTCGGCGTAATCGTTCAGGTCGATGTCCGGGAATTCTTGCTGGTCGCTCATGGGGCACCTGCATAAGGAAGTATGCAGCTTAGATGGGGCGGGGCAGCGGTGGTTTCAATGGCGGGGCGCAGTTAGCAACAAATTGCATAATATTTTCGAAACACCGCTTTCCCCCTGTGGGAGCTGGCTTGCCTGCGATAGCGGTGGCCCAGCTGCCTGATGTATCAACTGACACACCGCTATCGCAGGCAAGCCAGCATTGTGTACCGAGCGCCGTCAGCTGATTTTGTGAAGATAAGCCGGCAATGGCTGTTCCGGCAGCACCGACAACACCTTCAAGCGCTGCAGCATCCGCTGGCGTGCCCGCTGCAAATGCTCACGCAAATTCAGCGCCGCCGCGTCATATGCACCGTGCAGCAGCAGCTCCAGAATCAAGCGGTGTTCGGCGAGCATGGCGGGATCGGCGCCGATCCCCAGTAAACGGTAGAAAATCCGGCTGATGATCATCGGGCTCTGGCCCTGGCGAATCAGCGCGGCGATCTTGCGGTTTTGCAGGCCGGCAAGGCAGCGCTGGTGCAAGTCCTCTTCGATCTGTTCAATGGCTTGCAGGCTGCACTGTGGGCTTTCTTGAGCCGCCAGCACGCGCTGCAACATGGCTTCGAGCATGTCGCGGTCGAGGTTCGGCGCGCTCTGGCGCAGGGCTTCGGGTTCCAGGCAGGCCCGCAGTTCGTAGTCTTCGGTCACCTCGCGCGCGGTCAGCGGCCCGGCCAGCCATTGGGAATAGGGCTCTTTTTCCACCAGGCCACGGTCGCGCAAGCGCATCAGTGCTTCACGCACCACGGCGCGGCTGACGCCGTAATGGTCGGCGGCGGCTTGCTCATCCAGGCGGTAATGGCCGAAGGCAATGCAGGTGGACAACGCCGCGCCGATTTCCTCGACGATCCGCTCGCCGAGCGGGCGGGTGTCTACCAACTCGTCATCGCCGTTGAGGCCCAGGTGCGCAGGGCTCAAGGGCAGACGCAGCGGCTCCATGGCCAGGCCTTCGGGGTTGATCAGGTACCCGCGGCCATTGAAGCGGCAGATCAGGCCTTCGTCGTGCAGCAGATCCAGCGCCTTGCGCACCGGCACGCGGCTGGTGCCGAACAACTCGGCCAGCGGCGCTTCCAGCAAGACCAGCCCGTGGCGGGCGGTGCCGTTGACGATCGCATCACGCAACAGCGTGTGAATCATCGCGTAACGGGAGGCCGAGGCGGACACTGCTTTCATCTGCTTCTCTAGGTAAAGAGTTGAAGGGCTTGTAGGAAAGTGGTCGGGGATTCTCTCATAGTTACCCTGTCACTCTGCGCCACGCTGCTGGCACTTTTTTGGGGCCTTGGCCGTCACCCTGTTACTTTTCTGCACCAAAATGTACTTATTAATAAAAGATACATTATTTCATTCAAGGCCTGTGCCCACGCCTTTGCCAATCTTTTTGTTTCCTACAAAACCATCTAGCCCGTAGCTCAAGGGCAGAAACGCGCTCGTGCAAAAATGGCGATACCAGAGACTGGCACGAAAGCTGCCTTTGTAAAATGTACATTTTATTAATATGTACGTTTTATGAGGTGGATCTTGATGTCAGACGCCACATCAATGGCCGAAGCGTTCGCCAGCGGTCGCAGCGACCCGGTGCAAGTCCTCGAACAGGCGCTGCTGCACGCGAGCATGGCGCCCACCGTGTTTATTTCCCTGACGGCCGAGCGCGCCCGTCGCGAAGCCGAAGCCGCCGCAGCCCGTTGGCGTGCCGGGCAACCGTTGAGCGTGTTCGATGGTGTGCCGCTGGCCTGGAAGGACCTGTTTGATGTCGCCGGCAGCATCACGACCGCCGGCGCCGCTTACCGTCGCGAGGCGCCAGCGGCGTTGCTCGATGCGCCGAGCGTGGGCCTGCTGTGCCGCGCCGGGATGGTCAGTCTCGGCAAGACCAACCTCAGCGAACTGGCCTATTCCGGCTTGGGCCTGAACCCGCATTTCGGCACGCCGTATAACCCGAACGGCAGCGATCAACCGCGTATTCCCGGTGGCTCGTCATCCGGCTCGGCCGTCGCCGTGGCCGGCGGCATTGTGCCAATCGCCATGGGCACCGACACCGCCGGCTCGATCCGCATTCCGGCCGCGCTCAACGGTGTGGTGGGCTACCGCAGCAGCAGCCGACGCTACAGCCGCGACGGGGTATTCCCGCTGGCGCACACCCTCGACAGCCTCGGCCCGCTGACCCGCAGCGTGCGCGATGCCCTGGTGATCGACGACCTGCTCAATGGCCGCACGCAAACCCATGTTGCCCGCAGCCTCAAGGGGCAACGCTTTGTGCTCGAGCAAGGCGCGCTGGAAGACATCGAACCGGCCGTACGCAATAACCTGCTACGCGCCATGGACCTCATCAAGGCCTCAGGCGCGCTGATCGAGGTGCGCCCGTCTGCCACCTTCCAGGCCACGCTCAACCTGATCAAGCAGGACGGCTGGCTCGGCTCATTCGAAGCCTTCGCGCTGCACGAGGCCTTGCTCGACAGCCGCGACGCCGACCTGCTCGACCCGCGCGTACGCCGCCGCCTGGAAGCTGCACGTTCGTTGCCCGCCAGTCAGTTGCTGCACCTGATCGACGCACGCCGTCGCCTGCAGTGCCAACTGGTCGACGAGCTCGACGGCGCCGTGCTGATTACCCCGACCGTTGCCCATGTTGCACCCCCGTTGGCCCCGTTGGAGGCCGACGACGAGCTGTTCGTGAAAACCAACCTCGCCACCCTGCGCCTGACCATGCCCGGCAGTCTGCTCGACATGCCAGGCGTCAGCCTGCCCAGCGGCCGCGATGCCCTGGGCCTGCCCACCGGGCTGCTGCTCAGCGCCCCGTCGGGGGAAGACGCACGCCTGTTACGCGTGGCGTTGTCCGTCGAATCCGTAATGACTATTTAAGGAGACACATCATGGCTAAAGACATTCTCTGTGCATTTGGCGTCGACGTTGACGCCGTCGCCGGCTGGCTCGGCTCCTACGGCGGTGAAGACTCGCCGGACGACATCTCGCGCGGCCTGTTCGCCGGTGAAATCGGCGCGCCGCGCTTGCTCAAATTGTTCGAACGCTATGGCCTGCGCACCACCTGGTTTATTCCCGGCCACTCAATGGAAACCTTCCCCGAGCAGATGAAGGCGGTGGCCGACGCCGGTCACGAAATTGGCGTGCACGGCTACAGCCATGAAAACCCGATTGCGATGACGGCCGAACAGGAAGAAATCGTCCTGGATAAATCCATCGAGCTGATCACCCAGGTCACCGGCAAACGTCCGACCGGCTACGTCGCGCCGTGGTGGGAATTCAGCAAGGTCACCAACGAGCTGCTGCTGAAAAAAGGCATCAAGTATGACCACAGCCTGATGCACAACGACTTCCACCCCTACTACGTACGCAAGGGCGACAGCTGGACCAAGATCGACTACAGCCAGCACCCCGACACCTGGATGAAACCGCTGGTGCGCGGCGAGGAAACCGACCTGGTGGAGATCCCGGCCAACTGGTACCTCGACGACCTGCCGCCAATGATGTTCATCAAAAAAGCCCCCAACAGCCACGGCTTCGTCAACCCGCGCCACCTGGAAGAAATGTGGCGCGACCAGTTCGACTGGGTTTACCGCGAACACGAACACGCGGTGTTCACCATGACCATTCACCCCGACGTGTCCGGTCGCCCGCAAGTGCTGCTGATGCTTGAGCGCCTGATCGAACACATCCAGAGCCATGCCGGCGTGCGCTTCGTCACCTTCGACGAAATCGCCGACGACTTTATCCGCCGCCAACCGCGTTCCTGACCCTTAGCCAACCCCCCCGAGGCGCGATTTATGTCCATCTACAACAAGCTTGACCTGACTGGCTGGAAACCCCGGCAACTGACGTCCCAGGAAGTGCGCTTCGCCACCTGGATCGCGTTTTTCGCCTGGGTGTTTGCGGTGTATGACTTCATCCTCTTTGGCACCTTGCTGCCGGAGATCGGCCGGCACTTTGGCTGGGGAGAAGTGGAGCAAGCTGAAATCGCGACCTGGGTGGCGGTGGGCACGGCAGTGGTTGCCTTTGCCATTGGCCCGGTCGTGGATAAATTGGGACGGCGCAAAGGCATTATTTTTACCGTGGCCGGCTCCGCGCTGTGCTCGGCACTCACTGCGATTGGCGGGGCGTGGGGCAAGTCGCCGCTGATTCTGATCCGCTCGTTGGGTGGCCTGGGCTACGCCGAGGAAACTGTCAACGCCACGTATCTGAGCGAGCTGTATGGCGCCTCTGAAGACCCGCGCCTGACCAAGCGGCGCGGGTTTATCTACAGCCTGGTGCAGGGCGGCTGGCCGGTCGGTGCGTTGATCGCCGCCGGGTTGACCGCGCTGCTGTTGCCGGTCATCGGCTGGCAGGGTTGCTTCATCTTTGCCGCAATCCCGGCCATCGTGATTGCGATCATGGCGCGCAAGCTCAAGGAGAGCCCGCAGTTCCAGATTCACCAGCGCATCAGCGAACTGCGTAAAAGTGGCGCGGTGAAAGAGGCGCAGAACGTCGCCGTGACCTACGGCGTGGACTATGACGAACACAGCAAGGCCGGCCTCAAAGCCGCCTTCCGTGGCCCGGCCCGCCGCGCCACGCTGGTGATCGGCGCCGCGCTGTTGCTCAACTGGGCGGCCATCCAGGTGTTCAGCGTGCTGGGGACTTCGGTGATCGTCAGCGTGCACCATATCTCGTTCGAGAATTCGCTGATCATCCTCGTGCTATCGAACCTGGTGGGGTACTGCGGTTACCTGACTCATGGCTGGATGGGCGACAAAATCGGCCGTCGCAATGTCATCGGTCTGGGCTGGATGCTCGGCGGCCTGGCGTTTGCCGGGATGCTGTTTGGGCCAAGCAATATGGCGATGGTGGTGGGGCTCTACAGCCTGGGCCTGTTCTTCCTGATCGGGCCGTACTCGGCGGCGCTGTTTTTTATCAGCGAGAGTTTCCCCACCAGCATCCGCGCCACCGGTGGCGCGATCATTCATGCCATGGGCCCGATTGGGGCGGTGGTGGCCGGTTTTGGCGCCACCCAAGTGTTGTCCGCCGGCAGCGACTGGCAGACCGCCGCGCTGTGGTTCGGCGCGCTGCCATGCTTTTTGTCCGGTGCGCTGATGTTTGCCGCTCGCCATGTGCGCCCGGAAACCGTTCAGTGAGGAGTGTGAGATGAGCCGTAAAGTTGCCCTGATTACCGGTGCCGCCAGCGGCATCGGCCAAGCCCTGGCCGTGGCCTATGCGCGCAATGGCGTGGCGGTGGTGGGCGGGTATTACCCGGCCGATCCGCACGACCCGCACACCACCGTGGCGCTGGTGGAAGAAGCCGGTGGTGAGTGCCTGATGCTACCGCTGGACGTGGGCGACACCGCCTCGGTGGACGCGCTGGCCGCGCAGGCCGTGCAGCATTTCGGCCGCCTGGATTACGCAGTGGCCAATGCCGGTTTGCTGCGTCGCGCACCGTTGTTGGAAATGACCGATGCGTTGTGGAACGAGATGCTCAATGTCGACCTGACGGGGGTGATGCGCACCTTCCGCGCGGCCACCCGGCATATGGGCGAGGGCGGCGCGCTGGTAGCGATTTCGTCGATTGCCGGCGGCGTGTATGGCTGGCAGGAGCACAGCCATTACGCGGCGGCCAAGGCCGGCGTGCCGGGGTTGTGCCGGTCGCTGGCGGTGGAGTTGGCGCCCTTGGGCATCCGTTGCAACGCGGTGATTCCGGGCTTGATCGAGACGCCGCAGTCGCTGGATGCGAAGAACTCGCTGGGGCCTGAAGGGTTGGCGAAGGCGGCGCGGACGATTCCGCTGGGCCGGGTAGGGCGGGCGGATGAGGTGGCCTCGTTGGTGCAGTTTTTGACCAGTGAGGCGTCGAGTTATCTGACTGGGCAGAGCATCGTCATCGACGGCGGCTTGACCGTGCGCTGGCCTGACTGACCGCACGTGGTCTAAAAAATGTGGGAGCTGGCTTGCCTGCGATAGCGGAGTTTCAGCCCCACATGTACTGACTGATCCACCGCTATCGCAGGCAAGCCAGCTCCCACAGGGACCGTGTTTTTTTAGGAGATTTTGTATGCCTCAACTGAATAACCGCCGCGCCGTCATCACCGGCGCCGGCAGCGGCATCGGTGCCGCCATTGCCCGCGCCTACGCCGCCGAGGGGGCGCGGCTGCTGCTGGCTGACCGCAATGCTGCCAGCCTTGCCGAAACCGCCATCACCTGCCGCAACCTCGGCGCCGAAGTGTTTGAATGCCTGGCTGACGTCGGCACTGTCGAAGGCGCCCAGGCCAGTGTCGACCGCTGCGTCGAGCACTTCGGCGGCATCGACATTCTGGTCAACAATGCCGGCATGCTCACCCAGGCCCGCTGCGTCGACCTCTCCATCGACATGTGGAACGACATGTTGCGCGTTGACCTCACCAGCGTGTTTGTCGCCAGCCAGCGCGCTTTGCCGCACATGCTGGCGCAACGTTGGGGGCGCATCATCAATGTGGCCTCGCAATTGGGCATCAAGGGCGGCGCCGAGCTGACCCATTACGCCGCCGCCAAGGCTGGCGTGATCGGTTTCACCAAATCCCTGGCGCTGGAAGTGGCCAAGGACAATGTGCTGGTCAACGCTATCGCGCCGGGCCCTATCGAAACGCCGCTGGTGGGCGGCATCAGCGACGACTGGAAGCGCGCCAAGGCCGCCGAATTGCCCCTGGGCCGTTTCGGCCTGGCCGATGAAGTCGCGCCCACCGCCGTGCTGCTGGCCAGTGAGCCGGGTGGCAACCTGTTTGTCGGCCAGACGCTGGGCCCGAACTCCGGCGATGTCATGCCATGAGTGAGGTGTAACCATGTGCGGACTCTGCGGATTACTCGGCGAAGACCTGCACTGGAGCGACCCCTTGGGCGATGAGCTGCCCCGGCGCCGCGAACGCCTGCGCCGGATCGCCGCGATCAACCAGGTGCTGGCGGTGTTCCGGCTCAAGGTCGAAGACTTCCAGGGCGCGTCCTACCTGTTGTTGGGCGCCACCGGCAAACAGGCCCTGGCAAGTGGCCTGGATCAACTCTGGCAAGCGGCTGAAAACATGCTCGGTCGCCCGCTGGATCCGCTGGACCCCCGCTTGCTTGATCACTTGGAGTCATCATGAGCATTGCCCTCAACGTCATCACCGGTTTCCTCGGCAGCGGCAAAACCACCTTGCTCACGCGCCTGCTGCAAGGTGAAAGCCTGGGTGACACGGCGTTGCTGATCAATGAGTTCGGCGATGTCGGCATCGATCATCTGCTGGTCGAAGAAGTTGCGCCGGACACCGTGCTGCTGCCCAGCGGTTGCGTGTGCTGTTCGATTCGCGGCGAGCTCAAGGAGGCGTTGCTCGGCCTGTTGCAACGGCGCGAGCGCGGTGAAGTTCCGGCGTTCAAGCGGGTGATCCTGGAGACCACCGGGCTGGCCGATCCGGCGCCGATCCTGGCCACGCTGAACAACGATGTGCAACTGCGCGGGCGTTTTCATATCGGCCTGGTGATCACGCTGGTCGATGCCAGTCACGCCACGTTGCAAGAGCGCCTGCACCCGGAATGGCTGGCCCAGGTTGCGGCGGCCGACCGCTTGCTGCTGAGCAAGACCGACTTGGTCGGCGACTGTGAAGCGCTGCGCGCGCACTTGCGGGCACTCAATGCGGGGACGCCGATTCTCGATACCCATGAGGTTCACAGCGGCGATCAGTTGCTGCTTGGCGAAGGCGTGCGCAGCGCCGAACCGGCCGTTGAAGTCAGCCGCTGGCAACTGCATCAGACCACCACCGCCACCCACGGCGCCGCGCAAGTATGCTGCCTGAGCTTCGACCAACCGCTGGACTGGGTCGGCTTCGGGGTCTGGTTGTCGATGCTGTTAAGATGCCACGGCGAACGAATCCTTCGCGTCAAAGGACTGCTCAACGTGAACGCAAGCTCGGCCCCCATCGTCATTCATGGCGTGCAGCACTGCCTGCATGCCCCGGTGCATTTGCCCGCGTGGCCCGGCACCGACCGCCAGTCGCGCCTGGTGTTTATCCTGCGCGGCCTCGATCCGGCGCTGTTGCGGCGCTCCTTCGAGGTGTTCTCACGGCGCTTCGCAGCATGATCACATTACGTGTGCTCGGTACGTCCGTGACCCTGCTGGAATGCTTGCGCGTTCGCGCCGAAAAAGAGTTGGGTATTCGCCTGGTCTATCAGGTGCACGACGTGGCGCAGGCCCAGCGCATCGCCGTGATGCAGCCCGACAGCTACGACCTCTACGACCAATGGTTTCACAACGTTGATTTCGTCTGGCCGGCGCGGGCGATCCAGCCCATCGACACACGGCGCATCGCCTTGTGGCACGAGATCAATGATTTGCCCAAGCGTGGTCGCTTGTCGGCCAACGACCGGTTGGGTGGCGGCAGCGTGCCCAGTGAGCGGCTGTTCGTGCAGCACGACGGCAGCCTTGGCAGCAGCGTCACCGAGCGCATCAGCATGCTGCCGTTGACCCATAACGCCGACAGTTTTGCCTACCGCCCGGAGCGTTTGCCCGAAGGCTTCAGCCACGGCAATGAAAGCTGGGGCTGGCTGCTCGACCCGGCCTGGAGCGCGCGCACTGCGCTGCAAAGCGATGCCGCGATAGGCGCGCTGGATGCCGCGTTGGCGGTGCAGGGCGCGGGGCTGGCGCAGTTCAAAGACATCGGCAATATGAGCATCGAAGAGATCGATGTACTGGCTGACATTCTGGTGCGCAAGCAGAAGGAGGGGCACTTTGCGGCGTTCTGGTCGGATGATGAAGAGGCCGCGCAGTTGATGCTGAGCCCCAGCATCGATATCCAGAGTCTGTGGTCGCCGACCCTGATGCGCTTGCACCGGGCAGGCGTGAAGTATCGGCTGGCGGTGCCCCGTGAAGGGTACCGTGGATGGTTTGGTGGGTTGTCGCTGTCGCGCCATGCCCAGGGGCCGGTGCTGGATGCGGCTTATGCTTATCTGAATTGGTGGTTATCCGGCTGGCCGGGGGCGGTGATGGCGCGTCAGGGCTATTACATCGGTAACCCGGCGCGCACCCGCGATCATTTGAGCAGCGCCGAGTGGGATTACTGGTATGCCGGCAAGCCCGCCCGTGAAGAGCTGCTCGGCAGTGATGGCTTGCCGTTGATCGATGTCGGCGAGGTGCGTGATGGTGGCTCCTATGAGCAGCGCATGGGCCACATTGCGGTGTGGAACTCGGTGATGGATGAGCACAATTATCTGGTGCGGCGGTGGGGGGATTTCATGCGCGCGCGCGTGTGATTGCGTACGTCCCCGTTACCCAGCTTGGGGCTATGCCCCACCAGCCCTCCGAGCCAAGCGTTTGCCGCCAATAAACTGACAGACACATCCCCGTCCCTATTGGGTGTACATATCCCAGCCCCCAGCTAATCTGGTTGAACCAACCATTCGTTAAAAACGAATGTTTTTTTGACGCCAGGTCAGCAGCCGCCAGGAATGCGTATGACAAAGGGACGGATCGGCACAGAGAGGCGCGTGCTGCCAGAGGCCACGGCAATGAAGTGGCGCCACACATTTCAGACCCGCATTGCCGGGGTGTTGGCGCTATTGCTGCTGGTGGTGGTGGCCGCGACTTACTTCGCCGTCAAGGCCGCCACCACCCGCGCCGTGGAGAAACAGGCCCAGGTTCAGCTCAGCACCGGCAGCCAAGTGTTCGAACGTTTGCTCGACCTGCGCGGGCGTCGTCTGCAATACGGGTTGGATTGGCTCACCGCCGACGGCCCCTTCAAACAGGCGGTGGCCGAGGGCAACCCCGAAACGGTAATGGCCGCGCTGCGACGGCATGGCACCGGCCTGCGTTCCAGTGAAGTGTTCGTGCTGGGCCTGGATGGCAAGGTGATGGTCAGTACCTTGCCGGTACTGACACACGGCCAGCCCTTCCCGTACGACGAGGCCTTGCGGCATGCGCGACGCAGCGGGCTGCAGATGCTTATCGTCGCGATGGACAGCCTGCCCTATCTGCTTGTGCAGGATGTCGTCCTCGACCCGCAGCCCATTGCCCGCGTGGTGATGGGCTTCCCCATGGACAGGCAGTTCGCCAACGAACTGCGTTCCATGAGCAACCTTGAAGTGTCGTTCCTCAGCGTGCAGAACGGCCAGGTCGGCGAGTTGTTCAGCACCCAGCCTGAAGCCTATCGGGCCACCATCATTGATACGCTGCACCAGGCGCAACTCAACCCTGATGCGCAGATCAACCTGTTCTACGGGCAACGCGTGCTCAGCCAGGTGCTGCCGCTGGCCAACACCGGCGAGGGTAATGAAGTGCGCGTGTTGCTGCAAAGCCCGCTGGACCATGCGCTTGAGTCTTTTGCGCCGCTGGACCGGCAGTTCCTCGGGATCGCCCTGGCGGTGTTGTTGGTGTCGCTGGCCGCCGCGTTGTTGCTGGCGCGCCGCGTGTCACGCCCGCTCAACGCCCTGGTGGAGGCGGCCGAGCGGATCGGGGCCGGTGATTATCGAACCCCGGTGCGGGTGCGCAGCCACGATGAATTCGGCTTGCTGGCCCGGGCCTTTAATGCAATGCAAAGCGGCATCGCCGTGCGCGAGCGGCAGCTGGCCCATAACGCGTTGCATGATCCGCTCACCGGCTTGCCCAATCGCGCGTTGGCCATGGAACGCCTGGGCAGTGCGATCAGTGCGCAGCGCCCGGTGGTGTTGCTGTACCTGGGGATCGAAAACTACCGGGTGATCAACGAAGGCTTCGGGCCACAGGGCGTCGAAGAAATGTTGCGTGAAGCCAGCCGGTGCCTGTCCATGTGCCTGTTGGCCAGTGACACCGCTGCGCGTATCGCCGGCAGCGAGTTTTTGCTGTTGCTGGAAAACACCGAGATCGACCGCGCGGTAGCCCGCGCCGACCGCCTGTATGGGCTGCTCACCGAGCCCCAGCGCATCGGCAACGACGAAGTGCGGCATGAAGTCAGCATCGGCATTGCCGCCTACCCGGCCGACGGCCAGCAGGTCGAAGAACTGATCAGCCGCGCCGCCATCGCCCGGCATGATGCGGCGAGCCTGCCTGGGCACCTGCAGATCTACCAGCAAGACCGCGACCTCGCGCACCAGCGCCAGATCACGTTGATTCGCGACCTGCGCCGCGCGGTCGTCGAAGGCGAATTGTTCCTGTGCTACCAGCCCAAACTCGACCTCATGCATGGCCACGTACGCCAGGCGGAAGCCTTGCTGCGTTGGCAGCATCCGACGCTGGGCCAGGTGTCGCCCGCCGAATTCATTCCCTTGGCCGAACGCACCGGCAGCATGCGCAGCATGACGCTGTGGGTGATCGAGGAGGCGATCCGGCAGATCGCCGAGTGGGCAGGGCGCGGTTTGCACATTCAACTGTCGGTCAACATTTCGGTGGACGACCTGGCCGATGACGACCTGGCCATTCGCGTCACCGCCTTGCTGATGCAATACGCTGTCGCGGCGCAGCAACTGACCTTCGAGATCACCGAGAGCGCGATCATGCACAACCCGCAACAGGCGCTCAGCGTGCTGGAGCAATTGCGCGGCTGTGGCATCAGCCTGTCGGTGGACGACTTCGGCACCGGCTATTCATCCCTGGCGCAGTTGCAGCGTTTGCCGGTGCAGGAATTGAAGATCGACCAGTCGTTCATTCGCAACCTCGACAGCGCCAGTGGAGACGGCGTGATTGTGCGTTCGACCATCGAAATGAGCCACAACCTGGGGCTCAAGGTGGTGGCTGAGGGTGTGGAGTTCGAGCCCAGCCTGAAGTTGCTCAGGCAATGGAAGTGCGACACGGCGCAGGGTCACCTGATCAGCCGGCCGTTGAACGCCATGGCGTTTGAGATGTGGATGCACCGCGCGCGGGTTGCCCTGTAAACCCTCTCGCCTGAACACCGCTAAACCCTGTGGGAGCGGGCTTGCCCGCGATGGCCGTGTGGCCGTCAAAGAATCTGTTTCTGTTGCACCGCCCTCGCAGGCAAGCCAGCTCCCACATTGAGTGAACATGGCACAAAAAAAGGCGGCTACCCATCAGGTAGCCGCCTTTGTTTTACCGCCGGTTAACACTTAGTCCGGCAGTTTGAACGCCATCACATAGTCACCCTGCTTGGTGCCCAGCGAGCCGTGACCGCCAGCCATGACCAGCACGTACTGCTTGCCGTCCTTGCCGGTGTAGGTCATCGGTGTGGTTTGCGCGCCTGCTGGCAGGCGGCCTTCCCACAGCTGCTTGCCGTTTTTCACGTCATAGGCACGCAGGTACTGGTCGAGGGTGCCGCTGAGGAAGGACACGCCACCGGCGGTGGTGAATGTCCCGCCCAGGCTAGGCACGCCCATGGTCAGCGGGACCGGAACCGGCGAGCTGTCGCGCACGGTGCCGTTCTTGTGCATCCAGATGGTCTGGTGGTTGGTCAGGTCGACCGCCGCCACATAACCCCACGCCGGCGCCTGGCACGGGAGGCCCAGAGGCGACAGCAGCGCTTCAAGGATCACGCCGTACGGCGCGCCTTTGTTTGGCTGTACGCCTTCGGTTTCGCTGACGCGCGGACCTTGCTTGGCAATGTCGGCCGCCGGGATCAGTTTCGATTTGAACGCCATGTAGCTCGGGTTCACGAAGGCAATCTGGCGAACCGGGTCGACGGAAATGCCGCCCCAGTCGAACACGCCGAAGTTACCTGGGTAAACGATCGAACCTTGCAGCGATGGCGGGGTGAACGGGCCGTCGTAGCGCATGGATTTGAAATCGATCCGGCACAGCATCTGGTCAAACGGTGTCACGCCCCACATGTCGCGTTCTTTCAACGGCGGCGGCATGAAGTTCAGGTCGGATTTGGGTTGGGTAGGGGAGGTGTGATCACCGGCCACTGCGCCTTGCGGTACAGGGATTTCGTTGATCGGCACCACAGGCTGACCGTTGGTGCGGTCCAGCACGTAGATGCTGCCTTGCTTGGTCGACGCCATCACCGCTTGCTTGACGCCCTGTGCGGTCTTGATGTCGATCAGGCTAGGCTGGCCGCCCACGTCCATGTCCCACAGGTCGTGGTGAGTGAACTGGAAGGTCCACTTCACGTGGCCGCTGTCGATGTCCAGAGCAGTCAGGCCGGCGCTGTATTTTTCCGAATCTTCGGTACGGTCGCCGCCGTATTGGTCAGGCATCTGGTTGCCCATCGGCAGGTAGAGCATGCCGAGTTTTTCATCGACGCTGAACATGGACCACATGTTCGGCGAGTTGCGGGTGTAGGTCTTGCCCTCGGCCAACGGGGTGGTGTCGTCCGGGTTGCCGCTGTCCCAGTTCCACACCAGCTTGCCGGTGTGCACGTCGAACGCGCGGATCACGCCGCTAGGCTCGTCGGTGGAAACGTTGTCGGTCACGTGACCGCCGATCACGACCAGGTTCTTGGTCACGGCCGGTGGCGAGGTGGAGTAGTAGCCGCCTGGGGCGAAGCTGCCGATATTGGCACGCAGGTCGACCTGGCCTTTGTCACCGAAGTCTTCACACATTTTGCCGGTGTCGGCATCCAGGGCGATCAGACGGGTGTCGGCAGTCGGTACGAAAATGCGTTTCGGGCAGACGGCGCTGACCGGAGCAGTGCTGGCACTGCCGGTAGGGCTTTGCTCGGAAGCGTACACCGCGTCATCGTGATACGACACGCCACGGCAGGTCATGTGCGCCCAACCTTTGAAGTTCGCCGCACCTTCGGTGCTGATCTTCGGGTCGAAACGCCAGATTTCCTTGCCGGTGTCCGGGTCCAGGGCAATTACTTGGCTGTGCGGCGTGCACACGTAGAGCATGCCGTTGACTTTCAGCGGGGTGTTTTCCGCGGTGGTTTCACCGGGATCGCCTGGGCCAGGAATGTCGCCGGTGCGGAAGGTCCACGCCGGTACCAGCTTGTGGGCGTTTTCCGGAGTGATCTGCGCCAGTGGCGAGTAACGATCACCGAAGGCCGAACGACCGTAGGAGTTCCAGTCGCCATCGGCCTGGGCCGGTGCAGCGCTGGCCATGCCAGGCACGGCGTCGCGGTCGAGCTGACCGGTCTTGACCATTTCACCTGGGTTGGTGAATTGGCTGGCCAGGGCGGCAGCGCCCGCCAGCACCACGGCCACGCTCAGCGCGCCAGTGCCCAGCGGCGCAGGCTGGCCACGCAATAACGGACGGCGAAACCACGGCAGCAGCAAGACGATGCCCAAGGCGAACAGCAGGGCCAGGCGCGGCACCAGCTGCCACCAATCCAGGCCGACTTCCCACAGTGCCCACACGGTGCTGGCGAACAGCACCAGTGCGTACAGACCCAGCGCGGCGCGGCGGGTGGCCAGCAGCAAAACGCCGGTGAGGGCGATGCCAATACCGGCCAGCAGGTAGTACAGCGACCCGCCGAGCATGCTCAGCTTGACGCCGCCGGCCAGCAAGGCCAGCCCCATGATCAGCAGCAAGATCCCCAGCAACCTGGGCAGCAGGCGGCTTGAGCTTGAAGCACCATCAGTGCTCATAGTGTGTTTCTCCGTGACGTTGGAATTATGTAACCCCGTGCTTCACTGTAGATGACGATTCGGCGCGGGCTTGGTTCAGCGTTAATTCGGTTTTTCTGGGGATAAGAGGGTTATCCACAGGCGGGCGATTTATTCCCGTGCGCAGGTAGGTAGAAGACAGCGCTGTCTCTGAAGAGGGGTAAGTTTGGCAAGGTGGGATCGACCGCAGGCATGAAACGTTTCAGTTTGTTGCGGCAAGGATAAAGCGCCTTCTCGTATTGAGAAAGACTAAATCGAGAGATGCATCATTTCAGTTCTGGTAACAGTGACAGAACGTCGCTGCAAAAATGTCTGTGGGAACCCGATTCCAGGTTGGATTGAGGGTGTGGTGGCGAGCTGGTTTGTTGGGGTGAGCGGGCTTGCCCCGCGTTGGGGCGCGAAGCGGCCCTGATCAATGAGAAATGCGGTGTATCAGGTACAGCTCATTGACTGATTTTAGGGCCGCTTCGCGGCCCAACGCGGGGCAAGCCCGCTCGCCACAGGAAGTACTTTTGCTACAAAAAACTGATTCCAAGGGGGGCGTTAGAAGGTGGTACGCACACCCAATTGCACACTGCGCCCCGGTGCCGGCGCGATATCGCGCAGGATCGAGCTGGCATACCGCACGGTCTGGTTGGTCAAGTTTTCGCCATTGACGAACGCCAGCCACTGGCTGGCGCCGACGTTGAAGTGATAACCCGCACTCGCGCCCAGGGTGGTGTAGCCATCGGTGCCGCGCTCGTTACTCGGCACACGCCCCTGGCCCGCCGCATGTTCGACGTCGATTCGCGCCTGCCAGCGGTCCAGTTCCCACAGCAAACCGCTGTTCACGCGCAGCGGCGCGATGCGCGGCAAGGCCTCGCCGGTGTCCAGGTTGGTTGCGCGGGTGTAATCGCCCGACAGCTCCAGCGCAAACTTGCCGTAGGCACCTTCGCCGAGTTTCCAGTGATCCTGGGCTTCGAAGCCGGCGAAACGTGCACGCACACCCGAGTACCTGTACTCAGGGATGCCGCCCGCGTCCTCGTCGCCGTCATCGTTCAGCGTACGACCGGTGCCCAACAACCCGATGTAATTGGAGAAGCGGCTGTAGAACACCCCGAAGCTGCCCTTGTGGGTGCCATTGTCGAAACGCAATGCCAAGTCGCTGGACACGGCTTTTTCTTTCTTCAGGTTGGCATCGCCCAACTCATAAGTGCCGGTGGCGACGTGGGCACCGTTGGCGTACAGCTCGTAGAAGGTCGGCGCGCGCTCGGTGTAGCCCAGGGTCGCGGCCAGGGACCAGACCGGCGTGAGGCTGTACACCGCGCCGGACGACAGGCTGCCGGCGGTGAAGTCATTGGTTTGGTCGGCATTGGTGAAGCGCGCATTGCCCTTGGCGTCCGGGTCGACGCTGGTGTGTTCCAGGCGAGCGCCGAGGCTGAGTTTGAGGCGCTCGGTGGCCTGCATTTCTTCGAGGATAAACAGGGCGCCGGCGTTGGTGTCGGTCTGCGGCACGAAGGCCTCTTCGCCCAGGGCCGAGAATTCGTTGCGGGTCACCTGCGCGCCGACCACGCCATTGAATGGGCCAATCGGCTGATGGCGAGCTTCTACGCGCGCCTCGTAACCCTTGTTCTTGAACACCGTGCCGGTTTCGCCTCCTTCGATTTCGCGGTGTTGGTAGTCGGTGTAGCCCGCGTCGAGTTTCACCGAGGTGAACGGGCCCTGCAGGTTACGGATCTCGGAGGCAAAGGCGTAGTGATCCTGCTTCATGCGGATGCGCACGTCCTGCTCGGCAGGTGAGCCGTAGTTTGCATCGTAGTTGCTGTAGGACAGGCCGGCGTAACCGTCGTCCCAGGTGTAGGAACCGCCCGCCGCGCCACCGTCCTGGCGCCCGTCGCTGTTGCCCAGGCGGCCGTTTTTGCCGGGGCCATCTTCGGTTTCAGGGGCGTGGCGGCTGCGCGCAAAACCGGGAATTTTCAGGTCGTTGAATTCCCGCGCGTTCGCGTCCAGGTGCAAGGCGAAGGTGCCGTTGCCGGCCTCCAGTTTGCCGGCGCTGCTGCGGGTGGTGTCGGCGCCGCCGTAGCGCAACTCACCGGCACCGTGGATGCCTTCGATGGCTTCGGTGGGGATGCGGTTGTCGAAGGTGTTGACCACGCCGCCAATGGCGCTGCCGCCGTACAGCAGGGCGGCCGGGCCGCGTACGATTTCAATGCGCTCGACGTTGACCGGGTCCAGCGGCACGGCGTGGTCGTAGGACAGTGACGAGGCATCCAGCGCGCCCACGCCGTTGCGCAGGAGGCGAATGCGGTCGCCATCCTGGCCACGAATGATCGGCCGGCTGGCACCCGGACCGAAGTAGGACGAGGACACGCCCGGCTGCTTGTTCAGGGTTTCGCCGAGGCTGCCTTTTTGTTGCAGGGTCAGGTCATCACCTTCCAGCACGGTGGTCGGTGAGGCGAGCTGTTCGCTGCCCAATGGATTGCCGGTGATGACTTGGGGTTGCAGTTCCAGGGCATGGGCTTCGGAGCAGATCAGCAGAGCGGCGGCAAGCGGGGTCAAGCGCCAGAGAGAAGAGAGGGACATCGAACATTCCTTGGCAAAACGGCACAAAAAAGAGAAGGCTGAAACGGTATCGGGTCAGTTACTTTTGATATTTATAGTTACAATATAACATCTCTTTTTTCGCTGAAAAGGGGAACTTTTCTCCGACGTCTATATTCAATGCAGTGCTTCCACCTGTACGCCCCGTCGGCTAAGGTGCGCGGCTGTGTTTCCTCTTATTGCAAAAGGCCCGGCATGACCGCGACAAGCAACGACCCGCTCCACGGTGTGACCCTGCAACACGTCCTCACCACTCTGGTGGAACACTACGAATGGGCAGGCCTGGCCGAACGCATTGATGTGCGCTGCTTCAAGAGCGATCCGAGCATCAAGTCGAGCCTGACGTTCCTGCGCAAAACCCCATGGGCGCGGGAAAAAGTCGAAGGGTTGTACGTGAAGCTGATGCGTACCAAACGCCCACTGGACTGAGCCCATGAAGCGTTTCATCGCGGCTGCGGCACTGGCCGGCTGGGCAGGGTTGGCGATTCAGCAATACCTGATTTTCGATTCGCGCTGGACGGCGGGCGCCAGCCTGCTGGGCGGGTTGATCAACTTTTTCAGTTTCTTCACGGTGCTGACCAACACCCTGGTGGTGGTGGTACTCAGCTACGCGCTGATCAGTCGGGATTCAGCCGCCAAGCGGTTTTTCCTGGCGCCCAGGGTCAGTAGCGCGATCGCTGCGAGCATCGTCGTGGTGAGCCTGGCGTACAACCTGCTGTTGCGGCATTTGTGGAGCCCCACAGGCTTTCAGTTCGTCGCCGATGAATTGCTGCACGACGTCATGCCGATGCTGTTTGTGATTTATTGGTGGCGGTGTGTGCCCAAGGGCACGTTGCGTTTCAACCACATCGGCGCCTGGGTGATCTACCCGTTGGTGTACTTCGGCTATGTGCTGCTGCGCGGGCATTTGCTCGGGCAGTATCAGTACCCGTTCATTGATGTGGACACGCTCGGTTATCCACAAGTGTTTGTGAATGCCGGGGGGATTCTGGCGGGGTTTATCGGGATTGCGTTGGCAGTGGTGGGCCTGGATAAGTGCTTAAAGCCACCGCGAAACTAAATGTGGCAGCGGCAAGCCCGCTGTCACATTGTCGACCTCGATCGGCTTACTCTTCTTCGCTGCCTTCTGCTCGCCAGTAACCCACAGCCTTGAGGAACGCTTCATTGACTTGATGGGTGTCCAGCAGCACGCGGCGCACTTGGCGCGACAGCTTGGTTTCTGTCGCCACAAAGCTGTACAGCGAGCCGCTCGGCAGCGTCAGTGTGCGAACGGTCTCTAGCAGGTCGTCCTGACCGCGTATCACCCAGATCACCTGCACATCCGCGGCACTGTTCAGCGCCTGCTGTTCTGCGGCATTGGCGATTTCAATCACCGCCAGCACCTTGCGGCCCGCCGGTAATTCTTCCAGGCGCCGGCCGATGGCGGGCAGGGCGGTTTCATCACCGATCAGCAGGTAACTGTCGAACATATCCGGCACGATCATCGAACCGCGTGGCCCACCGATATACAGGTGCTGGCCAACCTGCACCTGCTCGGCCCAAGTGGAGGCAGGGCCATCGCCGTGCAGCACGAAGTCGATGTCCAGTTCACCGGTGTTCAGGTCGAAACGCCGTGGCGTGTAGTCGCGCATGGCCGGCTGTGGGCCCTCGCCCTTGATGCTGAAGTTCGGGCTTTCCAGCGCGGCCTGTTCGGCGGCGTTCTGCGGGAACAGCAGCTTGATGTGGTCGTCGCTGCCCAGGCTGATAAAACCTGCCAGCTCGGGCCCACCCAGGGTGATGCGGCGCATGCGCGGGGTGATGTCGGTCACGCGCAACACTTCCAGGCGGCGGCGCTTGATCTCGTGGGTGACGCGGTGGATGGCTTGCGTATTCATTGAGCTTTCCCATGGACTGGTTGAACGGCCGGGCCGTCGACAATGGCTTGGGCGGTGCTGTTGAGCAGGGCCGCGACACGCGCGATTTCTTCCGGGCTCCAGCGCCCGTGGTGCAGCTGCAAGGCATGGCGCAGGTTGTGCACCGCTTCATGGATTTCGGGCGGGCGATCATGGCCGCGCAGCGAGCGTTTGCTGACGTCGATGCGCATGCGCACGCCTTCCAGGGCAATCGCCTGCTCACTTAAGGAAAGACGACCGGCGTCGGTGATTGTGTAGCGTTTTTTTCCGCCTTCGGTATCGCCGGTCACCAGTTCGCTTTCTTCCAGAAAGGTCAGGGTCGGGTAGATCACGCCGGGGCTGGGGCTGTAGGCGCCATCGAACAGGCCTTCGATCTGGCGGATAAGGTCGTAGCCGTGGCAGGGCTGTTCGCCGATCAACGCCAGCAGCAGTAATTTCAGGTCGCCGGGGGCAAACACGCGTGGACCACGGCCGCCGCGTTCACGGCCGGGGCGTTTTTCAAAACCATCACGGCCATCACCGTGATTGCGTTGGTGGGGATGCTCTCTCATTTTGGCTTTCTCCGTTTGGGTTAAGATATAACTTAAGATATATCTTTAGGCGGCGAAAGGCCGAGGCGACCAACGGTCGGTGAGCAGCCGTTTGGTCTTTTCAAGAGAGCGTTCAGATGTGTGAATTATATTTAGAGTTGATGCTCAACTTTTTTGCGCCGATGTTTATCCGGAAAGTTACTGTTGTGGTACTGTTCTGACGGACTTTGTTCCACAGCAAAGTTTCGAATATAGATGTGTAGTCCTGTTCTTACAGAGCAATTAAAAGTTTTGGCAATGTGCCATCTTTTTCCCTCAAGCCTTACTAATTAAAGCCACAGCTCTATAAGAAATGGCGGGCATCCTGGTTATTTGAATTGCTTGATCATTACCGTGCTTTTCAAACATTGATGAGCGCGTAATGCCCTTCGCACGTTGTGCAGTGTCTTGTGTTCAACGTTCAGCGATATAACTCAATGCAAATAACAGGTGTCGACTATGTTCAAGAAGTTCGCAATTGCTGCCCCTTTGGCTGCCATGGCGCTGTCCTCCATGGCGTTCGCGGCCGGTGAGGCCAATCACACTGTCAATATCAAGGCGAGCATCCCGACCACCGTGTTCCACGTGCAGCCGCGCGACCCTAACTGGGGCCGTGACGAGGCCATGTCGTATAACCTGGCCAATGGTGAGTTGGCGTCGTTGTCCGCGGTCTACGACATGCGCAACACCAACGGGTCTATTCACGCCTATATCGACGGCGGCCCGGCAGTGCTGTTCAACGGTGATGCCACGCAAAACATTCCGCTGACCGCCACCTTGAATGGTGTGGTGCTCAGTGGCACGCCTCAGGAAGTTGTCAACGAAGCTGATTCCACACCGGGCCTGGGCGCCGTACTGCGTATCGACGCCGCCAAACCTTCGGCGAATCAGCGTGGCAATTACACCAGCGTTATGCCGCTGGTATTTGACGCGGTGCTGCCAGCTCTTTGACGTCAATGAGTGCCCCTTGAGCCTCGCGCTCGTGGGCATCGCGTCAGCAGGCCGGCCGGTTGTTCAGGGGCCGCCGGCCTGATTTTCATTCTTGTCATTTGGCATTCAGAGTATGTGTTCATGTTCCCGATGACTCCCATCGCGGCGGCGCTTGCGCTTTTTTTTTGTATGGGTGCCCTGGCGGCGCCGAATTCCGGTGTTGAAAATCCTGGCAGTCTGATCGCTCAGGCCCAAGGCTTGCCCACTGGGTTCAGTGATCACTTCTTCGATGTACCGCTGGCCGTGCGGGTCGACCTTGACCAGCAGTTACTCGGCGAGGCGTTAATCGTGTTGTCCCGGGATGACCGCGTAACCCTGCTCGAATTTACCGACGTGGGCGACAGCAAAGTCCCACTGGCGACCCGCGACACCTGGCAGGCCATCCTTGAAAAGGGTGTGGCGCTGGGCGCGTGCAGCCAGGCGTGCCCCGCGCAGATGCTGTCTACCCACTACAGCCTCGAGAGCTCGCAGCTTTCGATCATCACGCAAAACGTCGAACACGCCGATGACGCCCCGCGCTACTACGCGCAGCCGGAAGGCGGCAGCCGTGGCTTGATCGTCAACAATCAACTGAACCTCAACGGCGGCCAGGACGAAGACCTGGGCGGGCGTTACGGTTTGCAGGCGAGCGCCAGCCTGGGCAATTGGAGCCAGGTGTTCAACCTGCAGCTGGCCCGCCAGAGCGGCGACGAAGAGCACCTGCGCCACGCGATCCACGAGCTGTATACCCAGCGCGAGCTCGAAGGGCGTTTTCTGCGCCTGGGCCATTTCACGCCCAATTCCGATGGCCTGACCCGACAGCTGCGCAGTTTTGGCGCCAGCCCCGACACGGCCCTGGGCGTGATGTACGGCAGCTCCGACACGCTGGCGATCAACAACGCCAAGGCCAGCGTCTATCCGATCTACGTCACGGCCAACCGTCAGGCGTCCGTGGAGATCTACCGCAATGGCTTGCTGCTCAATAGCCAGTCAGTGGCGGCCGGCCTGCAGACGCTCGACACCCGCCCACTGCCCGGCGGTATCTATGAGGTGGAAGTGCGCCTGGTGGAAGACGGCATGACGGTCAGTACCTCTCAGGAGCTGGTGTACAAACCGAGCAACTGGCGCAACGCCGACGACCGCTGGCGCTACAACGTGTTTGCCGGCAGGGAAACCAAATTATTCAGCAACTGGGACGACCAGGCCTCCGGCGCCATCACCACCGGCGCCTCCGTTAACTACCTGTTGCACCCGCGGGTGATTCTCGGGTTGTCGGCACGTGAAGTGCGTGAGCAATTGCAATACGGCGGTTCGGTGGACTGGACCGTCGCCAACAACACCAGCGTCTACGCCAACGTGTATGAGACACAGGAACACGGCACCGGGATGGACCTGCAGGCGCTTTACACGCTGGGCACCACCAACCTAGTGTTCAGTCACAACCGCAGCTGGCTCGACACCCGCGACACCTATGACACGCTGCCCGACGGCACGCGGTTGCGGCGCAATACCTTTGTCGGCGAAACCAGCAACACCGCGTTGTCGGTCAACCACCGTGTCGATGCGCTCAACTCCTGGAACGTGCGCCTGTCCCACAGCCAGGGCAATGTCGTGGGCGCCGGCCTGGACCTGGGCTGGAACCGGCGCAGCACCCTGATGGGCAGCGACGCCAACTGGCGCTTCTCGGCGTTCGACCGGCCGGGCACCAACGGCACTGACGATCAGCGTAACCGTGGCATCGACGTGACCTTGAGCCTGGCGCTGGGCACCGACGGCCGCCAAGTGTCCGGCAGTGTCGGCACTCGCACGGCGCGTGATGGCGGCCGTGACAACAATGCCTCGGTCACCTTTCGCCAGGACCTCACCGACCACCTGCTGCAAAGCGTTTCGGCCACTGCCATCACCGACACTTATGGCGTTGGCCTGTCGAGCACGGCCAGCTTCAGTACCGACACGGTCAGCGGCGACGGCTTCCTGCAGCGCAGCTCGTTCAACAACAAATTCACCGGCGGCCTGAACCTCAACAGCACGTTCGTGGCCGGCGCCGACAAGGCGTTGCTCACCAGCCAGTACCACGGCACGGGCGCGGGCATGATCATTGATGTCGAGACTGACCTCGAGGCCATCACCCTGCGCGCCGATGACTTCAGTGGCGGTGGCGCGGTCTTGCGCCCCGGTCGCAATTTTGTGCCGCTGGCCGCCTACAAAAGCAGCAGCGTCAACTTCGATTTCGACGGCAATCACCCGCCCGCCGCCAACATCCAGCCGGCGCGCACTACGTATCACTTGAACAAGGGCGGGGTGGACTACCGCAAGGTCACCGTGCTGAAAACCGTGTCGGTGCTGGGGCGTCTGCTCGATGCCCAGGGTCGGCCGCTCAAGGGGCATCACGTGATCAACCACGCCAGCCGTGGGGTCAGCGAGGTAGACGGGTTCTTCTCGATGGAAATGAGCGCCAGCTCACCCACCCTGCAAGTGCGCTACCAAAACCAGTTGCTCTGCCAGTTCCGCCTCGACCCGGCCAACGCCCCGAATGAAAACGATGTGCTGATGATCGGCGACCTGCGTTGCACCCCCGACACGCTGGCCGAAGCCAACTTCAACGTGGAAACCGCCGGCTGATGGCTGCCCGCACTTTTGAACCGGAGAATGTATGAAGTCAGTCGCTGCAACCAGAAGCGCCTTGGGGCCGTGCCGTGTGCTGGCCCTGATCATGGGTTTGTTCAGCACACCGGCGCAGGCGTTCGTCGAGGAGATTACCGCCGTGTTCCGTCCCGACCCGGGCAACCCGATGGTCAACAAATTCGAGAACACCACGCCGGAAAGCGGGATTTGCCCCGGGCATATTCCCGCGCGGTGCAAGGAGATGAATATTTTCACCATTCGCAGGCCCTTCTCGGCGGCGTCAAGCGGGCCCGTCCTGGCTTATGCCGAGCCGCGCAAAGGCGCTTATTTCAAAGTGCCCTCGGCCTGGCGAGACCTGCAGGTCACCCACCAGGCGACCGGTGAAACCGAGACGGTCCAGATGCGTATTGCCGGTGTGGGCGCGCGCTGGGATGTCACCTACCCACCGGGAGTCAGTGGCTGGGCGACGACAGGCATGCCTCAGTGGTCTTACTACTGGCAGCATGCGCCAGCGCCTTGCCAGGGCGTGAATTACCTGGCGGCCTCGCCGTCCTTTGCGTTGTTTTTCTGGATCGTTCCCGAGAATGCCGGTGCCTGCAGTGTGACCGCCGGCACTGACATACCCTGGATGTACTACAGCAATTTTGAATACGCCTACGAACTCAGGACCCCGAACCCGCTCAACATGAGGTCCGGTGATTACGCCGGCAGCCTCACCTACACCTTCGGGCCAGGCGGGGATTTCGACATCGGCGATGTGATGCAAACCAGCGAAACCGTCGCCACCTTCAATTTTCGGCTGAGCGTGGAACACGCGCTCAAGGTCGATATCCCGCCCGGTGGCAACCGTGTCGAATTGATCCCCCAGGGCGGCTGGCAAGCCTGGCTCAACCAGGGGCGGGCACCGGCGCGTTTGTACCGCGACCAGACGTTCCGCATCGCCAGCAGCTCGCGTTTCAAGATGCAGCTCGAATGCTCGATCGTCATGGGCAACACCTGCGGGCTGCGCAATGCCGAGGGTGATGAAGTGCCGCTGCAGGTCGCGGTGACCTTGCCCAGCGGCCTGGTCGATCAGTACGCACAAACGGTGAACAAACTCGCGCTGCGCCTGGATGGCGTGGGCAGCGAGCTGTTTCAGCCGTTGCACTACATCAATGACCGGCCCGGCACCCTGCACTTCGAAGTGCAGCGAGACGACATGAGCGAAATGCTCAAACGGCCCGGGAGTACCTATTCGGGCGTGGTGACCGTGGTCTGGGATTCGCAGGTCTAGACGGCCATCCGCATTCCCGGCTCGTGGGTATCGCGCGGGCCGTGTTCAATTAACGAGGCGTAATCAAACATGAAACAGGCAGTGTTATCGATCGGGTTGTTGCTTTGTGCTCTCGGCGCCCAGGCGGCCCCGGCGATCAACGTCGGGGTGGTGTATGACTACCTCGAGCAGGATCGCAGTTCCTATCTCAAGCGCGTGTCCAACACCGGCACGAGCACGGCGTTCATCCGCGTCGATGTGCTGGAGATCGTCTACAACGCCGATGGCACCCATCGCGAGGTGCCGGTTGCATCGCTCACCGACAGCGATGGCAATACCACCCGGCGCGACGGCCTGATGGCGAGCCCGGCGCGGCTGATCGTGCCGGCCAACGGGCGCCAGGGCACGCGCCTGTTGTACATGGGGCCGAGGGACAAGGAGCGTTATTTCCGCGTGCGCTTTATTCCCGTAGTGCCGGAGAAGGACGATAACTTCGCGATCACCGACGAAGAACGGGCCGACTACAAGGACAGCCTCGCGGCCGGAATCAACGTCATGGCGGGTTACGGCACGGTGTTTTTCGTGCGGCCCAAGGCCACGCGTTTCGATACGCAGATCAACCAGACAGGCAACCAATACCAGTTGCGTAACAACGGCAACAGCGTGGTGGTGCTGGATGAGTTTCGTGACTGTTCGCTCACCGCAAAAAGCGACTGCCTGCCGACCACCAAGCATCACATCCTGCCGGGGCGCCAGTTGGTGTTCGAGAAAAAAACCGACCGCACCTACGGCTTTCAGCTGATTGAAGGGCAGAACAAAAAACCGGTCACGGTCAACAGCAACGGGTGATGACGATGTTCAAGCAACTCACAAGGCTGACGCTGTTTGCAGTGCTGCTATTGGTGGCCGCCCAGGCCTGGGCGATTGAGTCCCGTCACGCGTTCGATGTCTCGGTGACGATTCCTGTGCACGAGGCCTACGTGCTGCCTTCCGAGCCCGATTGGATGGGGCATGATCAAGTGCTTGCCTGGAACCTGGTGACCTCTGAGCTGAACCGCCTGCGCAAGAATTTTGATGTTAAAAACCTCACCGGCGCGGTTGCCGCGCGGCTGGGGGCCGAGCCCTATCTGCAAAGCGGCCACCAGCGGATTGATCTGCAGGTGCTGTTCAACAAGGTGCCGCTGACCCTTGAGAGTACCGAAGTCGTCAACGCCGCCGAAGCGCGCGTGGGCCGGCGCGCGGAGTTGGAAATCGCCGCGATCAAGCCCGTCGGCGGTTACGTGGCCGGGGAGTATTACGGCACGGTGCACATCGTGTTCGACTTCCTTGCACCTTGAGTTGACCGTGCACCGGTAACGGTTGACCGCCACTTGCCCAGAGGCACGCATTCGCTGGCTGGTTACATCGAGTCACCGACCCGTTTCAAGCGTCGAGACGGTGGACGGAAAAACCTCCCCGGGCCACCGTCACCTTCTTCAACGGGAACGGTTGCTGCGCCCCGTCGCGTCGCTGAGCGCCCGGCGGGTCAGACGGCGCATCCATTCCTGTTCGTTGTAGCCCAGGTCGTTGAGCAACCGGTTGTACTGCGCGTCGTTTATCGGCTTGGCGGTGAACACCACACTTTCGGGCACTTGCACCGCCTCGGCCAAGTGCTTGAGGGCTGCGCGAAGGCGCTCGCGTTCGGGCTCCGGCAACGCCTGGGCATTGGCCCATTGCGCCTGCGCCGTTTGCAGATCATCCAGCGCCAGGAAGCGCTCGCCGAACTCGCGCTCGTTGTCACGGTACTGGCTGTCGTAAGCGTCACGCAGGTGCTGTTCCCACCAGGGTTCGAGCAGCATCTGGTTGACCAGGCCGTCGCCCTCATCCAGCTCCAGCACCACGCTGTAGGCTTGCTCGATCTGGGCGGCGCTGACAGCGGCGTTGACCCGGTAAAGCATGTGATCACTCAGCCAGGGCAGGTCGAGACGGCGGGCGAGGGCGGTTTGATAGGCCAAGTGAATATCTACCTCATCAACCTCGCCGGGCACCCCGTCGCGCACTTGCGATCTGAAGCGCTGCCCAAGGCCCCCTTCGGCCACCGGGCGCAGGCGCCGGGCGATTTCCTGGCCCACGGCCTTCGCCAGTTGTTTGAGGTGGGCGCTGCCTTTGGCCAGCGTGACGAGACGGCTTTCCAGCTCAGTGGCGGTTGCGGTATCACGGCGGATCTCGCTGACCATGACCTCGATCCCCATTTCATTGAAAATCTGCGCCCCGGCATCCGGGCACAGGCCGGGAAAGCTCGCCATCTTGAA
Organism: Pseudomonas sp. 14P_5.3_Bac1; assembly: GCF_025466135.1. Taxonomy (NCBI): domain Bacteria; kingdom Pseudomonadati; phylum Pseudomonadota; class Gammaproteobacteria; order Pseudomonadales; family Pseudomonadaceae; genus Pseudomonas; species Pseudomonas sp. 14P_5.3_Bac1. The sequence goes on along the minus strand of NZ_JANLOF010000087.1, from coordinate 161,408 downwards.
CAGGCGCTCACGCAGTTCGGTGTCTTCATGGGCTGCCCACAGCAGGCGCCATACCTGCTGGGTCAGCAGTGGGCGGTTGACGGCGTAGCGTTGGCGGTCGGCGTCAGTCTCAAAAACGCCCTCAATCTCCAGCGCTTCAATGACTTCGAAAAAGCCCTGGGAACCCTGTTCCTGCTCCACTGCCTGCCACAGGGCTTGAGCGTCCTGAAGATCGCCGCCTTGCAGGCCCTGCGTCCAGAATGCGTTGTGACCGAGCGGCTCATACGTGCGGTTGGGATCAAGGCCTGCGGCCACGCGCAAAGTTTCATAGCGCAGGCGTTGCTCGTCCGGCAGGGTGCGCCGATCCAGGCGTGCGCGGGCCACCACTCTGCCTTGCGCGGAACCGGCTGCGACCTCGGGCAGGCGGTTGATCCGGGTGCCGCGCAGGTCGAGTACAAAGGCGTCATTGCGCGGGTGTGCGAACAACCCTTGGGGCCAGGTAGCCAGGCGCGTGCCGCTGAGGTAAAGCAGGTGCAACCCACGCATATGGCTGATGTCGGGCGCCAGGGTCAAAGGGTTGTTGCTCAGGTCTAGGCTCTTCAGGCGCCGCAGTTTTTTTAACCGCGTCACGTCCTCCGCCGTCAGTGCAAGTCTGTTGCCTGCCAGTTTCAACGCCTTGAGAAAACGCATCTGTTCCAGCGCCTTGGGCACCTGCGTGAGGCGATTGTCAGCCAGGTTGAGGCCGCGCAAGGAGGGGAAGTGCTTGAGGAAATCACTGTGGCGTTCGCCGAAGCCGCACTGGCTGGCGTCCAGAAATGTCACGTGCTCGAAACTGGCGCTCAGCGTAGGGAGCCTGGGCGGCAGGCGCAGGCCTTTGAAGTTGAGTGTGGCACCTTGCTGGACGGCACCGCGGCCGTCCGTGAATTCAGCAAACCGGTCACCCCAGCAACGCATGATCCGATGGGCCAGGTGCTTTCTGGACACCCTCGCTTCGTAGTCATCGGCGGCGTCCGCGACGCCGAGGATGAGCGAGTTCTGCCAGTTCATCAGGTCCACATGCAGTTGCTGTTTTTCCACCACCAGCGTGTTCAGGGTATGGCGCAGTTGTGCCTGGGGAATGTCCTCCAGAAATCGGTTCAAGCGTGCTTCGCTCAAGTGTGGAAACAACAATTGCAGGGTTTGCCGGGCGTGCTCGGTATGGGTTTGGGCGGGTAACGCCGAGCAGCGGCTGGCCGCCGGGCCACCCAGCAGGCGGCTGGTTTCGCGGCCCTGGACCATCGGCACGGGCGGTTGCGCGAGGACTTTGCGACGCTCGGCCAGGGACGCCATGCGCTGTTTGAGCCAATGCTTGAGCGCTTGGCCTTCGCCCGTTTGCATACCCAATGCGTCGCGCCGGTCAGCGGGCAGGGCTTGCAGGATCGCCTCGTAAAGGTCGATGAGCGCTGACGGCCGTGAAGTCAAAGGGTCGAGCACTTCATAGCCGCGCGCCTTGCGAATCAGCACGCGTGTGGTGTCGGCAGTCACCGGCCCGGCTTCACACAGCACGCGACCTGTCACCGCCTGTTCGCGGATTTCAATGCGCAACCGAGCAAAGGTGTCGCTGTGAAACTTCAAGGTGTTGAGCACCAGTCTTTCGGTCGGGGTCGGCAACGGCGAAGGCCAGTCAAACCCCTGGAAGGCCAGCACCGACTGGTTGGCAAAGCCCAATTCACGCGCCTGGTTATGCAGGCGCAGCGGCAGTTGTCGTTGCGCGAGCGCCTGGTGCTCCTCGCCGGTGGCGCTGCCGAGCAGGGCAAGGGCTGCGTTGGAGTCCAAGTACTCGAAGGGCTTGCGCAGGGTCGCAAGGCTGGGCTTGTCGGTGATTTCGCGGGTCTTGTAGACCTTGTCGGCAATCTCGGGGGCATAGCTGAGCACCCGGTCGGCCAATTGATCGCGCAGGGCGGTGAGCCGAAGGTCCTTGGGGACATCGCCGTTGAGCAAGTTGCGTATCGCGGCGTCGTCGAGAAAAGCCAGCACTCGTTCAGGCAGGGTCCCGGACAACGTCTGAGACAGGCTAAGGGTCAGGGTGCTGGCCTGGCTTGCGTTGACGTTGCCGAAGGTGAGGGCCGGTCCCGACAGATCATCATTGAGGCAGACCTTCAGGGCGTTGTCCTGCGGCCAGCCGGGCAGCTCGGTGATGAGCTGCGGGAACCAATCCGATGACGGCCCGTTTGGCAGCGGCGTGCCTGCACGAACCTTGCGGCTGATGGCTTCGGGATAGCGCTGGGCTTCAAGGCGGCCAAGGCTGGCGGCCAGCAAGGGGGGCAGGGGCTCGTTGTAGAGGTGCATCGCGCGCAGCACGCCTTCGTCGGTGCCACTGGCAATGCGCAAGTCGGCCAGTTGCTGGTCGCTGAAGTCTTTTACACGCGGGCCAATACGGCGCATCAGGGTCTGGCTGTCCCAGCGTTGCGGCTGTTCGCCTTCGTGCAAAAACGCGCCGTCGGCATTGAACCTTACCCAGGGCTGATACGCCTGTTCACGTGTTGGGTGCACTACGCGATGCTCGTCGGCCTGGGCATCGTGGCGCACGTGATAGTGCCGGTCCTCCAGCGGCAACAGGGTTTTGTCCGTGGGCCCCTGCGGGCTGGGTTGGGCGTAGGGCGCAAGGTCCGGGTTCCACAATTTGAGCGTGCCGTCGGCCTGTTGCACCGGGTGCAGGCCTTCGACAAACGCCGACAGTTTGAGGCGCGCGACCTCGCCGATTTTTCCCGCACCGGCAAACAAGGCGAGCTGAATCAGGTTTTCAGCTACGCCCAATACATGCTCGCCAGCTTCCTGCACATTGCCCTGGGCCCAATCGAGGAGGCCTTCGAAAACGTCGTCGCACAGTTGATAGGCGCTGTAGGCCAACATCAATTGGCCCACCACCGGCACGAACGGTGTGACCACCAGCAAGGCCGCATTGAGGACGTCCGAGAGTATCTGCTCGAGGTTGTCCCACCAGGCCCAGCGTGCCAGCCGGTCGACGTAGGCAGTGGATACCGCCAGCTCCCGGGCGTCGTTGACGATCTTGTTGAGCTTGACCCGGTGCAGGTAGTTCCACGGGTCGTCTCGCGCAGGGTTGGCGGCGCGGTTGGGGTGATCCCGGTCAATGTCCAGCAGGCGCAATGGCAGATGTGCACGCGACTGCAACCGCGAGAAAAACACCCCGCGCTCGGCGTGCGCCACAAATTGACTGAAAAACGCCTGATACGCCGGGCCGCTGTGCAACTGACGCGTCAGCTCTTCGACGAAGGCAATCGGCGAAGGGTACTGCTTGAGCGGATGCTCGGGGTCCTGGGGCACCCAGGCAATCAGCCGCCCACGGGCGGAGCCGTGCTCTGCAGGCGTGGCGAACAGCATAATCCCGCTCAGTTCGCACTCAGCCAGGCTCAGCGTATGACACCTCAGGGTGTGGCCATCGAGTGACAGACCCAGTGGTGTGTCGATGAACTTCAGCAAGGCGTGATGGGCGTCGTTTGCCAGATGACCGCTGTGCAGGCCCAGGTGCGCACTGCTGCGCAAATCCGCCTTGAGCTGGCTGACCACTTCGTCGCGCACGGTGCGGGCCAGCGCCGGCTGATCGAACCCCAGCGCGCTTTGGAGCCGGGCCTGGTAAAGGCCGCCGATGTCCAGGGATCGACACACGGCCTTGAAGCGCTGCGCCGTCAGTATCGGCCCACCGGGCCGGCCACGTATCGTCAGGCTGTCGCGCTGACCACGGGCGTCTTCCGGGCCCAGGAAGGCGTGGTCGACGAAGGTGTCGCCGGCGGCGAAGTTATGCAGGGCCATGTCCAGCAACGACAGGGTTTTGCTTTGTACGCCTCGTTTGACGTTGATCACCCACCAGGCATTGGACGCGTCTACGTACACCCGCAGCCAGGTGTTGCGTACATCGACCTCGCCGTAGTGCGTGAACAGCGCTCGCTTGAGCAGCGGCTCGGCAAAGGCGCGCAAATCGTTGAGCGGGCCGAGGCGTTTGTCCAGCGCTGCCTGGGCGTGCCAATGGTCAGCGACGGCGCGCTTGAGTGACACGTGCTGCGCCGGCGAGGTCTCGAGGTAAGGCGCCGCAGATGCAAGACCCTGGCGTTTGAGCGCGCCAATTCGCGCCGCTGTGGTGCCCTTTACCCAGTCGGGCAACGCGTTCTGGATCAACTCGAAATGACGGCCCTGGAACGGCAGGGCGGAGGAATCGGTAGGCATGGTGTGAACCTGAACAGAGAGTGGAGACTCCCTGAGTCTATTCACGCGTCGAGGCTAAAATAAGCTTTAAAAATAGCGGCTTACGCGGGTTTTAACGCGCGTAACAGTCAACAATTCGAGGGTGAAAAATACATAACTGACACCCTGGATTCAGCGCGCCACACACAGCGTCTGCGTGCCCGGCTGCAGGTACGGCGTCAGGATCGGCGCCATGCCTTTGAGCACTTGCACCGGCAATGCCGAGGTGAAGGTGAAATGCTCGGCCGAGGCCCCGGGGACGAAGGCGGTCAGCGTGCCGAAGTGATGCTCGCCGATGTAGAACACAAACGTTGCAGTGCGGTTGATCGATTTGGAACTGAGGATGCGCCCACCCGCGCCCATGGCTTCGATGCGGTTGTCGCCGGTGCCGGTCTTGCCGCCCATGGCCAGCGGCGCGCCATCGGCCAGTTTGAAACTGCCGGCCACGCGTTTCGCCGTGCCTGCGTCCACCACCTGCGACAGCGCACCGCGCAGCGCCGTGGCGACTTCGCTGGGCATCACGCGCTTGCCACGGTTGGGGTCGTTGCTCACGAGCGTTTCATACGGCGTGCCGGCGGCAAAATGCAGGCTGTCGATGCGCAGCACCGGAATGCGCACGCCATCGTTGAGGATGATCCCCATCAGTTCGGCGAGGGCGGCGGGGCGGTCGCCGGAGCTGCCGATGGCGGTCGCCAGCGACGGTACCAGGTGGTCGAACGGGTAGCCGACAGCCTGCCAGCGCTGATGGATTTCCAGGAACGCTTCAATCTCCAGCATGGTGCGGATGCGGCTGTCGCGCGCGCTCTGGTGCCGGCTCTTGAACAGCCAGCTGTAGACTTCCTGGCGTTCGAATTCGCTGGCCTTGACGATCTCGCCGAAGGTCGCGTCGGGGTGGTTGAGCAGATAGCCCAGCAGCCACAGGTCGAGTGGGTGCACCTTGGCGATGTAGCCTTGGTCCGGCAGGTCGTAGGCGCCGGGGCCGTAGCTTTGGTAGAGCTTTTCGAGGCGCTCGTCCGTGAGCTTTTCGGGGGTCCTGGGGGTCTTCAGATGCGAGCGCACAAAACGGTTGAAGCTCTCCTGGCTGGCCTGGGGCAGCAGGTAGCGGTGCACGGCAGCCAGGCGAATCGCGGTGGGGTGCAGGCCGTCCATGAAGGTGTCGAGGCGTGTCTGAGTGTCTTTGTTGCGGTACTTTTTCCAGAACTTGAGCAGGAACGCAGTGCCTTCGTGGTCGGCGAACTTGGCCAGGTATTCCTGACGGCGCGGATCGTTGTCATCTTTGAGCAAGCGCGCGCTGTTGTCTTCGCCGGAGTAGGTGGTGTAGCGCACCAGGTCGCGCATCAGGCGAATGAACGGCAGGTTGATCGACTCGCGCAGCGCATCGCGCAGGGTCGGGCTGCGGCCATTGTCTTCATTGCGAAAATTGTGGAAGTGATGCAAGCCGCCGCCGGTGAAAAACGCTTCGCCGGGGCTGGCCGAATAGGTGCGGTTGAGGGCCGCGTCGAGCATCTTCGACAGGTCGCGGTCGGGGGTCTGGATCAGGTAATCCAGCGCCCAGCGTGACAGTGGGTCCTGTTCGGGGACCTCGACTTTTTTCAACTCGGCGGGTGTTTGCGCGCGGTAGCGATCATGCAACTCGGTGATGATTTGCAGGTAGGTGGTCAGCACCCGAAGCTTGGCGGTGGAGCCCAGTTCCAGCTTGCTGCCTTCGTTGATATCAAAAGGTTGGTCGGTGTTGTCGGTTTGCACCCGTACCCGTGCGCCATCGGGCGTCAGTTCGAACAGCGTGAAGCTGTAGCGCACTTGCGGCGTGCTTTGCGGGGTGAGCAAGCGCGGGCCGAGCAGGCCCATTTGCCCTGCGAAGGCGGGGTCGGCCAGGTGCTTGAGATACTCGGTGGCCTGGGTTTGCAGGTCGTATTGCAGCGTGCTCGTGGCCGACAGGTCGAGGCGATCGAGGTCATACAGCGGGCGGTTGAGCAGGCTGGCAAGGCGACTGCGCGCAACGTTGATCGCCTTGTTGGTTTCCACCGGCTGGAGCGTCGGTTGTTGCTGCCAGTCGCGGTAGGTGACATGGCTGGCCAGGGCGGCCTTGGCCAGCGCCGGATCGATCACGTTGTTCTGTGCCAGCAGGCGGATATGGCTGTCGGTCAATTGCGCCAGCTCATCGCGGCCCTTGGTCAGGTAATGCGAAGGGCGGCGCTGGGCGATCATCAGCGACAGCACTTCGCGCAGCGCCAGGCCTTTTGCTGGAAGGTCCTTGGGCGCGTTGCCGCTCAACAGCGCATTGCTCTGGTTGAAGTCGGCGCCGTACCACACGCGTAAACCTTCGGCCATGCCGTGCACTTCACCATGGCCCGGCACCGCCGACAGCGGCACGCTGTTGAGGTAGTCGCGCACGATGTTCTGCCGGCTGTCCAGGGTCTGCGGTCCCGGTTGGTAGGCGCGGACGCTGGCAGACATCATCTGGCGGATTTTTTCGCCACCGGACAGCGTCAGGCCGTCGGGCGAATGGCGATACTTTTCAAGCTGGGTGGCCAGGGTGCTGCCGCCGGCGGTTTGCCCTGGCAGATGCAGCAGTTTGGCCACCTGCGACCAGGCGGCCTTGGCAAAGCGCGGCCAATCCACCGCCGGGTTGGCCATTGGACGCTTGGGGTCCAGCAGGTCGCGGTCTTCAATAAACAACAGGCTGTGCACCACCAACGGTGGAATGGCGGCAAAGCTTGCATAGAGTTGCTGTGGGTAACTGAAAGCGTACAGCGGCGCCGCGCGACAGTCGGTGATGGTCAGGCCGGCCTGGACCTTTTCGGCGTAGGGCACGAACAGGCCGTGCTCGGCGTAGCTCATCAGCGCCGGGGAAAACCGCGACTGTGCCTGAATCACGTAATTGCGTTTGAGCAGGCGTGGCAAAAACTCATTCAGCGCGCTGTAGCCCAGGCGCCGGTCAAAAGGACCCTCGCCGGGATACACCATCGCATCACTCGCGCCAGGCTCCACCCGGTAGCTCAGTGACGCGGCAAAAGGGCTCAGGTGTTCAGCCTGCAGGCGCGAGGTGCGTATTTCCCGGCTGGCGGCCCACCCCAGGGCCACCAACGCGAGCACCAGCACCAGCCCGATCAGCCGCCACCACAGGCGTCGAGAGCGGGGGCTTTGTGGCAATGGCGGTGGATCCGCACTGTCGGTCTGGACCACAGCGGGTTTCGAATCGGTCTGCCATAAAGCGCCCATAGTCGATTGATCCATTCACGCAGATTGATCGGACTTGGTTCAAGCTTAGTCGCTGGTGATGCGCCGTGAAGATTTTGTGTGCGGGCTTGCTAGCTCCATGAAAGTTTCAGGCCGCGGTTCCAGTCCGCCAGCCAGCTGGAGTTTTCGATTCGCTCCCACTGGCCCTTGTAGTAAACCGACATGTGCTGGCCGGACCAGTCACGCACCCGCTCGTTAAACACGTTCGGGTACTGATTGGCCGGGCAGGCAATCCGGGCCCAGGGGTCGCAGATCCACAGGCCTTGCCAGTCGTCCTCCTTGAAGTCCTGGGTCTCGACCAGGCTTGACGGCGTTTTGCCGACCACCACAAAGGCATGGGTAGGCGGACGCGAGCCCCATATCTGCGAGACACCGCCGTTGGTGCGGATCAGTTCATGGGCGACATGGGCCATCTGGTCGCAATTGCCGGCGCCGGTCTTGAGGATGATCTCGGTGTAGTCGGGCTGCCCGACCAGGGAGTATTGCCACAGCACCACGGGGGCTGCGATCCGCAACCGCGCCAGGTCGTCAACGGCATCGGTAACGAGGTTGGCGGCGCCGACTCCGGTTCTTTCGACCAACGCCAGCGTGCTGGCGTGGGCTTTCTGCGCGAGGTATTCGTTGATCTGCGCGGCGCTGGGGCCGCCGGCTACTAGCGGGCGTGGCGGCCATATATCCAGCTGCAAGGGTTTGGCGGCGACATGCACATCCAGACGCTGTCCCTGGCTGGACGCGTTCAACAATAATTCCCGTTGTTTGAGGGGAGTCAGGGTACTGGCGGTATGGCGCAACCTTGCCAAGGTGCCGTCAGAAAAACCGCGGGCCGCCAGTTGCCGGTACAGCACCTCCAGCGTCGGCAGCGCCACCAGTGGTTGCGTGGGCATGAGTTCGGCGATGTCCAGGTAATCGCGCTTGTAATCGCAGAAGGCGTGGATCAGCCGCGCGTGCTCGCCGCCCTGGCTGAAGTCCAGGTAATCGAAGACCAGTTCAGGCGGGTTGGCGGTCTGGATCACTTCATAGAACACACCGGTGTCGGCCTCGACAACCCAGCGTGGGCCGGGGATCGGTCCAGGCCGGGAGAGTTCGAACACCATGGCCCGCAGGATGCGCGTGTCATCAATGCCTTCGGCGATGCCTTGCAGTTCCACCACCCGGGTTTCATGGCCCAGCAGGTTGTCCAGTTGGTCGTCGGGCAGCCCGAATTGCGGTTCATCGACAAGCGTGCCCAGCGTGCGGCGGCGATAGATCAACGGCGGTGCCGCGACCTGGGTCAGCTCAAAGGCGACGTCGTCACGGCTGACTTCGTAAACGGTGTGGTGATACGCCAGTTGCTGTTTTGCACCGCCCTGGCGGGGCGCGGGAATGATCCGGATATGTTCCAGCGCTTGCACGCGGCGTTGATGAATGGAGTTGCCAAACGCAGACAGCCGTTTGGTGAAGCAGATGAATGGGGGCGCATTGCGTTTTCTTCGGGTGGGCGTGCAGCGGGTGTCGAAATGGTGCTCTACGCGAAAATGGGCGGGCGATGCCAGGTCGTCCAAGTGGGTCGGGGCACTGTGTTCAAGGCGCATGACCTTACCGTCAACCAGTAAATCCGTGGCGGTGGCGCGGGGAATCAGCAATGGCGGAGTGTCAAACAGGCGCTCGGTGACGCGCGCCTGGTAACCGTTGACGCAGTGCACCGGTGTCACGCTCAGGGCGCTGTCCAGACGAAAGCTCCCCAGCGGTGGCCCATAGGGCCTCGCGCTGAAAGGGTCGAAGGCGTACCACTGCTTTTCGCGCATCACCGCGACAATGCGCGAAAAGTCGCTCCCGCCCAGCACGGCACCGATGCCGATGTCGGCCCTGGACAGCCAGCGCACGTACTCGCGCAACGACGTGTTGGCGGTCCAGCGTTGGGTTTGCTCGATGGCTTGCCTCAGGGTGTGCCACGCGTCGTTGCCCAGCCTGACCAGGCCGTTGCGGGCCACTCTGGCAAGTCGGGGAATGTGGTCGAGGGGGTTGAGGGTTGCATGCAGCAGGTGCGTACTCGCTTTGCCCAGTTGCAGCAGTTTTATTGGCAGCGGGGCAGTGCTTTTCAATACCGCCAGGCCGGCCGACGAGTAGGCACGGGCGGGCATCAGCAGGCTGAACAGGTCGAGGAGGCACTGGTAGCTGCCATAGGTCATGCGGTGTGGATCGCCCGAAGCGATGTCCTGGCCGCACGACCACAACGGCACGAGGATTTTGAGACGCTGCGTCAACGCTTCGTGGTGGCGTTCAAACTCATCTTCGGCGGACGCGCCATGCGCCTGTTGTCGTGCGGCTTCGACGTCGAGAAAAAAATGCCGCTCGACAATGGCCTGGGTGATGCTGCGCAGGACCGCCGAACCGAACTGCGGGGCGCCGCTTTCATCGGGTGTGGGGCCCTGCTGCCACAGCTGCTCGACGACCACGGTGGAGAACACGTTCGGCCGCGGCGCGCTGCCGGTTTCGTAGGCTTGCCAGTCGATGGCGAGTTGATTGCCGGTGTGCAAGCGGCTGACGGGTTGAACCGAGCCTGGTCGGCCGGTGGTGACCGACAGGGGCTTGCCGCCCAGGTCAAACACCAGGGCGGGCCCGCTGCGTTTATGCAGGCGGTTGAGCAGTGGGAACAACTCGTAATCGTGGGTAGCGTGGGGCAGGGTGCAGCGCAGGAGGATGCCGAAGCGCCCGACGCGGGCACTTTTTTCCTCGCGGGTTTCCAGGGCTTCTGGCTTGGTGGCCGCCTTGCTCAGCACCAGCAGTTGCAGCTCGCCGATGGGCAGCCGGGCACGCTCGGCCAGCGGTAATTGTGCCAACAGGTCCTGAATGGTGGTGGCGTACGCCTGTTTAAGGCGATCAATGTGGGCGTCGAAGGCGGCCTCGAACAGCGTATTCACATGCCCCAGACGGCTGAACGCGCTGCGCATCAGGTTCAGGTTCAGGTGTGGGTGAACCGATGCCCAGTGGCGCGAAAAAGGCTGCAGCCAGCCCTGGCTGTGCAAGTCCACCAGGGAGTGCTCGCTGAGGTAAGGCACGTTATGCCAACGGGGTGGGCCGTTGGACGCCAGGCCGAGGTTCAGTTGCAAGCGCGACCCCAACGCCCAGCGCAGGTCGGGCGTATTGATGCGAGGGTGGCCCGGGAAGACTTTTCGCAGGTCATCGAGCGCCACCGACCGGCGCGTCGGAAGGTCGCTGGCGAACGTCATGAACGCGCTTTTCAGTGCCTCCAGGCGCGCTTGCAGTCGGGCTTTCGCCGCGTCGATCTCGCTGATCGGGTAGCGGCCGTCGGCCTGTTGCGTCAGCTCACCCTGGGCGACAGCCCAATCGAGCAGGCCTTGGGTTGCGGTGTATTCGCGCCATTGTTGCTGCTCGGGCGAGGTGTCCTCCCGTGACGCCAGGGCGATGACATCGTTGTAGCTCAGGTGCTGCGGTGAGCCCGGCGCGACCCTGTGCGCCATCGCCACGCCTTGGCTGAACACCAGCCAGTGGGTGGAGGTCATGAAGCGCAACGTGGCCGGCAGTTCTCGCACCAAAAACTCCGGCGCAGCCCCCGCGAGCAGCAGGTGGGCGGCCAGCGGCGTGGCCTCGGCCGAGACGGCGCCGCTGCGTATCAGGTGCAGTTCCAGGTCTTCACGCAGGGCCGCATGGGAGCGGCCCCATTGGCTGCTTTCGGCGAGGTCGAACCCCGCGACGACGTAACGCTGTTCATCCTGCAGCGGGTCGAGTTCGATCATCAGCGCGGCCAGCACCAGGTTTTCAAGGCTGGCACTGTTGGTGTGTTCGTGCGGGTGTTGACCGTATCCGCCCAGTGCCTCCAGCAACCGTCGCCCCAGTTGCCGGGCAGGAGGGCGCCTGAGCATGAGCTTGAGCAACCGGTCGGCCTGGGTGCGAATCGCGCTTCGCGACAGCTCGGCCAACAAGGGCCCCGCCAGATATTCCAACAGCCTGCTGCTCGTGCGCGGCAGCCAAGCGTTGACCGCATTTCGCACGGTCTCACGCTGGTCAGGCGTTAAGGGCAAGCCCTGTCGATAGTCAGCGTGTTGAGTGCTGCGCGGCAGGGTCATTTCGAGGATTTGCAGCGTACCGAGGGCGTCGCCGGCGGTACGTGGAACGGCAAGACCGTGCCCTTGCAGAAGCTGGGCGAGGCTGCGCGCTTCGGTGCGCGGCGCAGGTGCGAGCGCCGGATGCAAATGGGCGTCGCCGGCCGAGGCCTGCAGCAATGGCGCGTGCGTGGCAATCACGGCGTCAGCGGCTTTGCCCTCGAGCAGCGTGCGCAAAGCCGCCGCGGCATGGTCGCGGTCATGGTCCAGGCGCTGCCAGTGCCGTTGCTGCATCAGCGCAATATCGGCACCGGCGAAGTCGCATACCGGCAGCACCTGCAGCGGCTGCGACGCGCGCAGGCGCAGGCTCAGCGCCCTGGCCGCGTCTGGCGTGGTGGGCACTGCGAGGTTATGGCACTGCAGCAACTGCGCCACGCTGAACTGGCCGCTCTGGTGAATAGAGGTGCCGAGCTGTTGCGCCACACTGACCAGTTGTTCGAGACGGCCTGCCAGTGGCAGCGGCAACAGCCATTCGATGCCGAGTGCTACCTGTGTGCCATTGGCGCGCTGGCCGGTGAGCTGGCGGGTATCGGGATCGAATGTGTAATGGCCGGGCTGCAGGCCGTGAACCGGCTCCAGCGCCAGGAAGTCCTGATGACGGGTGATGTAATCCAACAGCGCTGCGCCGGTTTGTTGGGCGTTGGCTGCAAAAGAGCCGGAGTCGAGGGTCAGCCTGTGGCGGTGAGCGGTTTGCGGGTTGAAACCCGCCTCGCTCGCAGCAGCCTCCAGGCTGTCGGCCAGCTGCAGCAGGTCTTGGTTCAGCCGCTCGAAATCATCCGCCAGCGTTGGGCTGGCGCTGGCGAAAGGGTTGAGCTGATCGAGGGCCTGGATGACGATCATTCGCTGCCCCCGGGTCTGCGGCTGAGGGTAACCGTAGAACCGCAGCACCTGGCTGGCGGGCAATTGCAGCGTGTTCTCGCCAGCAGTCATCGGCCCGTACGGCAGGCCGGTGGCCGCGGGGTCGAGTATGTCGGCGATGGTCAGCAGGGGAAGGGCCAGAGCGCGCCCTGGCGCGTCGTCCCACAGGGTCCAGGTGTGTCGCGTCCGGTCTGTCAGGGTGCCATTGGCCAGGGTCAGGCTGGCGAGGTCGATGTTCCGTTGCCGGGCCCAGGCGATGAAGCGCGGGCGGTTAATGGCCTGGCGCCAGAGTTGCAGCCAGCAACCTGGCGACGAATGGGGCGGTATCAGCAGCGGCTCGGCGTTGGTGCTATTCAAATGATTGATCAGGATAGTGACCATGTGCTGGTCACCCTCCTGGCGTCGGGTGCGGCCCTGCTCGAGGCGCTCGGTAGGCGTGTCCATTGATTTTCCCTGTGCATGGATGCAATTGCATCATCCTGAGGGAGTGCCGTTGGCGGGGGGATCATGACGTTTCCGATTTGCCTGTGGCCGAGCTCGAAGCCTTGGGCCAGAGCCTTCGTTGACAGCCAGAGGGCGTCGGCCCAGGCATGACGCTGCACCATCACTGTGCAATACTCGCGGCCCTCGCGATGACCTGATAAATGCGTAAAGGCAGGTAATGCTTCCTTGTAAAAGGCGTATTTACCCAGATTTATCGCTGAATTTAGTCATTTTTAGAGTGAAAGACCCTAGTGTCGGCTTTTTATACTGCACCCCCGCCGATCCCGCAGGCTGTGCGCTGCCGGACGTGCCTGTCCACGAAACAGGCCTGGTTGAAGTTCGCCCCCGGCTTACCGGCCTGGCGTGCGCAACGCTCGGTGGTTCATATCCAATAACAAGACGAGGTTGTACCCCTATGCCAGTTGGCAATCAGCTGCCCCATGGCGAGACCGCTCAGGGCGGCCCGCTGAAACGTGAACTGGGCGAACGGCATATTCGCCTGATGGCCCTCGGCGCCTGTATCGGTGTCGGCCTGTTCCTGGGTTCCGCCAAGGCCATCGAAATGGCCGGCCCGGCGATCATGCTCTCCTACATCATTGGCGGCCTGGCGATCCTGGTGATCATGCGCGCGCTCGGCGAAATGGCGGTGCATAACCCCGTCGCCGGTTCGTTCAGCCGTTATGCCCAGGACTACCTCGGCCCGTTGGCGGGCTTTCTGACCGGCTGGAACTACTGGTTCCTGTGGCTGGTGACCTGCGTGGCAGAAATCACCGCCGTTGCCGTCTACATGGGCGTCTGGTTTCCCGATGTGCCGCGCTGGATCTGGGCGCTGGCGGCGCTGGTGAGCATGGGCACGATCAACCTGATTGCGGTCAAGGCATTCGGTGAGTTCGAGTTCTGGTTCGCGCTGATCAAGATCGTCACGATCATTGCCATGGTGATCGGCGGCGTCGGCATCATCGCGTTCGGCTTCGGCAACGACGGTGTGGCGCTGGGGATTTCCAACCTGTGGGCCCACGGCGGCTTTATGCCCAATGGCGTGACCGGTGTGTTGATGTCCCTGCAAATGGTGATGTTCGCGTACCTGGGCGTCGAGATGATCGGCCTTACCGCCGGTGAAGCGAAGAACCCGCAGAAGACTATCCCGAGCGCCATCGGCTCGGTGTTCTGGCGCATCCTGCTGTTCTACGTGGGGGCGTTGTTCGTGATTCTGTCGATCTACCCATGGAATGAAATCGGCACCCAGGGCAGCCCGTTCGTGATGACCTTCGAGCGACTGGGCATCAAGACCGCCGCCGGCATCATCAACTTTGTGGTGATCACGGCTGCGTTGTCCTCCTGCAACGGCGGCATCTTCAGCACCGGCCGTATGCTCTACAGCCTGGCGCAGAACGGTCAGGCCCCGGCCGCATTCGGCACCACCTCAAGCAACGGCGTACCGCGCAAGGCGTTGCTGCTGTCGATTTTCGTGCTGCTGCTGGGCGTGTTGCTCAACTACATGGTCCCCGAGAAAGTCTTCGTCTGGGTGACGTCCATCGCCACCTTCGGCGCGATCTGGACCTGGCTGATGATCCTGCTGGCTCAGCTTAAATTCCGCAAAAGCCTGAGCCCGGCCGAGGCAGCCGGCCTCAAGTACCGCATGTGGCTGTACCCGGTCAGTTCGTACCTGGCGCTGGCGTTCCTGGTGCTGGTGGTTGGGCTGATGGCGTACTTCCCGGACACGCGCGTGGCGCTGTATGTCGGCCCGGTGTTCCTGGTGCTGCTGACCGTGCTGTTCTACGTGTTCAAGTTGCAGCCGATCAATGCTGCGGCGCGTGCTCAAGCCTGACGTTCAGGCGCACAACAAAAAGCCCCGGGATCGGGGCTTTTTGTTTTTCAGGCGGTGGCCACGCGCGGCGATTGGCTCAGGCGTTGGTTGAATTCCAGCCAGGCCCCCAGCGCGGCCATCAGGGCGGCGCCAACCAGTGCGGTGACGATTTGCATAGTGAAGGCATCGCCAGCCAGGGCGTTGAGCATATCCGCCAGCGGCGCCAGTAAGACGCCCAGGCAGAATACTTCCAACGAATAACGCCCCATCCGGCAGGTCTGTTGGGCCAGCCAATTTTGTGTCCAGGCAGGCCCGGGCAACAGTTTGGCGGTGACGTAGGCCAGCGCCAGGAAGTGCAGCAGTCGCACCGGTGACAAGTCGGTCTTGCTGATCGGGTAGAGCAGTTCGCTCAAGGCCGCTGGCATCAACGCGTCGTGCACCTCAGGCCAACGCCAGGCGAGGGTGAGCACACCCGCCGCCAGTGCGTAGACCGCCGCCGTGACGAACAACGGCTGGCGCAGCAGTGGCCGATTATCCTGCGCGCGGGGTTGTTGCCCGTGAATGGCCGCCGCGCCACCCAGGATAAACAGAAACTGCCAGGTGACCGGGTTGAAGTACCACACGCCGTCAGCGATGGCGGCCAGGTTCCAGCCCAGGTGCGGCGCCAGCAAGTACACCGCCATCGACACCGCGACCACCGCCCAGGTCTTGCGCAGCAGCAGCGGCAGAACCAGCGGCAAGCCCGCCAGCAGCACGATATACAGGGGCAACGGGTCCATCAGGTTCGGCTTGAAGCGCAACAGCAATTCATCCACCAGCGCTTGCTGCGGGTGGGTAACGAAATGCGTCAGGCCCATCTCTTCGACCAGGTCGCGGGTTTCCACATGGCTGTTGGCGAAAAACACGATGCCCATCAGCATTGCCAGCAGGAAGATGTGCACCACGTACAACACCCAGGTGCGCCGCAGGATCTTCAAGCAGGCCATCCAGTAGCCTTCGCGCTGCAGGACCTTGCCGTAGGCCAGCACCGAGGCGTAGCCGGCAAGGAACACGAAGACTTCAGCCGCGTCGCTGAACCCGATATTGCGCAGGGTGATCTGGCCGAGGGGGTTGTGGGGGACGTGATCCCAGAAAATGAAGATCAACGCCAGGCCCCGAAAAAAATCGATGCGCGGGTCGCGTCCGTTCAGCATGGCAGCGGGCTCTTGAACAAATAGTTTAGTAATGACAGGTGCACGGCGGCGTTGTCGCACGCCGCACGTCGGGCGGGCGCAGGTTGGCGGTATTTGTAAGCAATTGCAAAGGCTGGGTATTACTGAATGTCTCTAGACATCAATGATCACCAATGTGCCTTGGCTACCGGCAAGGACCGCGTGGGCGATACCGGCTTCGACGAGGTACATCTGGCCGGCTTGCACGCGGATTTCCTCGTCGCCGATGCTCAAGCGCAACTGGCCGCTGATCACCAGCAGGCCTTCGTTGTAAGCGTGGGTTTCTTCCTCGTAGGCCTGCTCATCCATGCGCAACACCTTGATCCGCGCCGGGCCTACCTGGCCCAGGCGCGTGGATTTCCAGCTGTCGGGCAGTTGCCCGGCGAGGGCGGCGAAGTCGAGTAACGGCATGTGAATCTCCTGGTTTCAACGATGCCGTCGGTGGTCCGGTTCAGCAGCAATAAGGAATTTAGAACGCATCCATCAACACGAACCGGCAGGGCTTGGCCTGATGTGCATTGATCTGCGGCACCAGCCGGGTGAAGTGTTCGCTCTGGCAGTGAGCATCCAGCGCGGCCTGATCGGGCCATAGCTCGATGAACACGAAGTGCCCGGGGTCTTTCTGATCGACAAACAGTTCGTAGGCAATACACAGCGGTTCCAGGCGGGTTTTTTCCACCAGTTCGGCATACCACGGGCGTACGGTTTCCACGTGTTCGGGCTTGATGAAGTCTTCAGCGATGACTTTGAGCATGGCCGGTCTCCTCACGCAGCTTCGACGTCATTCGGCTCAAAACTGTCCGCGCGTGCCATCTGCCACATGCGCGAATAGAACTGGCCATTTACTTCACCGGTGAGCAATTCACCGGGCTTGAGGAACACATGCAGTTGCGAGAACAGTTTGATTTCAGTCGCCGACATGCGTCGTACCAGGTGCTTGGCCGACAGCTGCGAGGGATGATCCAGACCGGCTGCGGCGAGCATTTCCGCCAGGGCCTTGAGGGTGTTGCGGTGGAAGTTGAACACGCGCTGGGCTTTGTCCGGGACCACCAGCGCACGTTGGCGCAGCGGGTCCTGGGTGGCGACGCCGGTCGGGCACTTGTTGGTGTGGCAGCTCTGCGACTGGATGCAGCCGATGGCAAACATGAAGCCGCGCGCGGCGTTGGCCCAGTCGGCGCCAATGGCCAGAACGCTGGCGATATCGAATGCGCTGACGATCTTGCCGCTGGCGCCGAGCTTGATCTTGTCACGCAGGTTCAGGCCCACCAGCGTGTTGTGCACAAACAGCAGACCTTCACGCAACGGCACGCCGATGTGGTCGGTAAACTCCACCGGCGCGGCGCCGGTGCCGCCTTCCTTGCCGTCGACCACGATAAAGTCCGGGAGGATGCCGGTTTCGAGCATGGCCTTGGCAATGCCCATGAACTCCCACGGGTGGCCCAGGCAAAACTTGAAGCCCACCGGTTTGCCGCCGGACAGTTCGCGCAGTTGGGCGATGAACTGCATCATTTCAATCGGCGTGGAAAACGCGCTGTGGCGCGACGGCGAGATGCAGTCTTCGCCCATCATGATGCCGCGCGTCTCGGCAATTTCCTGGGTGACCTTGTGCTTGGGCAGGATCCCGCCATGGCCGGGTTTTGCGCCCTGGCTCATCTTGATTTCGATCATGCGCACTTGCGGGTTCTGCGCCTGCGCGGCGAAGCGTTCCGGGTCGAAGCGGCCGTCGCTGGTGCGGCAGCCGAAATAGCCGCTGCCCAGTTCCCAGGTCAGGTCGCCGCCGTTTTCGCGGTGGTACGGGCTGATGCTGCCTTCGCCGGTGTCGTGGGCAAAGTTGCCGAGCTTGGCGCCCTGGTTCAACGCGCGAATGGCGTTGGCGCTCAACGAGCCGAAGCTCATGGCCGAGATGTTGAACACCGATGCCGAGTACGGCTGCTTGCACTGCGGGCCGCCGACCATCACGCGAAATGCGCTCGGGTCACTCAACGGCGCTGGGCGCATGGAGTGGCTGATGAATTCGAAGCCGGATTGATACACGTCGATCAGGGTGCCGAAGGGTTTGTCGGCGGTTTCGTTCTTGGCGCGCGAATAAACCAGTGAGCGTTGCGCGCGTGAGAAGGGCAGCGCATCGCTGTCGGATTCAAGCAGGTACTGGCGGATTTCCGGGCGGATGGCCTCCACCAGGTAACGGATATTGCCCAGGATCGGGTAGTTGCGGCGCACCGCGTGGGGGCTTTGCAGCAGGTCGAGTAGACCGATCAGGCTGAGCACGCCGGTGACCACGGTGATCGGCCACAGCCATTCATGTTCGATAAAGGGGAGGCTGGCGAGGGTGAAAATGACGCACACGGCAAAGAAGGCGTAACGGCTTAGTAACGACAGGCTCATACGGTTTTCCTTGGGTTCACTCATCGGCTAGGCGTTTTGCGCCTGTAGAAAGATCGAGAACAGCTCCGACTGGGATTTGATCCCTAGCTTGCTGTACATGTGTTTCTTATGGACTTTCACGGTTTCAACAGAGATTTCCAGCTTACGAGCGATTTCCTTGCTGGAGCAACCGCTGAGCATCAAGCGGCCCACATCCAGCTCGCGGGCGGTGAGTTGCGCGCCCCAGTCATCCGTTTGCACCGGCGGCTGCGGGGCGCTGACCTGATTGAGTTCATAGGGCAGGCGCTGGCGCAGCAAACTCAAGACCCAGGGCTGGATCAGCGACAGCAGGGCGATCTGCTGCGGGTCAAACCGTTGTTTGGAGCCCAGGGACAGGCACAGGGTACGCCCATCCGGCAGGTGGCAATTGAATTGGATTTCATCGGCCACCACGTTCAGGCGGAAGTAGCGCTGGTAGTACTCGGTGAGTTCAAAGTGCTCCGGCGCGACTTCGGCCAGGCGAAACAGCCCGGTGCGTGAGTGTTCGCGGCTGGCGATGTAGAAGGGGTCGAGCAGGTACAGGCCGTTGAGGTAGTCCTGGAACAACTGGTCCGGCGTGCCGTCGGCGCCCGGGCATTCGGCGAATACCAGCGGGCGGTGCGCGTTGCTGAACAGCAATACCACCCAGCTGTCGAACGGCACGTAGTTGTCCAGCAAGCGTACGAGCTGGGTCCAGAAGTTGGCCTGGTCGAGGGCGTCTATCATTTGCCCCACCGAACGGTGCCAGGCGATGTCTTGCAGCGAGACTGTCATTCGTCTACCCCCATAGGGTTACCCCGGCGGCGTGATTTCCCCGACGGTTGCGGCTGCGCATACTGCGCCACAGATAAAACAACAGGACTTCCCATGAAGGTCGAATTTGCCCAGTTGGCAGGTCGTGATAACGGCACAGCTTACAACCTTGAGCGCGCCTTGGCGGCAATTGCTGCCTGCGCCGCCGACACGCAACTGATCGTATTTCCGGAAACCCACCTGATGGGCTTCCCGTCCGCCGAGACCGTCGCCGACATCGCCGAGCCGGTGGATGGCCCGACCGTGCAGGCCGTTATCGAGGCGGCTCGCGCAGGCAATATCGCCGTGGTGATCGGCATGGCCGAGAGCGACGCCGGCCAATTCTATAACACCACGTTGCTGATCACCCCCGAAGGCATTGCCCTGCGGTATCGCAAGACCCACCTGTGGGCCTCGGATCGCGGCGTGTTCACGCCGGGTGACCGCTATGCCACTTGCCTGTGGAACGGCGTGCGCGTCGGCCTGTTGATCTGCTACGACATCGAGTTCCCGGAAACCGCCCGCGCCAACGCGCAACTGGGCGCCGAACTGCTGATTGTCACCAACGGCAACATGGACCCTTACGGCCCCACGCACCGCACCGCGATCATGGCGCGCGCCCAGGAAAACCAGGCGTTTGCGCTGATGGTCAATCGCGTGGAAGAGGGCGATGGCGGCCTGTTGTTCGCCGGCGGCAGTGCCCTGGTCGACCCGATTGGCACGCTGCTGTTCGAAGCCGGGCGCGAGGAAGGGCAATTTACTGTCGAGCTGGATCTTGACCAACTGGTGGCGGCTCGCAAGGACTACCGCTACCTCGACGACCAGCGCTTGAAATTGCCGGGTGAGGTGATCGAGCGCACGGACGGGACGCGTGAACTGCTGATCCCACACCATTAAGGCTGACCCTTTGTGGCGAGCGGGCTTGCCCCGCGTTGGGGCGCGAAGCGGCCCTAAAACCTGCAACCGCGGTTTGCCTGGAGAAATGCAGTGAATGTAATGGGGCCGCTTCGCAGCCCAACGCGGGGCAAGCCCGCTCGCCACAGTAAACACGCTTGATCATAAGAAAAATGACATCTGCGTCACCGACTTCAGTTCTGCCATAAATCTAATAAATCAGCGGAGAATCGCTCATGGCTCGTTTGCAACGCACCCTGTCGTTAGGGTCGGTGGTGCTGTTTGGCATCGCCTATATGACGCCGATCATTGTGCTCGGCACCTTCGGCATCCTCGCGCAATCCACCGGCGGCATGGTACCGGCCGCTTACCTGGCCGCCCTGGTGGCGATGTTCTTTACCGCCATGAGTTACGGGCGCATGGCGTCGGCCTTTCCGGTGGCCGGTTCCGCCTACAGCTACGTGCGCAAGGCCATCAGCCCGAAACTGGGCTTTATCGCCGGTTGGGCGGTGTTGCTCGACTACCTGTTCTTGCCCATGGCCATCTGGTTGATCGGGGCGGCGTACCTGCATTCGGCATTCCCTGCGGTGCCGCAATGGATCTGGGTGCTGGCGTTTATCGGCGTCACCACGGCGATCAATATCATCGGTCTGAAACTGGCCAATGGCATTAATGCGCTGCTGATGTTGGTGCAGTTCCTGGTGCTGATCGCGTTTGTCGCGCTGTGCATCCATTACATCGGGGGCGATGCGAGCAAGCCGCTGTGGACCGTCGCGCCGTTCTTCAACGGCCAGATGCACATGCCGCTGATCATGAGCGGGGCGGCGATTGCCTGCTATTCGTTCCTGGGCTTTGACGCGGTCAGCACGCTGACCGAGGAAACCCGCGACCCACGGCGTACCATTCCGCGGGCGATCATGCTGATCACCTTGATCGGCGGGTTGATCTTTGTTGGCGTGTCGTATTTCGTGCAGATCGCGCATCCGTCGTTCGAGTTTGCCGATGTGGATTCGGCGGCCTATGAAATCGCGCGCAATGTCGGCGGTGACCTGTTTGTGTCGATCTTCCTGATCGGCTTGATCGTCGGCCAGTTCGCCTCGGGGCTGTCGGCCCAGGCCAGCGGTTCGCGGTTGTTGTTCGCGATGGGGCGTGACGGCGTGTTGCCCAAGTCGTTTTTTGGCACCTTGCATGCGCGCTTCGGCACGCCGGTCAACAGCATCCTGTTGTGTGGGGTTGTGGCGTTACTGGCATTGAAGCTGGACGTGACCACCTCCACCTCGTTCATCAACTTTGGGGCGTTCCTGGCGTTCAGCCTGGTGAACCTGTCGGTGATCTTTCACTACTGGATCGGCGCGAAAGCGCGTGGCGTGCGTGAGTTGATGCTGTTCCTGCTGTTCCCGGCCATCGGCCTCGCGGCGGACTTGTGGCTGATGATCAGCCTCGATCATCTGGCGATTTACCTGGGCGTGGTGTGGTTGGCGATCGGCCTGGTTTACCTGGGTTTCCTGACGCGCGGCTTCTCGCAACAGCCGCCGGAAATGGACTTCCAGGAAGCTGCATAGAAGCGACAGGTCTATTCTTATTGCAATCGGTTCTCGTTTGGGTGCATGATTTTGTGTTACTGTGTAACACATTAATTGCACTCAAACGCCCCGGAGGCATTATGAAAACTGGTATCCATCCCGACTACCGCACCGTGCTGTTCCACGACACCGCCGCCGACGTGTTCTTCCTGATCGGCTCCACGGCCGACAGTGAGCGCACCCACACACACAGCGATGGCAACACGTACCCTTACATCCCGCTGGACGTCTCCAGCGCCTCGCACCCGATCTACACCGGCCAGCAGCGCAAGACTCAGGCCGAAGGCCGGATTGCCGGGTTCAACAAGCGCTTTGCTTCGTTTGGCAGCACCCCGAAAAACGCCGAGGCGTGAGGGATTCACGTTTCACCTCAAAGGCCGCTCCAGCATTGGGAGCGGCTTTTTTTATGCGTTGATATCGCAAGGCCATCACTTTGTAAAAACCAACTAAACTACCTGGTAATCGCCAGGAGGCATTGTCCCAGACCGTAAGGAACGCAGATCGACGATCCGAGGTGTCCCATGGGAGAGTCAGTGACCTTTATCGATGCCAACCGTCCAGCGCTGCTGTTGATCGACGCCCACCCGGATGTTTTGCACAGCCTCAAGCGATTGCTCAGCCTGGAGCCCTTCGAACTGCACAGCGCCACCTGCGCCGCTGATGCCCTGGGCATTCTCGCCACTCAACCCATTGACCTGGTGATGAGCGCCGCGCGTCTGCCGGACATGGATGGTGCCTCGTTGCTGGCGCATATCCACCAACACCACCCGCACACGGTGCGCATCCTGCTGACCGGCGAGACCGACCTGACGCTGATCGTCAAAGCCATTAACGAAGGCCAGATCTATCGTTACCTGAGCAAACCCTGGAACGATGAAGAGCTGCTGCTGGCCCTGCGTCAGTCCTTGGCCCATCAGCATTCGGAGCGCGAACGTGGGCGCCTGGAACTGCTGATCCAGGCGCAGAACGATGAACTCAAGCAGCTCAACGCCACCCTGGAAAAACGTGTTGCCTCTCGCACCAGTGAATTGCAGCAAACCGCCGATATGCTCGACCTGGCCTACGAAGAGCTCAAACACAGCTACGCCACGGGCACCGAGGTGTTCTCGTTGCTGGCCAACCTGCGCTTACCGCGGGCCAAGCAAACCAACCGTCAAATCATCGAATTGGTGCGCACCTGGTGTGTGGCCCATGGCGTAGATGAGGCCAGTAACCGCGACCTGACCATGGCTGCCGCGCTCTACAACATCGGCAAATTGAGCTGGAGTGACAGCATGATGGCCTCGCCTTCAGACCTATTGCACAGCAGCGACCGTGAGCGTTATCGCGCTTACGCCACCCAGAGCGAATCGTTGCTGATGACCCTGGAACCGATGAAAGACGCAGCGCGGCTTATCCGCCATCATCAGGAACGCTGGGACGGCAGCGGCTTTCCCGATCACCTCAAGGGTGACGCGATTCCCGCAGGTTCGCGCCTGTTGAAACTGGCGGTGGACTTTATCGAGCTGCAAAAAGGCCTGATCCTTGAACGCCAGATGAACAGCGACGAAGCGCTGCTCTACATCCGCAAATACGCCGGTCGCCTTTACGACCCTGACATGGTCGAAGATTTTGTTTCAGTTTGCGCCACGTACCTCAATGACGTGACCCTGGGCGACCCCAGCGTCAGGGTGCTGGGCACCCGCGAGCTGGAGGAGGGCATGGTGCTCGCGCGCAACCTCAACGCCGATAACGGCATGCTGTTGCTCAACGCCGGCAAGGTGCTGAACCTGCCGCTGGTGGACAAGTTGATTGCCTTTGAGACGATGGAAGGCGCCAGGTACAGCGTGTTTATTAAAGCAGGGCATGAAGGATTGCTTTGCGAATAACGCACTTTCTGTGATCCTTGCGCCTTTGCATTCAAGGCAGTTTTTACATGACATCCACTATCCGCATCGCCGCCGCGCTGTTGATTGGCAGCGACGGCCAAACCCTGCTGGTGCGCAAGCGCGGCACCCAGGCGTTCATGCAACCGGGCGGCAAGATTGACGCCGGCGAACAACCGGCCCAAGCCCTGGCCCGTGAGCTGTTTGAGGAACTCAACCTGCGCATCGAGCCAAGCCAAGCGGTCTACCTTGGTCACTTCTCGGCCCCTGCCGCCAATGAGCCTGGGTTCACCGTGAACGCCGAGCTGTTCCAGGTGCACATCGACGTGGCGGTGACGCCCGCGGCCGAAATCGAAGAAGTGCGCTGGATCGACCCAGCCGGTGACGGCGGTTTGCAACTGGCGCCGTTGACGCGCGACGTGATCCTGCCGTTTTACCGCGCATCGCTGACCTGCGACGCATGATGGTACGCACGCTTGGCGCCAACGACGCCGAGGCTTATCGGGCGTTGATGCTTGAGGCGTATGGCGCTTATCCGCAGGCGTTCACCTCCAGCGTGGCGGAGCGCGCGCTGATGCCCTTGAGCTGGTGGGAAAAGCGCGTCGACAGCCCGCTGGACCGGCTGCTCGGGGCTTTTGAGGGGGACGCATTGGTCGGCATTGTCGGCTTGGCGTTCGAGCCCCGTGAGAAAGCGCGGCACAAGGTGACCTTGTTCGGCATGTACGTGAACCAGGCTTATCAGCAGAAGGGCGTGGGCCGCCAGCTGGTAGAAGCAGCGCTCAGCGAGGCGCGCCGCCACTCACGCCTCAAGTTGATTCAGCTGACCGTCACCGCCGGCAACGACGCCGCCTTCGCGTTGTACCAGCGCTGCGGCTTCATCCAGTACGGCCTGGAACCGCTGGCGGTGCGCGTGGGCGAGGATTATTTCGACAAGATCCACATGTGGCGTGAACTCAAGGTCGACTGAAATCCCAAGTGGGAACTCAATCCAATGTGGGAGCTGGCTTGCCTGCGATAACATCGCCTCGGTGCTGCAGTCAGACCGCGTCGTCTGCATCGCAGGCAAGCCCGCTCCCACATTTTTAACCTGTATCGGCTAGCGCACTGCGCTGACGCCATCGAGGGTGGAAAACGACGTGTCCTTGGCCGTCAGCAAAAAGTCGCGCATGTACGGCGCGTCCAGCATGTCTGCACGAATCCCCGCATACAACGTCGCGAACAGCCCTTTCTCGCCCAACCGCTTGGCCTTCACGTAACCGCGCGAGCTGTACTCATGCAGCGCCCAATGCGGCATGCCGCACACACCACGGCCGCTGGCCACCAGCTGCATCATCATGACGGTGAGTTCCGAGGTGCGCACCTGGGCCGGTTCCACGTCGGCCGGCTCTAAAAAGCGCGTAAAGATGTCCAGCCGATCACGTTCCACCGGGTAGGTGATCAGGGTCTCGGTGAGCAAATCTTCGGGCACGATGTACGATTTGTTCGCCAGTGCGTGCTGGTTGGCCACGGCCAGCATGGCTTCGTAAGTGAACAGCGGCACGTAGGTGATGCCCGGCAATTCCAGCGGGTCGGAAGTCACCACCAGGTCCAGGTCGCCCCGCGCCAGCGCCGGCAGTGGCGCGAAGGCGAAGCCGGACGCCAGGTCCAGCTCGACTTCCGGCCAGGCATCGCGGAACTGGTCGATAGTCGGCATCAGCCATTGGAAGCAGCTGTGGCACTCGATGGCCATGTGCAAACGCCCGGCGGTGCCGCCGGCGAGCCGCGCAATATCGCGCTCGGCGCCGCGCAGCAAGGGCAGGGTGGCGTCGGCCAGTTGCAGCAGGCGCAGGCCGGCGCTGGTAAAGCGCAGTGGCTTGGTCTTGCGCACGAACAGCTGCATGCCCAAGCGCTCTTCCAGCTCCTTGAACTGATGGGACAGCGCCGACTGCGTCAGGTGCAGGCGCTCGGCGGCTTCGACCAGGCTGTCGGCTTCGCGCAAGGCGTGCAGGGTCTTGAGGTGACGGATTTCGAGCACGGGCTCTCCATGAAGACGATTTGTGGAAAACAGCAATGGCGTGAGTTTGTCTCATGTTGCAAGGCGTGTCGATCATGACCGCTGGGCGCCGTTCATCAAACTGTCACGCAACTGTGGCAGCGCGCTTGAATAAACTTCATCAGACTCGCGCTCTACTGGGGTTCTGTGTTTCGGTGTTTTTCATGCGCGTGTTGTGTTTACTGGCCGCTTTATTGTTCGGCCTGCCGTCTTTTGCGGCTTCTCGATGTGACGTCAATGTCCCGACGCAAACGGTCGACCTGGCTCAGGTGAGTATCGCCTACCAGAGCATCGGCCGTGCGTCCGACCCTGCATTGCTGCTGGTGATGGGCCTGGGCGGGCAGTTGATCCACTGGCCGGACGAAGTCGTCGTGGCGCTGTGCGAACAAGGGTTTCGGGTGATTCGCTACGACAACCGTGACGTCGGCCTGTCCACGTGGCGCCAGGCACCGGCCAGTGCCAACCTGACCTTCGAAGTGCTGCGCTACAAACTCGGCCTGCCGGTGGCGGCGCCCTACACGCTGACCGACATGGCCGACGACGCCCTGGGCTTGATGGACGCGTTGCAGATCCGCCAATTCCACGTGTTGGGTGCAAGCATGGGCGGCATGATCGCCCAGCACCTGGCGGGCATGGCGCCGCAACGGGTCGAGAGCCTGACGCTGATCATGACCAGCTCCGGCGCCGAAGGCCTGCCGGCGCCGAGTGCGGCGTTGGTGCAGTTGCTGTCGCGGCGCAGCGCGCCCAACCGTGAAGTGGCGCTGGAGCAGCAGGCCGACTTGCTGGCGGCGTTGGGCAGCCCGTTGGTGAAGGACGATCGCCAGGTGTTGCTGCATCAGGCCGCGCTGTCCTACGACCGCGCCTTCAACCCGGACGGGGTCAAGCGCCAGATCATGGCGATCCTCGCCGAGCCCAGCCGTGTGCCGCTGCTCAATCAATTGCGCGTGCCAACGCTGGTGGTGCATGGCACTGCCGACCCGTTGCTGCCGGTGATGCACGGTGTGCATTTGGCCGCGCATATCCAGGGCAGCCAATTGAAGTTGATTCCCGGCCTGGCGCATCGTTTTCAGGAGGCGTTCAAGGCGCCGTTGCTGGCGGCGGTGTTACCGTACCTGCAAGCCCATCGCGAAGATGCCGCGCACTGGGCGCAGATTGATGTAGGGCAGCCTTCGAAGGTGTTGTGAAGTTGGTGTATCGTGCAACGTTTACGGCGCATCAATGCCAGCGAGGTTGCCCACCATGAGTACTCCCCTGAAAATCGATTTCGTCAGCGACGTGTCTTGCCCCTGGTGCATTATCGGCCTGCGTGGGCTGACTGAGGCGTTGGACCAGCTGGGTGCTGAGGTGCAGGCCGAGATTCATTTTCAGCCGTTTGAGCTGAACCCGAATATGCCGGCTATCGGGCAGAACATCGTTGAGCACATCACTGAAAAATACGGCTCCACCGCAGAGGAATCGCAGGCTAACCGTGCACGTATTCGTGACTTGGGTGCGGCGGTGGGCTTTGCGTTTCGCACTGACGGGCAAAGTCGTATCTACAACACGTTTGATGCGCATCGCTTGCTGCATTGGGCCGGGTTGGAAGGGTTGCAGTACAACCTGAAGGAAGCGCTGTTCAAGGCTTATTTCAGCGATGGGCAAGACCCGTCCGACCCTGCGACCTTGGCGATTATTGCTGAAAGTGTTGGGTTGGATGTCACCCGTGCTGCGCAGATTCTGGCCTCCGATGAGTACGCCGCAGAGGTGCGCGAGCAAGAGCAGCTGTGGATTTCCCGAGGGGTGACTTCGGTGCCAACGATCGTGTTCAACGATCAGTATGCGGTCAGTGGGGGGCAGCCGGCTGAGGCCTTTGTTGGAGCGATTCGTCAGATCATCAGTGAGGCCAAGGGCTGATGGGTCTTCGCGGCCTTGTGTACCTGTCCTGAGTGATTGAAGCAAAAGCAGATCTGCTTTTCTGTAGGAGCTGGCTTGCCTGCGATAGCATCAACTCGGTGTGCCTGATGTACCGAGGTGCCTGCATCGCAGGCAAGCCAGCTCCCACATTTGACCGAGTACACCTGATGCACTGAGCTTCAAGTGTGGGAGCGGGCTTGCTCGCGAAGGCGGTGGGCCGGCCGCCAGCCACCCACATCCAGTCCATCATTCAAACTTGTAACTGATCGCCGTCTGCACCTGCCCCTGGTTCACATCACCCGTCTGCTTGACGATGGTGCTGTTGGCCGCCGACCCCACCAGGTGCGTCCAACTGGCGCTGGTCAACAATGACCAGTGCGTATCCAGCGGGAATTCAAAACTCTGGGTCAACGTCAGGTTCTGGAAACCCGCACTGGCGTTATAGGCCCGAATGCCCGAAGCCGCAGACTCCTTGTCGTCAACGCCGAAAAAGGTCTGCGTCTGGCGCGCATCGGCAAAGTGCGCCATCAGGCCGGTGCTGCCGATGATGCCGCCACCCAACGGGTAACCCAACTCACCGCCGAGTTTGCCCAGCACGCCACTCTGATCACGCCCGCCGCCCACGGCCTGGCCGACCTGCGCGTACACGCGCCAGAACTCGGCTGGGGCGTATTGGATGAAGCCGCCGACTTCCGCCATGTCCGACACATCGCGCAAGCCGCGCAGCGAACCATTGGCCGTGCGGCCCGGCAGGTAATTGATGTAAGGGCCGGCAGTAATGCCGTTGGTGTTCAGCGCGCTCCAGGTCAGGCCGTCGTCGGTGCCCAGGCTGACACTGCCCCAGTCCAGATCGAAGTAGGGAATCGGCCGGGTTTCGTAGCGGCTGCCGGTAGGGTCGTGGGGTTGATAGCTGACACCCGCGCCCACTTCGCCGGTAATGCCGTCGGCCAATACCGTACTGGAAAAACCCCACAGCCCGAGCAAACCGGCGAATACAGCAGAAGTAACCTTGAACATGGAGCCATTTCCTTATCTGAACATGCGCGCATTCACGCGCGAAGGGCGTCCCTGACGCAAGCACTCATCTTGTTTGTAGCAAGCTACAAAAATTGTAGCTCCTGCGACACAAAACACTCGGGCCATCGGCCAAAACCCCAGCCCTGCGGGCTTTTAGCCAGTTGGCACAATCCCTGCTCTACCCCTCCTGCAAGCGCAAAGAGCGCGATTTTCTTCAAGCCCTCCAACTCAAGGAAAGGCAATGATCCACTGGCATATCGTGTGTGACTTCGACGGGACCATCACCCCAACCGACGTCATCGACAACGTCCTCCAACGCTTCGCCGGCCCCGAGTGGGAAACCATCGAACAGGAATGGCTGGATGGGCATATCGGTTCCCGCGAATGCCTGAGCCGCCAACTGGCGCTGATCAAAGCAACCCCGGCGGAACTGCTGGCGTACTTCGACAGCGTCGAGATCGACCCGGACTTCCCGGACTTCGTCGATCACGTCATGGGCCTGGGCGCGACCATCGAAGTGGTCAGCGACGGCATCGAACAAGGCATCGCGCGCATCCTGTCGCGCAACTACGTGACCTTGCTGCCGATCCTCGCCAACCGCCTGCGCCAGGTCGACCAGAACAGCTGGCGCATCGACTTCCCGTACTCCAGCGATGCCTGCCGTGCCGCCTCCGGCAACTGCAAGTGCAAATCCACCCCGCGCAACAAGCGCGTGCTGGTGATCGGCGACGGCAAGTCCGACATGTGCGTGGCTTCCACCGCCGACTTCGTCTTTGCCAAAGGCAGCCTGGCCGACTATTGCCAGGCCAACAACATTCCTCACGCGCGCTTCGACACCTTCGCCGAAGTGACCGCATTGCTGGCCAAGCTGCCTCAGGGCATCGCGGCCAACGCCACCACCTTTACTGCTGACAACCAGGAACTCTTCCACCATGTCTGATATCCGTATCGCCACTGCCGAAGACCAGATCCTTCTGGATAAAGAAGCCAAGTACTGCTCCTACGGCGACACTGTTCACTACATCGAGCCGCCGCGTATTTTCAGTCGTTGCGAAGGCTCCTACGTGTGGGACACCGAAGACCAGGCCTACCTCGACCTGCAAATGTGGTACTCGGCCGTCAACTTCGGCTACGCCAACCCGCGCCTGAACAACGCGCTGAAACAGCAGATCGACACCCTGCCGCAAATCGCCAGCCAGTACCTGCACAAAGGCAAAATCGAGCTGTCGGAAATGATCGCGGTCGACGCCAAGAAGAAGTTCGGCCTCGACGGTCGCGTGCACTTCAACGTCGGCGGTTCGCAGTCCATCGAAGACTCCCTGAAGGTTGTGCGTAACGCCACCAACGGCAAGAGCCTGATGTTCGCTTTCGAGGGCGGCTACCACGGCCGTACCCTCGGCGCGTCGTCGATCACCTCCAGCTACCGCTACCGTCGCCGTTACGGCCACTTCGGCGAGCGCGCGCAGTTCATCCCGTTCCCGTACCACTTCCGCGGCCCCAAAGGCATGACCAAGGAAGAATACGGCAGCCACTGCGTGCAGCAATTCGCCCGTCTGTTCGAGACCGAATACAACGGCGTGTGGGACCCGAAAGTCGGCCAGAGCGAATACGCAGCATTTTACGTCGAGCCGATCCAGGGCACCGGCGGCTACGTGATCCCGCCGATGAACTTCTACCGCGAACTCAAGCATGTACTGGACCAGCACGGCATCCTGATGGTGTCCGACGAAATCCAGATGGGCTTCTACCGTACCGGCAAACTGTGGTCGATCGAGCACTTCGACGTGCAGCCGGACGTGATCGTCTTCGGCAAAGCGCTGACCAACGGCCTGAACCCGCTGGGCGGCATCTGGGCCCGTGAAGAGTTGATCAACCCGAAGATCTTCCCACCAGGTTCGACGCACTCCACCTTCGCCTCCAACCCACTGGGCACGGCGGTAGGTTTGGAAATGTTCAAGATGACCAGCGAAGTCGACTACGGCGCGATGGTCATGGCCAAGGGCAAATACTTCCTGGAAGGCCTGCAAGACCTGCAGAAACGTTTCCCGATCATCGGCGACGTCGATGGCCTGGGCCTGGCCCTGCGCTGCGAAATCTGTGGCCCGGATGGCTTCACGCCAGACAAGGCGACCCTGGACTACATGGTTGAAGAAGGCATGAAGGGCGACATGGTCGTCGATGGCCAGAAACTCGGCTTGATCCTCGACGTGGGCGGCTACTACAAAAACGTGATCACCCTGGCGCCGTCGCTGGAAATCAGCTACCCGGAAATCGACCTGGGCTTGAAGCTGCTCGAGCAACTGCTGGTACGGGCGACCAAACGGTGAATGCCTCCGGGATCGACCTCGGTGAAGGTGATGCCGGCTTCGTTCTCGGTGAAGGTCCGGTCGGGATCCTGTTGATCCACGGCCTGACCGGCACCCCGACGGAATTGCGTCAGGTCGCCAAAGGCTTGGCCAAGGCGGGTAACTGCACGGTGTACGTGCCCACCCTGGCCGGGCATTGCGGCGACAACAGCGACCTGCAAGCTACCGGCTGGCTGGACTGGTACGAAGGCGTGCGCAACACCTTCGTGCAGGTCAAGCAACGCCACGAGCAAGTGTTTGTCGGTGGCTTGTCCATGGGCGCGGTGATGTCGATGTACGTGGCCGCCGAACACCCTGGGCAAGTCGCCGGGCTGTTGATGTATTCCACCACCTTGAAGTACGACGGCTGGAGCATTAACAAACTGGCATTCCTGACGCCGTTGTTAATGAAGATTCCATTCGGCGTACACATCTGTCGCTTCGAAGAGAAGCCGCCTTACGGCATCAAGAACGAGCGCCTGCGGGCCATCGTCGAGCGCCAGATGAAGGAAGGGGAGAGCAGTGAAGCCGGTTTGCTGACCATGGAAGGCATTACGGTGCGCGAGTTGCACCGCATGAACGCCGTGGTCAAGAAACGCATGCCCGAGGTCAAGGTACCGGCGCTGGTTTTGCACTCCATTGAGGACGACATCACCAGCCGCTGGAACGCCGATTACGTGGAACGCCATTTGGGCGGCCCCGTGACCAAGATTCTGTTGGACAACTGCTACCACATGATCACCGTCGACCTGCAATACCGACGCGTGATCGAGTTGAGCGCCGAGTTTGTCGAGCAACATGCCGAGGCTATCCAGGCGCCCGTAGACTATCGACAGCGGGCTTAAGCCTAAGGACGCGACGTGATCACCGCTCAAGCCTTCTCGACTATCCGGGCAATCCAGCGCAGTGCCTGGAACGACTGTTTTCCCGGTGCGCTGGAGGATTGGGATTTTTACGTCGCCGTGGAAAACGCGGCCATTGATGACTTCAAATGGCGCTACCTGGCGGTTTACGAAGATGAAACGCTGGTGGCAGTGGCCGCCGCGTTCATCACGCATTATCGCCTCGACACCACGGTGTCGGGCGCCGGCAAGCGTTTTACCGAACGCCTGGAGCGACTGTGGCCGGGTGTTTTACGCTTGCCGCTGTATG
Source organism: Pseudomonas sp. 14P_5.3_Bac1 (assembly GCF_025466135.1). Lineage (NCBI taxonomy): Bacteria > Pseudomonadati > Pseudomonadota > Gammaproteobacteria > Pseudomonadales > Pseudomonadaceae > Pseudomonas > Pseudomonas sp. 14P_5.3_Bac1. Next base: position 129,512 of record NZ_JANLOF010000087.1, on the reverse strand, counting down.
CCATTGGCTCGCCGATAGCCGAGCGTTGCGATGCAGGTATTGCAAGCGGCATACCCCAGACGCGACGCCCTGTGTTGCTCAAGCAGTTGCTGAAAGCCGCGCGACAGGATGCCAGTGCCTTCGGGATTGGCCTGGTGGCGGTCAAAGATGTACCGACCGACGACTCGCACTGGGCGACCAGTTGCCGCAGCGCAGGTTTCCAGAGCATGCCGAGTTTGCCCAGCGGTCTGCTCTCGGTGCCCTACGGTTCGGTAGACGCCTACCTTGGCTCATTGTGCAAATCGACGCGCAAGGACCTGCGCCGTAAACTGCGTGCGCCGGGCCCGCGCGTGGAGTGGCGGCGCAATATTGATGATGTGTTGCCGGATGTCATGCGCTTGTACGAGGCCACGCTCGAACGCTCGCAGCTGCAGTTCGAACGTTTGCCGGCGCGTTACTTCACCGGCATCCTCGAACGGCTTGAAGGGCGTGCGGTCTGTGTTCTTTATTGGGTGGACGAGCACCTGGTGGCGTTCAATCTGATCCTGCTGGACCAGCACCGCCTGATCGACAAGTTTTTTGGGCATGACATGGCATTCAGCCGCGAATACAACCTGTACTTTCGCAGTTGGCTGACCAACGTCGACTACTGTATTCAGCACAATATCCCTGTGTACGAGTGCGGTCAGGAAGGGTATGCCAGTAAGCTGCGCCTGGGGTGCGAGTTCCAAGGCAACAGCATGTTCTTCCGTCACCGTAACCGGCTGGTCAACAGCCTGCTCAAGCTCGTGAAAATGTACCTGAGACCGGACCGTTCCGACCCTGCCATGGCTGCTGCGATAAGCGAAACCTGATGATCACCAAAACCCGCCAGAAAGCCCGCCCCTTTGCCATTTCGCGCTGGAGCGTCCAGCGCAAGCTGGTGCTGGCGTTCTGGCTGGTCAGCGTTATTCCCACCATGATCGCCGCCGAGCTGGCGGCGACCACGCTGTCGCAGATTTTCGACAGTAACGTGCGTATCTGGCTGCAAGAGTCGACCAAGATCGTCAAGGACGAAATCGGCGACATCCTTCATGACAACGCGCGCATGGCCAAGCTGTTCCTGCGCTACACCAGCCCGCCTTCGAACAAGCAGGCCGCCAAGCACGACCGGCTGACCGCCGACATTGCCGACGCCACGGACATCGACGTGGTCGCGCTGATTCGCGTGAGTGATCACAAGGTCGTGTTCAGCACGGCCTCCGACGATGTGGTCAAGCAGATCGACCTGACCAGCAACGCCGTCCTGCAAACCGTGCAGGTGGCGGGCGTGAGTACGGGCCTGGTGGTCTCGACCTTCGAAACCACCCAGGAAGGCGTCGACTACCTGCTCTTGGTGGCCACTTACCTGGACAGCAGTTTCCTCACCAGCGTGGCCGATGTGCATTCCCTCGACCTGCGCCTGTACCTGGCCAATCCGTCGGGCTTTAACGAAATCTTCTCGACCCAGCGTTTCGAAAACCACCCCTCGCGCATTCCCAAGGACGTCGAAACGGCCATGCGCGCCACCAAGCAGCCGAGCGAGCAGTTCACCAACAACTACAGCGGTCTGTATTGGCCCATCTTCAATGATGCCGGCGACCTGCAAGGGGTGATCTTCAGCGGCCTGCTACGCCATACCAGCCTGGTCGGGCTGGTGAATCAGAGCAACCTGTTCGTACTGATTTTCCTGCTCAGCTCGGCATTGTCCCTGGGCGCCGGCGTGCTGGTGTCGCGGCGCCTGACCAAACCGCTGCGTGATTTGTCCCAAGGCGTGGACGCGGTGATCTCGGGGCATTACGAACACCGCGTATTGGTGAGTGGCGGCGATGAGCTGGCGCAGTTGAGCAGCACCTTCAACCACATGACCGAGCGCCTGGGCGAACTGCATCACCTTGAAGCCCAGTTGCGCCGTCGCGATCGGCTGCACGCCCTGGGCGAAGTCGCCATGGGCCTGGCTCACGAGATCCGCAACCCGCTGGGCATCATCAAGACCGCGACCCAACTGTTGCACCGTCGCGCCGACCTGGCGGAAACCGACAAGCGCCACCTGGAATACGTGATCAGCGAGGTCAGCCGCATCAACGACCTGATCACCGAATTCCTCGATTTTGCCAAACCCAACCCGCCGTTGCGTGTGCTGCAGCCGGCGCGAGCGTTGGTGGAAGAGATTCTCGGTTTCTGCAGCCCGGAACTGTCCACGCATAACATTGACGCGCAGATTGACGACCAGGCACCCGGTGCGACGATCTATGCCGATGCCAAACAGCTCAAGCAGGCGTGCCTCAACCTGATTCTCAACGCCATCGACGCGATGCCCGAAGGCGGACGCCTGACCCTGGGCATTCGCAGTGTCGACGGCAACACGGTGATCAGCATCGCCGACACCGGCCAGGGCATCCCGGCGGATATGATCGAGCGGATCTTCACACCGTTCGTCACTACCAAGGCCTCGGGCACGGGCCTGGGCCTGGCAAAAGTCTATTCGATCATGGAAAGTCACGACGGCAGCATTGAATGTGCCAGTGAGAAAGATGCCGGCGCCACCTTCAGCCTGTACATTCCGGCCCAGGGTGATGACGACGGCGATGATGAGGATGGTCATGACGCATAACGTATTGGTAGTCGACGACGAGCCCAAGCTCTGCGACTTGCTGTCGTCGGCCTTGAGCCAGAACGGCATTCAGGTATTCACCGCAAGCAACGGCCTGCACGCGCTCAAGGTGCTGGAGCAGGAAGACATCGACCTGGTGATCAGTGACTGGCGCATGCCAGGCATGGACGGCCCGGCGCTGCTGGCCGAGATCAAGGTGCGTTTCCCGGATTTGCCGGTGATCGTGATGACCGCCTACAGCACGGTGAAAAACGCCGTGCAATCGATGCGCAACGGCGCCTATGACTACATTGCCAAGCCGTTCGACATCGACGAACTGGACATCACCGTCGCCAAGGCCTTGCAGTTTCGCGACATCATGCGCGACAACGCGCGGCTGCGCGCCGAACTCGATCACCATGCGCAGTTCGACAGCCTGGTGGGTGACAGCCCGGCGTTTCGCCAAGTGCTGCATGCAATCGATTCGGTGCGTGACAGCAACGCCACCATCCTGCTGACTGGCGAAAGCGGCACCGGCAAGGAAATGGTCGCGCGCGCGATCCACAAACACGGCAGCCGTGCCGACAAGCCATTTGTAGCGGTCAACTGCGCGGCGATTCCGGAAGGCTTGCTGGAAAGTGAAATGTTTGGTCATCGCAAGGGCGCCTTCACCGGTGCCGTGGCGGATCGGGTCGGGCGCTTTATGCAGGCCGACAAGGGCACGTTGTTTCTGGATGAGGTGGGCGATATGCCCCTGGCGTTGCAGGCCAAGATTCTGCGCGCGTTGCAGGAGCGGGTGATCGAGCCGGTGGGCGACCCGCGCGAGCGCAAGGTGGATGTGCGGGTGATCGCCGCCACCAACAAGAACCTGCTGGACGCGGTGGCCAATAAAGAGTTTCGCGAAGACCTGTATTACCGTCTGAATGTGTTTCCGATCCCGCTGCCGGCCCTGCGCGAACGCGCCGAGGACATCGTGCCCCTGGCCCGGCACTTCGCCCAGACCCTGAGCGCCACCGCCGGCAAACGCATCACCGGGTTCAGCCCGGAGGCCTTGCAGGCCATGGCGGCTTACAACTGGCCGGGGAATATCCGCGAGCTGCAAAACTGCGTGGAGCGCGCAACCATCGTTGCGGCCAAACCGGTGATTGAAGACATCGACCTGCCGGCCTACCTGTTTGCTTCAAAACCGGCAGAGGACGGCGTCACGGCGCTGCTCGGTGACAACCCTGGCGTGCCTGCGGACCTGGACGCGGCGCTGGCGGACGTCGAGAAAACCTACATCCTGGCGGCGTTGCACGAGAGCAACGGCGTGCAGGCTGCGGCGGCGGCGAAGATCGGGATTTCAGAGAGAAGCTTCTGGTATCGGTTGAAAAAACTGGGGATTCAAGTGGACAAGATCGTGCGTTGATCTATCAGGCTCACCACTGATCCAAATGTGGGAGCTGGCTTGCCTGCGATAGCGGCGTATCAGCCAACTCAGCTGGCACAGACAGACCGCTATCGCAGGCAAGCCAGCTCCCACATTTTTTACCCCGGTGTGTCAGGTATGGAGGCGAACCCACACACTCACCAACACCGTCGCCGCCATCAGCCACGCCACCGCCGCCACGGCGAGTGACGCCTCCAGGCGCAGGCGGTCGACCATCACATACAGCGTCGCCAAATACACAAAATACGGAATGATCGACCACATCCCAAACACGATGGTGGTCTTCAGGTCCTCCACCGAGCGGCCCTTGCCGACGATGTAGTGCGCAATCAACGCAAAGGTCGGAAACAGCGGCACCAGCCCCGCGATGTAATAGTTTTTGGTCTTGGCCAGCGCCGCCAGGATCAACACCACCGCCGCGCCAATGGCGGCCTTCAGCAATAGATCCATCAGTGGCTCAACCCGTATTTCTTGACCTTGTCGAACAGGGTGGTCTTGGCCATTCCCAGTTCCAGGCTGGCCTGGGTCAGGTTGCCGCCGCTGCGCTGCAGGGCATCGTTGAGCAGGTTGCGCTCGAAGGCTTCCACCGCCTCGGTGAAGGCCAGGCCGTGGTTGCTGTTGCCGCTGCCGCTTTTCTTGAAGGCGGGCAAGCCCAGGGCAAAGCGCTCGGCGACGTTGCGCAGTTCGCGCACGTTGCCTGGCCAGTCGTGGCTCATCAGCGTCGACACGGTCTGGTTGTCCAGCTCCGGCGCGGTGCGATCAAAGCGCAAGGAGGATTGCTGCAGGAAGTGCTCGAACAACTGCAGAATGTCTTCGCGACGTTCGCGCAACGGCGGCAGTTCCAGGGTCACCACGTTGAGGCGGTAGTAAAGGTCGCTGCGAAATTGGCTGGCGCGGCTCAGCTCATCGAGGTCGGATTTGGTGGCGGCGATCACCCGGCAATCCACCGCCACGCTCTGGTTCGAGCCCAGCCGTTCAAGGGTGCGTTCCTGCAACACCCGCAGCAGTTTGATCTGCAGGTTGATCGGCATGCTTTCCACTTCATCGAGAAACAGTGTGCCTTCGTGGGCGTGCTCGATCTTGCCGATGCGCCGTTTGCCGGCGCCGGTAAAGGCGTTGGCTTCGTGGCCGAAAATCTCGCTTTCGAACAGGTTTTCCGGCAGGCCGCCGCAGTTCAAGGCAACGAACTGATGGGCATGGCGCCGGCTGAAATCATGCAGGCAGCGTGCGACCAGTTCCTTGCCGGTGCCGGTCTCGCCTTCGATCAGCACGTTGGCCGAGGTGTCGGCGACGTTGGCGATCAGTTCGCGCAGGTTCTGCATCGCCGGCGAGCGGCCGATGATGCGGCCCTCCAGCGAGTCACGCTCGGCCAGTTGGCGGCGCAGCGACCACACTTCTCGCGCCAGCCCGCGTTGCTCCAGGGCGCGGCGCGCCACGTCGACCAGGCGTTCGGGGGAGAAGGGTTTTTCCATGAAGTCGTAGGCGCCATTGCGCATGGCCCCGACGGCCATCGAAATATCACCGTGCCCGGTAATCAGCACCACCGGCAGGCTTTTATCCAGCGCTTTGAGGCGGGTCAGCAGCTCGAGGCCGTCGATGCCCGGCAGGCGAATGTCGCTGATGACGATGCCGGCAAAGTTCTCGCCAATGCGCTTGAGAGCTTCTTCAGCACTGCCCACGCCCACGCTGGGAATGTCTTCCAGCGCCAGGGCCTGTTGGCAGCCGAGCAGCACATGGGGATCGTCCTCGACGATCAGAACGGTGAGGTCGTCTTTTGCGGCTGGGGTGTCTGTATTCATGTCGACTCAGCTTTTTGAGTGCCCACCAGCGGCAGGCACAAGACAAAGGCAGTACCACCGCTGGCCGGATGTTCCACGGCAAGGTTGCCGCCGGTGGCCGCCGCGAGGCTGGCGGAAAGGGTCAGGCCCAAGCCCAGGCCTTGTTCGCCGGGTTTGGTGGTGAAGAACGGTTCGAATAAATGCTTGCGCGTTTCGGGGTCGATGCCATGCCCGTTGTCGCGTACGTGCAGGCGGTACCTGCCCTCAAGCACCTGGCCATCCAACCACAGTTCGGGCGCAGGTTGCGCCTGCATCGCGTCCAGGGCGTTGCCGATCAGGTTGACCAGGATCTGCTCCAGGCGCGTCTGGTCGATCTGCAATTGAGCGTTGGCGAAGTCGCGGTGCACGGTCAGCGGCAGGCCGTCGAGACGAGCGCCGAGCACCTGGAACGCGGCGTCCACAGCTTTACCGAGGTTGGCTTCGCCCTGGTCATCACCGCGCCGTGCAAACGAGCGCAGGCTGGCCGTGATGCGGCCCATGCGATCGATCAGTTCATTGATGGTCTTGAGGTTGGCACTGGCGGTGTCGAGCGCGCCACGTTCGAGGAAGCGCACGGTATTGCCCGACAGCGTGCGCAGCGCCGCCAGCGGCTGGTTCAACTCATGGGCGATGCTGGTGGACATCTGGCCGATGGCGGCGAGTTTGCCGGCCTGTACCAGTTCGTCCTGGGCGCGGCGCAAGGTTTCTTCGGCCTGGCGCCGTTCGCGAATCTGGCCCTTGAGCCGTTCGTTGCTGGCACGCAGGTCGGCGGTGCGTTCGGCAATCCGCCGCTCCAGCTGGCTGTTGGCTTCCTGCAAGGCTTCCCGCGCGGCGAGGCGGGTGGCGATCACCTTGCGGCGTTCGTTCCAGGCGATCAGCAAAAACGCCACCAGGCCGAATGCGACAGCGACCAGAATGCCCTGGTTGATCGCCGCGCGGCGCAGCTCATTGAGCGGCGTCAGCAGGGTGAAATTCCACGGCGTGTCGTTGAGCGGGCGGGTTTGCGCGAGGTAGCTGACTTCGTGCTCGTCGTTGACCACTTCGCTGTTGGCCGGGAAGGTCAGCTTTTCGGTGCCCTCATTGAGTCGCTCACGGGCCAGCGGTTCCAGCTCGTTAAGCGTCGCCCAGTAATATTGCAGGCTGTGGGCCAGGCGTTCTTTGGTGTCGTCGCTCAGCGGGCGCACGGCCTTGAGCCGGCGGGCCGGGTCGCTGGAGAGGATGATGATGCCGTTCTCGTCGCTCACGAACGCTTCGAGGCGCGCACGCTGCCAGCGCTCTTCGAGGGCTTCGAGGCGCACTTTGACCACGGCGACGCCGATGATCTTGCCGTGTTCTTCCAGGCCGTGAGCCAGGTAGTAGCCGGGCTCGCCGTTGGTGCTGCCGATGCCATAGAAGCGGCCCGGCTGGCCGCGCACGGCATTCTGGAAATAGGCGCGAAAGGACAGGTCTTCACCCTGGTAACTGTCGGCATCGCGCCAGTTACTGGTGGCCAGCACGCGGCCGGTGGTGTCCATCACGTAGATGGCCCGACTGCGACTGCGTCGGTTCAGGCCTTCGAGGTAATCATTGACCGTCTGCCGGGTTTCCTGGTTCGGGTCGGCCAGCAGCGTGGAGACGCTGGATTCGAGCTCCAGCAGGCTGGGCAGGTAGGTGTATTTGCTCAGTTCGCTTTCGACGGTGCGCGCGTGCAGCTCCAACTGGCGTTCGCCGTTGTCGCTGAGGGTACTGATGCCGTAATACTCACTGACCCAGAAGCCGATATAACCCAAGCCGATCATCAAGGCGATGATCAACGGCGGCAGGAACAGTTGGCGAATCAGACGAGGTTTCACGGCAAGTGATGGCGGTGCGGCGCGAAATTGGTTGGGGTCGCATTTCATCACAGTTGCCTTGGGTCAACCAGAGCTGTCAGCCCTGCCGCGAACCGGTTCATGTGGGAGCTGGCTTGCCTGCGACAGGATCTCCTCGGTGTCACTGATAGACCGAGGTGTCTGCATCGCAGGCAAGCCAGCTCCCACACAAAACGGTTCCCACAGAGAGAACGAAGCCGGTTTTAGTGCTGCAGGATTTTCTCAAGGAAGTGCTGCGCGCGTTCGGAGCGGGCGCTGATGTCGCCGAAGAACTCCTCCTTCGGGCAGTCTTCGATGATCTTGCCGGCGTCCATGAAGATCACGCGGTCGGCCACTTTGCGCGCAAACCCCATTTCGTGGGTGACGCACATCATGGTCATGCCTTCGTGGGCCAGTTGCACCATCACGTCGAGCACTTCGTTGACCATTTCAGGGTCCAGCGCCGAGGTCGGTTCGTCGAACAGCATGACGATCGGGTCCATGGCCAGGGCGCGGGCAATCGCCACACGTTGTTGCTGGCCGCCGGAAAGCTGGCCCGGGTGCTTGTGGGCGTGTGCCGAAAGGCCGACGCGCTCAAGCAGTTGCAGGCCCTTTTTGGTGGCTTCTTCCTTGCTGCGGCCGAGCACCTTGATCTGCGCGATGGTCAGGTTTTCGGTGATGGTCAGGTGCGGGAACAGTTCGAAGTGCTGGAACACCATGCCCACGCGCGAGCGCAGTTGCGGCAGGTTGGTCTTCGGGTCGGCGATGGAGGTGCCATCCACCACCACGTCGCCTTTCTGGAACGGTTCCAGTGCGTTGACGCACTTGATCAGGGTGGATTTACCCGAGCCGGAAGGCCCGCACACCACGATCACTTCGCCTTTTTTAACCTCGGTGCTGCAATCGGTCAGCACCTGGAAGTCGCCATACCACTTGTTGATGTTCTTGATAGAGATCATACGGCAAACCTTTTTTGCAGACGCTTGACCAGCAGCGAGGCGGAAAAGCTGATGATGAAGTAGACGACACCGGCGAAGATCAGGAACTCATTGGAGCGGCCAATGATGTCGCCGTTGGAGCGGGCGGAGTTGAGGAAGTCCACCAGGCCCACGGTGTAAACCAGCGAGGTGTCCTGGAACAGGATGATCGACTGTTGCAGCAGCAACGGGGTCATCTTGCGGAACGCCTGGGGCAGGATGATCAGACGCATGGTCTGGCCATAGGTCATGCCCATCGCCTGTGCGGCGGCCATCTGGCCCTTGGGGATCGACTGCACGCCGGCCCGCACGATTTCACAGAAGTACGCGGCTTCGAACATCATGAAGGCCACGACGCAGGAGGTGAACGCACCGATCGGGGTGTCTTCGCCTGTGATCCAGCGCAACACGAACGGCACCGCCAGGTAGAACCAGGTGATCACCAACAGCAGCGGGATCGAGCGGAAGTAGTTCACGTAGGCGCCGGCCAGACGCGACAGCAGTTTGCTGGACGACAGGCGCATCAGCGCCAGCATCGTCCCCAGCGCGATACCGCCGATCACACCCATGACCATCAACTGCAAGGTCATGACCATGCCGTTCCACAGGCCGGGAATGGCGGGGATGATGCCGCTGAAATCGAAGTCCATTATTTACCCCCCACGGAGATCAGGCCGGGCACCGCGACTTTCTTCTCGACCACGCGCATCAGCAACATCAGGCTCATGTTCAGGGTGAAGTAGATCAGCGTGGCCAGGGTGAAGGCTTCAAACAGGTTGGCCGAGAACTCGGCAGTCTGTTTGGTTTGCGCCAGCAGCTCCATCAAACCGATCAAGGACGCCACGGAGGAGTTCTTGAACACGTTGAGAAATTCCGAGGTAAGCGGCGGAATGATGATGCGGTACGCCTGGGGCAGCAGCACGTTCCAGTAGATCTGCGGCAGCTTGAAGCCCATGGCGCGTGCGGCAGATTCCTGGCCGCGTGGCAGCGCCTGGATGCCGGTACGCACTTGTTCACACACACGGGCGGCGGTGAACAGGCCCAGGCACACGACGACGCTCAGGTAGGCCGAGGTAGTCGGGTTGAGGTCTTGTTTGTACCAGTCCTGCAGGTTTTGCGGCAGCAGATCGGGTATCAGGAAGTACCAGATAAACAGCTGAACCAGCAGCGGCACGTTACGAAACAGTTCCACGTAGCAGGTTGCGATGCCCGATACGATGCGGTTTGGCACGGTGCGCATGACGCCCAGAATGGACCCCAGCAACAAGGCGATAATCCATGCCACGACAGCGATGGCGATGGTCCAGCCCAAGCCGGCGATGTACCAGTCGAGATAAGTCTCGCTGCCCACGCCAGTGGACTTGAAGAACACGCCCCAGTCCCAGTTGTAATTCATTAGGGTCTCCCCTCGAAATCGATCGATGTACAAGCACCCGCTTGGGGAAGATCCTTTCCCGCCCGACGTTGAACGCCAGGCACACGCGATCGGCTCGAAAACCGCCAGGTCGAGTGTTCCAAATTAAAGCCAGCAGGTAGTAACAGACGCCTGAGGGAGGGTTGGCTCCCTCAGGAGATAAGCTTAGTCAGGTATCAGATTTTTACGTCAGGGGCTGGTTTGTCGCTTGGGTTAGCGATCAGCTCCTTAACCTTGTCGCTCATCGGGAAGTTCAGGTTCAGGCCTTTTGGAGGAATCGGGCTCTCGAACCACTTGCTGTAGATCTTGTTGATTTCGCCGGATTTGTACAGGCCGACGATGGCGTCATCGACAGCCTTTTTGAAGGCCGGGTCGTCTTTACGCACCATGCACGCATAGGCTTCGAAGGACTGTGGCGTACCGGTGATGACCCAATCGTCCGGCTTCTTGGCCTTGGCTTCTTCGCCTGCGAGCAGGGCGTCGTCCATCATGAAGGCGACGGCGCGGCCGCTTTCCAGCATCTGGAAGGATTCGCCGTGGTCTTTGGCGGAGATGACGTTCATGCCCATTTGCTTGTCGGCGTTCATCGCTTTGATGATGCGCTCGGACGTGGTGCCAGCGGTGGTCACGACGTTTTTGCCTTTCAGGTCGGCAAAGTCAGCGTAGGACGGCTTGCCATCCTTGTCTTTCTTGACCAGCAGGCGGGTGCCGATTTCGAACATGTTGACGGTGAAATCAACTTGTTGAGCGCGTTCGGCGTTGTTGGTGGTGGAGCCGCATTCGATATCCGCGGTGCCGTTCTGGATCAGCGGGATACGGGTTTGCGAGGTGACCAGGTTGTACTTGACCTTCAGATCGGGTTTGTTCAGGTCTTTTTTCAGGGCTTCAACGATGGCCAGTTGAATGTCGTGGGAGTAGCCCACGGGTTTGCCCGAGCCATCCGCGATGTAGGAGAACGGAATGGAGCTGTCGCGGTGAGCGAGAGTGATAGTGCCGGAGTCGTTGATTTTCTTCAGTGTGCCGGTGAGTTCGGCGGCGAAAACTGGAGTGCTGATCAGAGCAGCAGCGATAGCTGCGCCCAGGATATGGGGAACGATGCGCATCAATACTTCCTCGACATTTGTTTTTTTTATGAAGCCGGCTAAACGGCTCTCTTTTGTACAGCGAATGCCCGTGACGGCTCCTGAAGCGTCGCAGGCAATCGTCAGGGAGTGTAGAGCATGAGTCGTGCCATACCAGGGATAAAAGGTTATCTGGTTGATTTATATGGGGATTAAGTTTGCGTGACGGGAGGGGTTTGGTGGTTTGGTCCGGCAAACCGAATGGTTCGGGGTGTGGTGTTCGGAAAACCGAATGGCTTTGGTGGGAGGGGGTGTATATCCATTGCTGCGGTAACGGCGGCTGGCGGTTCCGCTCTTACAGCGGGTCACTTTTGGCTAACGCAGAACACGGCGGCGTGGTAGCCGACCTGAGTGGTAGAAGCAGCACAGCAACACACTTCTGTCTGAAGCACAGAGATCCAAATGTGGGAGCGGGCTTGCCCGCGAATGCGGTTTGTCAGTCAGCTCATGTGTCGCTGACCCACCGCCTTCGCGAGCAAGCCCGCTCCCACAAGTTGACCGAGTTCAGCCTCCACCACCGCACTGCTTGGCTTTTCTGTGGGAGCTGGCTTGCCTGCGATGCAGACAACTCGGTGTATCAGGCATAACCAGTTGATGCCATCGCAGGCAAGCCCGCTCCCACATTTGATTGAGTTCAGGTTCCAGAATCAGGTCGGCTACCAGGCCGCCGTGCTTTGCTTTTGATTTTGATCTTAGGCACACCGAGCCTAAGCGAGGTGCCGAGTGGTGGGGCAAGAGCCTTTTGGTTACTTTTGGGCTCTTTTCAAAAGTGGCCCGCCGTAAGGGCGGAACCCATATCAGTCATCACCCAAACAACGGATATACCCCCCAAAACACCCCCCTCCCAATCAGAACGTATAGTCAGCCGAAACAACCGCCGCACGCCCATCACCCGGCACCGCCCAGCCGTTGTTACGGATGCGCGTCAGGTATTCCTTGTCGAACAGGTTGTTGACGTTCAACTGCAGGTTCAACTGTTTGTTGACCTTGTAGCCGAGCATCGCGCGCTGCACGGCGTAGCCCGGCGCAGTCGGTGCCCCGGCGGCGCTGACCAGGTACTGCTTGGATTGCGCCGTGATGCCGTAGCCCACCTGAAAGTCGTAGGGCAGGTCGTACACCGTCCAAAGACTGGCCGCATGTTTGGGCGTGAACGGCAGCGGCTCGCCTTTCTGCGCGTCGAAGCCGGTGGTGGCCAGGGTGAAGTCGCTGGCGCTGCGCAATACGCGGGTATCCAGGTAGGTGTAGTTGGCGAAGACCTTCCACTTGTCCGTGATCGCACCGCTCAAGCCGAGTGCCACGCCATCTGCACGTGCTTTACCGTCGAGCGACTGCGTGCCGCTCAGGTTGGTTGGGTCGGGATCGGCGACTTTGTAGTTGGTGCGGTCATTGCGAAAGATCGCGCCGGTGAACGACAAGGCATTGTCGAGGAAGTCCCACTTGGTGCCGATCTCATAGCTGACGGCGGTTTCCGGGGCAACGTTGCAGTTGTTGGTGGGCGCGCTGGACGTTTTGGCCGGGGTGAAGCAGCCACCATTGACGCTGGCTTGCGACGGCGTCTTGCTGTTGCCGTAGGCGATGTAGAAACTGCCGTTTTCCACCGGTTTGTACACCAGTGCCAGGCGATAGGACGTCAGGTCGTCCGCTTGGCCGTAGCGAACGCCGGGCGTTTCCACGCCGGTGCTGGAGTAGGCATTGGTGACCGAACTGCCGGCATTGTGCTCGTAACGCAAACCGCCGTTGATTTCCCATTGCGGGTTGAGTTTAAGCGTGTCGAAGGCGTAGGCGGCGCGGTTGTTCAGCGCGCCGTCGACGTGGGCCGCACGGGTGAAGTTGACGGGGCCGGTCCAGTCCGAGTTGGGGTCGCTGAAGCTGACCGGCGGCGGAACGATCGTGCTGCCGTTGCTGTTGGTCAGCCATTTGCCGGTATCCGCCTCGTATTCCTCGCGGCTGATGGCGATGCCGGTGACCAGTGTGTGGTCGATGAAACCCGTGCTGAAGTGACTGGTTACGTCAGTCTGGTTGGTGAACATTTTGTTCTGGGTGTTGCGCTCGTTGCCCAGCGAACCGCCGCTTGGCTGGAAATAGCCAGGCTTGAGGCCGGCGGCGCAAGGCGCGCCCGTTATCTGGGTACCGCTGGCCAGGCAGCCGGCCTGGGCACCTTCGGGGCCGGAGGCGCGCAGGTCCTGGCGCACGCGCTCGACGCGGGTGAAGTTGCGCACTGACACGGCGTCGTTGAAGTCGTGTTCGAGCTTCAGGCTGAACGCGTCCGAGGTGATCTGCTGGTCATTGATGTTGTGATAACCGTAATAGTCGCTCCAGCCCACACCCGGCATCGGTTTGCCGTTGTAGATGGGGATGCCGTACTGCGGCGTGTTGTCATCTTTCTGGTGTTCATAACTGACGGTAACGCGCGTCGGCGTGCCCAGGCCAAAGGCGATGGAGGGCGCAATGCCCCAGCGCGAGTAATCTTCATAATCGCGGCCCGGCACATCGTTACCATGCGCCATCAGGTTGAGCCGGAACGCGGTGGTGTCGTTGAGTTGCTGATTGGTGTCCAGCGTGGTGCGCTTGTAGTTATCGGTGCCGATGCCGGCGCTGATCGTGGTTTTGTCGCGTAATTCCGGCTGCTTGGACACCAGGTTGATGGTGCCGCCGACTGCGCCGGAACCTGAATACACCGAACTTGCGCCGCTGACGACTTCGACCTGTTCCAGGTTGAACGGGTCGGTGCGGCTGTATTGCGCGCTGTCGCGCACGCCGTCGACGTAGATGTCGCCGCTGGCCGAGAAACCGCGCAGGTTGATGCTGTCGCCGTAACCGCTGCCGCCTTCGCCGGCGCCGAAGGTAATGCCCGGCACGGTGCTGAGCACGTCGCGCAGGGTCAGCAGGTTTTGATCATGAATGACTTCCTTGGGCACCACGGTAATCGTCTGCGGTGTATCACGCAGCGCCTCGGTGTACTTGGGGGAGGAAGGCGCTACGGGGTTGTAAGCGCTCTGGCTTGGGGCCTGACCTTCGATACTGGTCGCGCCGAGTTCAATTACACCTGTGCCGTCATCTGCAGTCTGCGCTGCATAGCTGAATCCTCCTTGCGCAGCCACTGCCAAGCCCACCGCCGACGCGAGCAAATGCCGCGATGAATGGGGGGCAGAACTGATCCCGGTAGCCATTGAATAGTCTCGTGTTGTTGGAATTGAGAGGTGATCGTAATTGATAAACGATCTCAAATGTAATACTTTGTAACAGAATGATTCATGAAATTTTTGTCAGTTTGAGAGAGTGCAGACGAGCATGCAGAGCACGCGGCCAGGCAATGAATCGGGTGAAATCGGTGATAACCCGCGCGCATATGCGCGTTGGGTGATGCAGGCTGCGCAATTGGGTGATGCCGATGCGCATGCGACCTTGGGTCAGCTGTTGCTGGATGGTCGGGGCATACAAAAGGACGAAGCGTTGGCGCTGAGCTGGTTTCGCATCGGCGCACGTCAGGGTCACCCGATGGCGATCAACATGATCGGGCGCTGCCTGGAAAACGGCTGGGGTTGCGAAATCGACCTGCCGGACGCCGCCGTGCATTACCGCAAAGCTGGCGACCTTGGGCTGGATTGGGGGCTGTATAACTACGGCCAGTTGCTGACGCGCGGTCGCGGTGTGGAGCGCGACCTTGTCGCCGCGTATGAGTTATTCGGGCAGGCAGCCGCTAAAGGGCACGCCAAATCGATGAACCTGCTGGGGCGGTTTCACCATGAGGGCGTCGTTGTGCCCAGGGATGTGCAACTGGCGCGGCAGTGGTATCAGCGCTCAGCCGAGGCGGGCGATTTTCGCGGGCAATACAACCACGCTGCCGAGCTGGCCGAAACCGGCGATGAGCGCCAGGCCTGCCTGTGGCTGGAGCGCGCGCTGGCAACGGCAACACCGGGTTTTTTGCAGGCGGCTTATCCGGTGTTGCTGGGCTCCACTCTCAGCGGGATTCGTGACATGGGCCTGCGGTATCAGCGCCAGGCGCTGCAGGCATAAAAAAAGCCCCTGGACCTTTCGGCGCAGGGGCTTTTCACAACGGCCTGATCAGGCTGCTTCGATCTTCGCGCGGTTCTGCTCGACCTTGGACAGGTAACGCTGCACGTTGGCCTGTTCCTCTGGGGTGGTGAACAGCCCGAGCTTGGTGCGGCGCCACAGCACGTCCTGCGCTTGCGTGGCCCATTCCTCGGCGCACAGGTAATCGACTTCGCGGGTGTACAGGCCGCCACCCAGGTGGTCGCCCAGGTCAGCCAGCGACTGCACACCTTCGAGTAAGCGCCAGGTGCGGCTGCCATAAGTGGTGGACCAACGACGCGCGATCTCGGCCGGCACCCAGTTGAACTTGGCGCGAATGGCCTCGGCCAGCGCTTCTGGCGTGGTCATGTTCTCGCCACCCGGCAGGCTGGCCGTGGCCGTCCAGCTAGGACGCATCTGTGTGAAGAACGGCGCCAGCTGCGCCATCGCCGACTCGGCGAGTTTGCGGTAGGTGGTGAGCTTGCCGCCGAACACTGACAGGATTGGCGCCTCGCCAGTGCCGCCAGACAGCGACAAGGTGTAATCGCGGGTAATGGCCGACGGGTTATCCGACTCGTCGTTGCACAGCGGGCGCACGCCGGAGTAGGTGTGGACGATGTCGTCGCGGCTCAACTGCTTCTTGAAGTGGGCATTTACCACCTTAAGCATGTAGTCGGTTTCACCTTCGGTAATCGCTACTTTCGCCGGGTCGCCGGTGTATTCACGGTCGGTGGTGCCGATGATGGTCAGGTGGTTGAGGTACGGAATGGTGAAGACAATGCGCTGGTCCTCGTTCTGCAGAATGTGCGCGTGGGCGCCTTCGTACAGTTTCGGCACGATCAGGTGGCTGCCCTGGATCAAGCGGATGCCGTAAGGCGAATCCAGCTTCAGGTCTTCCTTGATGAACTTGGCGACCCATGGGCCGGCGGCGTTCACGAGGGCGCGGGCACGGATCGAGAACAGGCTGCCATCGGCGCGTTCCATGTTCATTTCCCACATGCCGTTGTTGCGGTGCGCGCTGATGCAACGGGTCTGGGTGTGGATATGCGCGCCTTTTTCGCGGGCGGCCATGGCGTTCAACACCACCAGGCGGGCGTCATCGACCCAGCAGTCGGAGTATTCGAAGCCTTTGGTGATTTCGCTTTTCAGCGGGCTGTCAGGGCCGAACTTGAGGCTCTTGGAACCGGCGAGTTTTTCACGCTTGCCCAAGTGGTCATACAGGAACAGGCCAGCACGGATCATCCACGCCGGGCGCAGGTGCGGGCGGTGCGGCAACACGAAACGCATTTGCTTGACGATATGCGGGGCCTTGGCCAGCAGCACTTCGCGTTCGGCCAGTGCTTCGCGCACCAGGCGGAATTCGTAATGTTCGAGATAACGCAGGCCACCGTGGATCAGCTTGCTGCTGGCCGATGACGTGTGGCTGGCCAAGTCGTCTTTTTCGCAAAGGAATACCGACAAACCGCGACCGGCTGCGTCTGCTGCGATGCCGACGCCATTGATCCCGCCACCAATTACGGCAACGTCATAGACTTCGGCAAGCGGTGGGGCAGGCAAGGTGGAAGGGTTCATCGGCTAGCCTCGCGATCTTTTCGTCTTGGAATCCGAACATTAATGTTCATTTGCGAAAATGGTAGCTGATAAACGCGCGCACAGCCAGCCGACTTCGATTGAAAAAACTCATCGAAGGGCTGGAAAAGGAAAATTTGTGAACATGAGGGTGTCAGATAGATCGCCATCGGGGGCGAGCCCCCTCCCACAGGTTGATCGCATTCCAATGTGGGAGGGGGCTTGCCCCGATGGCGCCGGTAACGGCGCTAAACGACTTCCAGCCGAACCTTGTGCTGGTTCAACAACTGCACCAACGCTGGCACCGGCTGTTGATCGGTCACCAAACAGTCCACCAGGCTGATCGGCCCCAAACGAATCATGGCATTGCGCCCGAACTTGCTGGAGTCGGCGGCCAAAATCACCTGGCGTGCATTGGCAATGATCGCCTGGGAAACCCGCACTTCCTGATAATCAAAGTCGAGCAAGCTGCCGTCTTCATCGATGCCGCTGATGCCTACCAGTGCAAAGTCGACCTTGAACTGGTTGATGAAATCGACGCTCGCCTGACCGACCACACCGCCGTCACGGCGCACATTGCCGCCGGTCAACAGCACGTCGAAGTCGTCCTTGGCACTGAGCATGGTGGCGACGTTGAGGTTGTTGGTGATGATTTTCAGGTGATTGTGATTGAGCAGCGCACGCGCGATCGATTCGGTGGTGGTGCCGATATTGATGAACAGCGAGGCATGATCAGGAATTTGTGCGGCAATGGCTTCGCCGATGCGTTGTTTCTCATCGCGCATCTGGTCGGCACGCATGGCGTACGCGGTGTTCTCGACACTGGAGTCATAGGCCGCGCCGCCGTGGTAGCGGCGCAGCAGATTGGCGTCCGCCAGTTGGTTGATATCGCGGCGGATGGTTTGCGGGGTGACAACGAATAGCTGCGCCATCTCCTCGATACTGACATAGCCGCGTTCGCGGACCAGTTCGAGGATTTGTTGCTGGCGGGGAGGCAGATTCATGGGGCGTCCTTTGGGCTGCCATACAAAAGTGGCCCATGATGACGCAGCACGCCGCTCCCCGCCAGTTACAACCCTATGTGGGTCCGGCGCTTGGCTTATTCAGCGCCTTCGTGCGGTTCCCAATCGCGGGTACGGCTCACCGCTTTCTGCCAGCCGGCGTAGAGTTTTTCTTTGGCGGCTTCGTCCAGCGTGGGTTCGAACTCGCGCTCGATCACCGCCTTGCCGCGCAGCTCATCCAGGCTGCCCCAGAAACCACAGGCCAGGCCGGCCAGGTAAGCGGCGCCGAGGGCGGTGGTCTCGCGCATTTGCGGGCGCTCGACCCGAGTGCCGAGAATGTCGGCCTGGAACTGCATCAGGAAGTTGTTGGCGACTGCGCCGCCGTCCACACGCAGGGCTTTGAGGCGTTCGCCGGAGTCTTGTTGCATGGCGTCCAATACGTCGCGGGTCTGGTAGGCAATCGACTCCAGGGCTGCACGAATAATGTGATCAACCCGTACGCCACGGGTCAGGCCGAACAGCGCGCCACGCGCATACGGGTCCCAGTACGGAGCGCCCAGGCCGGTGAAGGCCGGGACCAGGTACACGCCGTTGCTGTCTTTGACCTTGCCGGCGAAGTATTCGGTGTCGGTAGCATCGGCGATGATTTTCAGCTCGTCACGCAGCCACTGTACGGTGGAACCGCCGTTGAATACCGCGCCTTCCAGGGCGTAGGCCACTTCGCCGCGGGGGCCGCAGGCGATGGTGGTGAGCATGCCATGTTGGGATTTGACGGCCTTGTCGCCGGTGTTCATCAGCAGGAAGCAGCCGGTGCCGTAGGTGTTCTTGGCCTGACCCGCTTCTACGCACATTTGGCCGAACAAGGCCGCTTGCTGGTCACCGGCGATGCCGCCGATGGCGATGCCGCTTTTGGTGCGGCCGTAGATTTCCGACGAGGATTTCACTTCCGGCAGCATTTCGCGCGGCACGTCGAGAATCTCCAGCATCTTCGCATCCCACTCCAGGGTGTGGATGTTGAAGAGCATGGTGCGCGAGGCGTTGGTGTAATCGGTAACGTGGGTTTTGCCGCCGGTAAATTTCCAGATCAGCCAGCTGTCGATGGTGCCGAACAGCAGCTCGCCATTGCGCGCACGCTCACGGCTGCCTTCGACGTTGTCTAGGATCCACTTAAGCTTGGTACCGGAGAAGTACGGGTCGGTGACCAGGCCGGTGGTGTCGTTGATGTATTGCTCGTGGCCATCACGCTTGAGCTGCTGGCAGATCTCGGTGCTGCGCCGGCACTGCCAGACGATCGCGTTGTAGATCGGGCGGCCGGTGATCTTGTCCCAGACCACGGTGGTTTCACGCTGGTTGGTGATACCGATGGCAGCGACCTGGTCATGGTGCAGGCCGGCTTGTGCCAGGGCCTCGACCATCACCGCGCTTTGGGTGGCGAAAATTTCCATCGGGTCATGCTCGACCCAGCCGGCTTGTGGGTAATGCTGAGTGAATTCGCGCTGGGCGGTGCAGACCACGTTGGCGTCACGGTCAAAGATGATCGCCCGCGAACTGGTGGTGCCCTGATCAAGGGCAATGATGTAGTTCTTATTCTGAATGTCGGTCATGTCGATTGCCTTGGACGGAAAATAAGAGAGTAAGGAATCAGCCTGGGCCGCAAAGGGGCAGTGGGACCAGGCTGGCGCTATCAGGAAATACGCGTCTTGCCGTTGACAGCCGTGTCAGGTGTCTCATCTATAGCAGGTGCGGCGCTCGGCAGATGGCGGGCAATCAGCCCGCGATAGGCCGCAGCACCGAGGCAGGCGCCGACAATCGGCGCGAAAATCGGAACCAGGAAGTAAGGGATATCGCGGCCGCCGGTAAAGGCGATTTCACCCCAGCCGGCGAAAAAGGTCATCAGCTTGGGCCCGAAATCCCGCGCCGGGTTCATCGCAAAGCCGGTCAGTGGGCCCATGGCACTGCCAATCACCGCGATCAACAGGCCGATCAGCAGCGGGGCCAACGGGCCGCGTGGCAGGCCGTTGTTGTCGTCGGTAAGGGCCATGATCACGCCCATCAGGATGGCGGTGATGACCATTTCCACCAGAAATGCCTGGGCTGTGCTCAGCAGGGCATGCGGGTAGGTGGAGAACACCGAAGCCAGCTCCAGGCTGGCCTGGGAGCCGCGAACCATGTGGTGGGTTTGTTCGTAATCGAAAAAGAGATTGCTGTACAGCGTGTACACCAGCGCGGCGGAGCAAAAGGCGCCGGCGACCTGGGCAAGGATATAGAAGGGCAGTTTGCGCTTTTCGAAATCGGCAAAAATGCACAGGGCGATACTCACCGCCGGATTGAGGTGAGCCCCGGAAATACCGGCGCTCAGGTAGATCGCCATGCTGACGCCGACCCCCCAGATGATACTGATTTCCCACAACCCAAAGCTGGCACCCGCGACCTTGAGCGCAGCGACACATCCTGTACCGAAGAAGATCAGAAGCGCAGTCCCCAGGAATTCGGCCATGCATTGGCTCGAAAGTGAAGGCTGTTGAAGAGCAGTTGTCATGGCAAACCTCGATTGTTGTTCTTGTTTGGCGCGCGGCCTCAACGGGCTGTTGCGCGATTTTCACCGTGGCGAGGATCCCCATCCAGGCCATGGCTTGTTGCTGGAGTACCGCAGGTGCTATTCCTACAGTATTCGGAAACGAAAAAATATAGACAAGAATGACGGCTGTCAAAGGTCGAAAGTGAACCATTGGTCATTTTCGAACTATTGGTCTGATGAATGATCACGCTTGCGTCTACCAGTACGCCTCGCGGGAGTGGCGCACTAGAGCGTTTTGCTCAGGCTTGGCCTAGAATTGGCCCTCTGTTTTCCACGCCCGGAGTAGCCATGACCCCCGCACTGGACCTGTTGAAAAAAGTTCGTGCCGAACATCATATCCACAGTTACGAACATGATCCCAAGGCAGCCTCCTATGGGCTGGAGGCTGCGGAAAAGTTGGGGCTCGACCCCGCGCAGGTGTTCAAGACCTTGCTGGCCAGCAGTGAGAAAGGGGAATTGTTGGTGGCGGTGGTGCCGGTCGTCGGAAGTCTGGATTTAAAGGCGCTCGCCCATGCGGCCGGGGTGAAAAAGGTCGAAATGGCCGACCCCGCAGCGGCGCAACGCTCCACCGGTTACCTGTTGGGCGGCATCAGCCCGTTGGGACAGAAAAAGCGTTTGCGCACATTTATCGACGTGACGGCGCAGCCGTTCGCAACGATTTTTGTCAGTGCCGGGAGGCGGGGATTGGAAGTTGAACTGCCGGCGACGGTGTTGGCTGAGCATACCCAGGCCGCATTTGCGCCGATTGGCCGGGCCTGAATTTCACTGTTGAAGAGCATGACGCCACTGTGGGCGTCGGGCTTGCCCGCGATGCAAGCGCCTCGGTCTTTCACTCAGACCGAGGTGATGCTGTCGCCGGCAAGCCAGCTCCCACAGACGCCCGCTTCCACCTGTTGAGTCAGTTTCCTCAGTTAACGGGGCTGTAACGCCTTACTCCGGATTCGGACTGCGCAACCTGCGCCGCAACGCTGCCTGACGCCTGGAACAACACCAGATGTTCAGCCGCCACACGAATCCCTACATCCGCACCCACTTGATGATCCGCATGGCTTGGGAAAATCGACTCCAACTGTGCACCGGTCGGCAATTGCAGGCGGTACAAGGTCGAGGCACCAAGGAACGTCTTGCCGACAATCCGCGCTTTCAGCGCGCTGTCCGGTGCATAAACGATGTCATCCGGGCGCAGCAATACATCCACTGCGCCGCCCGTGGGCCATGTGTAGGCACGGTTACCGCGCAGGTCGCCGAGTTCGGTGCTGACCGATTCCGGTGAGCTCAATTGGCCACGGATGAAATAACCCTGGCCGATAAAGCTCGCGACATACGGCGTCTGCGGTTCGTGATAGAGGTTGTAGGGCGTGTCCCACTGCTCAAGGCGGCCTTCTTTGAACACACCGACCTGATCGCTCACGGCGAAGGCTTCTTCCTGATCATGGGTGACCAGAATCGCACTGGTGCCGCGCGCCTTGAGAATGTCGCGCACCTCGTGGCTGAGCTTGCGCCGCAGTTCGCCGTCGAGGTTGGAGAACGGCTCATCGAGCAGCAACAGTTGCGGCTCCGGCGCCAGGGCGCGGGCGAGGGCGACGCGTTGTTGCTGACCGCCGGAAAGCTCGTGGGGAAAACGCTTGCCAAGGTTCTTCAGATTGACCAGTTCGAGCAACTCGGCAACCACGCGGTCTTTTTGCGGGTGCTTGCGAATGCCGAAGGCGATGTTGTCGGCCACGCTCAAGTGCGGGAACAGTGCGTAGTCCTGGAACACCATGCCGATCCGGCGTTTCTCCGGCGCGAGGGTGAAGCCGGCGCTGGAGATCACGTCGCCGGCCAGGCTGATTTCACCTTCGTGCACCGGTTCAAACCCGGCAATCGCGCGCAAGGTCGTGGTTTTGCCGCAACCGGATGAGCCGAGCAGGCAGCCGATGTCGCCGGCGTTGAGGTGCAGGTTGAGGTTCTGCACCACGCGTTGGTCTTGATAGCCGCATGCCAGATTGCGCAGGTTCAGCAGTAATGGCTGGCTCATGCGTGGTGGTACGACGGCGGGACAAGAAATTCAAGCAACGCTTTCTGGGCGTGCAAGCGGTTTTCAGCCTGGTCCCACGCGACCGAACGCTCATCGTCGAGCAGGTCAAGGCTGATTTCTTCGCCACGGTGGGCGGGCAGGCAGTGCATGAACAGCACGTCCGGCGCGGCCAGGTCGAGCAGGGCGCGGGTCACTTGGTACGGTGCGAACAGGGCCAGGCGCTTAGCGGTTTCTTCTTCCTGGCCCATGGAGGTCCACACGTCGGTGCTCACCAAGTGCGCGCCGATCACCGCGTCACGCGGGTCGCGCACGACGGTGACACGGTCGCCGGCTTGAGCCAGGAAACGTGCATCAGGCTCGTAGCCTTCCGGGCAGGCAACACGCAGCTGGAAGTCGAACTGGATCGCCGCTTCTATATAGCTGTTGCACATGTTGTTGCCGTCGCCGATCCAGGCCACGGTCTTGCCCTGGATCGAACCGCGGTGCTCAAGGAAGGTTTGCATGTCGGCCAGCAACTGGCAGGGGTGCAGGTCATCGGACAGGCCGTTGATCACCGGCACCCGGGAGTTGGCGGAAAATTCGGTCACGGTGCTGTGCGCGAAGGTACGGATCATCACCGCATCGAGCATGCGCGACATTACGCGCGCAGCGTCGGCAATCGGCTCGCCGCGGCCCAGTTGGGTATCGCGCGAAGACAGAAAGATGGCTTGGCCACCCAGCTGGATCATGCCGGCTTCGAACGACACGCGGGTGCGGGTCGACGACTTCTCGAAAATCATCCCTAGCACACGGTTTTTCAAAGGCTCAAACAGTACGCCGCGGTTACGCAGGTCTTTAAGCTCAATGCCTCGACGGATCACGCTGACCAGCTCTTCGGGCGTGCAATCCATCAGGGAGAGAAAGTGCCTTGCGCTCATCATTAACTACCTTTTTGCAACAGACCGCAGATACTCAAAGCCTTGTTTATTGTGACAACGGGCGAGACCTGCGGCGAAAGCCGCACGGGGCGACGAAATGGGGGAAGGCGCGATCTTATAATTAAATGTCGCGTCTTACCAATAGGGCTACGGTTTTTAAGGGTGTTCAAGAAGGGCGCTGAAGCGCTTTTGAAGACTGATTCCTGACAGCAGCGGGCCATTTGTACACTGGCGCTGAGATCTTTTGCAATGCGTGGGGGCGGGCGCAGGCCAGGCTGCGTCGGTTTCGGTGGCTCTTCGCAAGGTTTTGAAACATTTGCTCATGGTCTGGCCTGATGCCTCTCGATTCACGGGGCGAACCTTACTGGTGCGCGCTCAGGTGAGGGGCCATAGTTAGGCCAAAGCCCAATAAAGAGACTGGCCATGACCAAGACTCTCCACCACCGTGCCTGCCATCTGTGTGAAGCCATCTGCGGCCTGACCCTGGAAACCACCCAGGCCGACGACGGCAGCCTGGCGATCACCTCGATCAAGGGTGACCCGCTGGACACCTTCAGCCGTGGGCACATCTGCCCCAAGGCCGTGGCGTTGCAGGACATCCAGAACGACCCGGACCGCCTGCACCAGCCCATGTTACGTGTGGGCAGCGAATGGCAGCCGATCCCATGGGACGAGGCGTTCACGCTGGTCGCTGAGCGCCTGGCGGGCATCCAGGCCCGGCACGGGCAGAATGCAGTGGCGGTGTATCAGGGCAACCCCAGCGTGCACAACTATGGGTTGATGACCCACAGCAACTACTTCCTTGGGCAGCTCAAGACGCGCAATCGGTTTTCCGCGACCTCGGTGGACCAGCTGCCACATCACCTCACCAGTCATCTCATGTACGGCCACGGCCTGCTGCTGCCGATTCCGGATATCGATCACACCGATTTCATGCTGATCCTGGGCGGCAACCCGCTGGCGTCCAACGGCAGCATCATGACCGTGCCTGACGTAGAGAAGCGCCTCAAGGCCATCCAGGCGCGGGGCGGCAGTGTGGTGGTGGTTGATCCACGCCGCAGCGAGACGGCGGCGATCGCCGATCAGCATCTGTTCGTGCGCCCTGGAGGCGATGCGGCGCTGTTGTTCGGCTTACTCAACACCTTGTTTACCGAGAACCTGACGCGTGAAAGCCACTTGCCGGTCGAAGGCCTTGAAGACGTGCGCCGCGCGATTGCCGGGTTCACCGCTGAAGCCATGAGCCGCCAATGCGCAGTGCCTGCCGAACAGATCCGCCAGCTGGCGCGGGACTTTGCCGCAGCGGACAAGGCGGTGTGTTACGGGCGCATGGGCGTGTCCACCCAGGCCTTCGGTACGCTGTGCCATTGGCTGGTGCAATTGATCAATCTGGTGACCGGCAATCTGGACCGTGTCGGCGGCGCCTTGTGCAGCTCGCCGGCCGTGGACCTGGTGGCGTCAACCGGTGGCGGGCATTTCAATCGCTGGCAGAGTCGCGTGTCCGGACGCCCGGAATATGGCGGTGAGTTGCCGGTGTCCGCCTTGGCAGAAGAAATGCTCACCGAAGGCGAAGGCCAGATCCGCGCCTTGGTGACCGTGGCCGGCAACCCGGTGTTGTCCACGCCAAATGGTCGCCAGTTGGAGCAGGCACTGGACGGGCTTGAGTTTATGCTCAGCATCGACCTCTATATCAACGAGACCACGCGATACGCCGACCTGATCCTGCCGTCCACGTCGGCGCTGGAAAACGATCACTACGACACCACCTTCAATATGTTCGCCGTGCGCAACGTCACTCGGTTCAACCGCGCGATCCTGCCCAAGCCCGCAGGCGCGCTGCACGACTGGGAAATCTTTGTCGGCCTGGCCAAGGCCTTTGCGGCGCAGACAGGCGTGGCGCTCAAACCGACCATGGCGCCGGCGCAGATGATTGACTTTGGTTTGCGTGCCGGGGCTTACGGTGATGCCTCTGATCACAAGCTGTCGGTGGCGATGCTGGCGGACCATCCGCACGGCGTGGACCTAGGGCCGCTCAAGCCCAATCTCGCCACGCGCTTGAAGACTGCCAACGGCCAGGTGCAGGCGGCGCCGGCGGTGATCCTTGCTGATTTGGTGCGGTTCGCGGCGCACCCTGTGCCGGTGGTGGACGAACTCCTGCTGATCGGCCGTCGTCATGTGCGCAGCAATAACTCGTGGATGCATAACTATCACCGTCTGGTGAAGGGCAAGCCTCGGCACCAGTTGCATATGCACCCTGATGACTTGGCCAGTCGGCAATTGCGCGATGGTCAGCGGGTGCGCGTCAGTTCGCGCATCGGCATGATCGAAGTGGAGGTGGTGGCCAGCCTGGACATGATGCCCGGCGTGGTCAGCCTGCCCCATGGCTGGGGGCATGGACGCCCAGGCGTGCAGATGAGCATCGCCAGCGGGCAGCCGGGGGCGAGTGCGAATGACCTCACCGACGAGCGGCAGTTGGACGAGTTATCCGGCAACGCCGCGCTCAACGGTGTGCCGGTGCAGGTGGCGGCTGCCTGAGGCGCCCGACCACCGGGCTGGAATTTTGCGTTACAATGCGCCACCGTGCCGACCCGTGAGTCGCAAAGTTCCAGCCGAGGTGTTCCATGGATATCATCGAAACGATCAAAGAGCAGATTGCCAACAACACCATTCTGCTTTACATGAAGGGCGCGCCAAACGCTCCTCAGTGCGGTTTCTCCGCGAAGGCTTCCCAGGCCATCATGCAGTGCGGCGAGAAATTCGCCTACGTGGATATCCTGCAAAACCCTGAAATCCGCGCCAACCTGCCGAAGTACGCCAACTGGCCAACGTTCCCACAACTGTGGGTAGCCGGTGAGCTGGTCGGCGGCAGCGACATCATCACTGAGATGGCTGCGGATGGTTCTCTGCAAGCGCTGATCAAAGAAGCAGCGGCAAACGCCGCCGCCAAGACCGACGCGTAATCCTGCAGGCGCCGGCGAGCCGGCGCGTGCAATGCGTCAGTCAATAAAAAGCCCCGCTTCTCGAAAGAGAGCGGGGCTTTTTATGGCCTGTTGACTACGGGTTATTCACCCATCTGCGATTGCAGGTAGTTTTCCAGACTGACTTTGTCGATCAGGCCCAGCTGGGTTTCCAGCCAGTCGATGTGTTCTTCCTGGTCTTCCAGAATGTCTTCGAGCAGTTCACGGCTGCCGAAATCGCCCTTGGTTTCGCAGTGTGCAATGGCGGCCTTGAGGTCGCTGTGGCTTTTCTGTTCGAACTTCAGGTCGCTGATGATCATTTCCTGGGTGTGCTCGCCGATGTTCAGCTTGCCCAGATCCTGCACGTTCGGCAGGCCTTCCAGGAACAGGATGCGCTTGATCAGCGCGTCCGCGTCTTTCATGGCCTTGATGGATTCTTTGTATTCACGCTTGCCGAGCTTTTCCAGGCCCCAATCGTCATACATGCGTGCATGCAGAAAGTACTGATTAATCGCGACCAGTTCATTGGCAAGGATTTTATTGAGTTGCTGGATGACTGAGATGTCGCCTTTCATGACTGGGGTCCTGCCCTGTAATAGCTGTATATAAGGCGGAGTTTGAGCGGCGAAATCCCTAGTGTCAAACCTAAGTTATTGAATAATAAATGAAAATTAATCGGAATAAGAATGTTTGTGTTCCGCGTCTTGACGCTAACTAATTGAATTACGGGCATAAAAAAACCGGACACTAAGTCCGGTTCTTCAAAACACGCTATTTAAGCGTGTGTACATTCTGCTGAGTAGGGCAGCGCTGACTGAGCGGTTTGCAGCTGCGTCAGGGTTTCCCGTACCACTTGCTTGGCGAGGCAAGCACATTTACCGCACTGGCTGGCAACGCCGGTGGTTTCACGTACTTCCTTGTAGCTGCAGCAACCTTCGTAGATTGCTTCGCGGATTTGTCCGTCGGTGACGCCAGTGCAGAGGCAGACATACATAAGGGAGAACCATCGCGGGTTAAGGCTTAAGTGCGATGGATCTTAATGTTAACGAGAATGATTGTCAAAGTAGTTTCATAGGGTATTGCCCTGGCCTGGCTACCCACTGACGAACGGTTTTTTCAGTGTATGATGGTCGGTCTTCACGAAGCGCGACCGCGTCACAGGGCTGTCGCTTATGCGCGTCAGACTGGGCCGGTCCTTTTACTTCAATCGTCACCCCTGCATCAGGAGATAACCAATGAGCGTACTCGTCGGCAAACAAGCCCCGGATTTCGACGTACCTGCCGTCCTCGGCAATGGCGAAATCGTAGACAGCTTCAAACTGTCTGAAGCCATCAAAGGCAAATACGGCCTGGTGTTCTTCTACCCGCTGGACTTCACCTTCGTCTGCCCGTCGGAGCTGATCGCTCTGGACCACCGCATGGACGATTTCAAGGCGCGCAACGTTGAAGTGGTAGCCGTTTCCATCGACTCCCATTTCACTCACAACGCCTGGCGCAACACCGCCATCAATGATGGCGGCATCGGCAAAGTCAAATACACCATGGCTGCCGACATGAAGCACGACATCGCCAAGGCCTACGACGTTGAATCCGAAGGCGGCGTGGCTTTCCGTGGCGCGTTCCTGATCGACGACAAGGGCGTTGTGCGCTCGCAGATCATCAACGACCTGCCGCTGGGCCGTAACATGGAAGAGCTGATCCGTCTGGTCGACGCGCTGCAATTCCACGAAGAGCACGGCGAAGTTTGCCCTGCCAACTGGAAAAAAGGCGACAAAGGCATGACCGCTTCCACCGAAGGTGTTGCGGCTTACCTGACCGAGAACGCCGGCAAGCTGTAAGCCACGTTCGAAGCAAAAAAACCGGCCTGAGAAGGCCGGTTTTTTTATGCGCGGGAAATGACCCTGTGGCCACTGGTGTTCAGTGGCTGGAGGGCTGTTGTGGCGAGTGGGTATGTTGTGGTGAGCGGGCTTGTCGTGGCGAGCGGGCTTGCCCCGCGTTGGGCTGCGCAGCAGCCCCAATTAGACCGCCGCGATTCATCTGGCGAACCGCGTTGCCTGGTTCTGGGGCCGCTGCGCAGCCCAACGCGGGGCAAGCCCGCTCGCCACAGTAAGCCCGCTCGCCACAACAGCGCTCGGGCAAACCTCAGTCGTTGAAGTCTTCCCAGCCGCCCATCTGCTTCCAGCGGTTGACGATGCCGCAGAACAACTCGGCCGTCTTCTCGGTGTCGTAGCGAGCCGAGTGAGCCTCACGCCCGTCAAAGTCGATGCCGGCTGCCTGACAGGCTTTCGCCAGTACAGTCTGGCCATACGCCAGGCCCGCGAGGGTAGCAGTGTCGAAGCTGGAGAACGGGTGAAACGGGTTGCGCTTCATGTCCAACCGCGTCACGGCGGCATTCAGGAAGCCCAAGTCGAAGCTGCTGTTATGGCCGACCAGGATCGCGCGTTTGCAGCCATTGGCCTTCAACGCCTTGCGCACACCACGGAAGATATCGGTCAGCGCCGCTTCTTCACTCACCGCCATGCGCAGCGGGTGGTCGAGCTTGATCCCGGTGAACTCCAAAGCGGCTGCTTCAATGTTCGCGCCTTCGAACGGCTCGACACGAAAGAAGTGGGTGTGCTCCGGAAACACAAAACCCTGCTCGTCCATGCCGATGGTGGTCGCGGCAATTTCCAGCAAGGCGTCGGTAGCGCAGTTGAAGCCGCCGGTTTCTACGTCGATGACCACCGGCAGATAGCCGCGAAACCGCTCGGCCATCGGGTGACGGGAACCGCCACCACTGTGCTCGTGTTCGTCATCGTAATGGTCTTCACTCACTTGCTTTCCTCCAGCAGGCGCCAGCGCAGTGTTTCACCGGCGCGCAGCGGGATAACAGTCAGCTCGCCAAACGGCAGGCTGGCAGGGGCGGTCCAGTCTTCACGAACCAGGGTAATGCGGTCGGTATTCGCCGGCAGGCCGTAGAAACGCGGGCCATTGAGGCTGGCGAAGCCTTCAAGTTTGTCCAGGGCATTGCGCTGTTCGAACGCTTCGGCGTACAGCTCAATTGCCGCATACGCGGTGTAGCAACCGGCACAGCCACACGCGGCTTCTTTGGCGTGTTGGGCATGCGGCGCGGAGTCGGTGCCGAGGAAGAACTTCGGGCTGCCGCTGGTGGCGGCGTCCAGCAAGGCCACTTGGTGAGTGTTGCGCTTGAGGATCGGCAGGCAATAGAAGTGCGGCCGAATCCCGCCCACCAGCATGTGGTTGCGGTTGTAGAGCAGGTGATGCGCGGTGATGGTCGCACCGACATTGGCCGAAGCCTCGGTCACAAACTGCACGGCGTCGGCGGTGGTGATGTGTTCAAACACCACTTTCAGCGTCGGGAACAGCTCGACCACACGGCGCATATGCTCGTCGATGAAGATCTTCTCGCGATCAAACACGTCGACATCGCCACGGGTGACTTCACCGTGAATCAGCAGCGGCATACCGACTTCAGCCATGGCTTCGATGGCCGGCAGGATCTTGTCGATACTGGTCACGCCGGAGTCGGAGTTGGTGGTCGCACCGGCCGGGTACAGCTTGGCGGCGTGCACGAAACCAGTCGCTTTGGCGGCGCGAATTTCGTCAGGCTGGGTGCGGTCAGTGAGGTAAAGCACCATCAACGGTTCGAAGCGGCTGCCGGCCGGCCGTGCAGCGAGGATGCGCTGGCGATAGGCGTCGGCTTCAGCGGCATTACGCACCGGAGGTACCAGGTTAGGCATGATGATGGCGCGGCCAAACGTGCGCGCTACATCGGCCACAGTTTGGGGTAACGCAGCACCATCGCGAAGATGAATATGCCAGTCGTCGGGACGCAGCAGGGTCAGGCGGTCGGACATTGGGGATTCCAGGCGGGTCAATCTGGTGGGAATGCTACCGGAAAAGACTCTTGCAGGCACTCGCTATCAAGTTTTGCAGGACGCTACCGATATCCCTGGGTATGCCTTAACGACGTATGACGCTTTGAAGTGTTGTAGAAACCAGTGGAGCCTCCCGTGCGCCAGCATTATCTAGCCCTGCTCAGTGTGTTCGCCAGCCTGCCTGCGATGGCCCTCACGTTCCAGACACGTCTGGAGAATATTGAGTGGAAGGTGGAAGGCGATCAGTTCGAGTGCCGACTCACCCAACCGATCACCGATTTCGGCTCGGGTGAGTTCGTGCGCCGGGCCGGCGAGCAAGCGACGTTTCGCCTGAAAGCCTACAACGGCGCGCTGGGTGCGGGCTCGGCGACCTTGTTGGCCGCCGCTGCGCCCTGGCAGCCGGGCCGTGGTGACATCAACCTTGGTGCCGTGCGTGTCGGCAGTGGCGACGTATTGTTCAACAGCTCCCAGGCCCAGGCCGGGCGTCTGTTCACCGGTTTGCTGGAAGGGCGTAGCCCGACCGTGCGGCATTACGGGCGCGAGGGCGGCTACTCGGAAATTCGTCTGTTGCCGGTCAAGTTCAACAAGGCCTTCAACGACTATCAACTGTGCACCACCAAGCTGTTGCCGATGAATTACGACCAGGTCAAACAGACCGAAGTCGGCTTCCCCGGTGGCGGTATTGAACTGGACGCGGCCGCGAAGAAGAAGCTGGACGTGATTCTGGCGTTCATGAAAGCCGACCCTACCGTCAACCATATCGAGTTGAATGGCCATTCGGACAACAGCGGCAATCGCCTGACCAACCGTGACGTCTCGCGCCGTCGAGCCCTGGCAGTCACAGACTACTTCAAGGCCAATGGCATCCCCGAATCACAGATCACCATGCGTTTTCACGGTGAAAGCTACCCACTGGCGCCCAACACGAATGCCGCCAACCGGGCGCGCAATCGCCGCGTGAATATCCAGCTGGAACGCGTGGCAGCCCCCGAGAAACCGGCGCCCCAGGCCACCGCACCGAGCAACCCGGCACACACGTCTTAAGGTGCGACCCTTGGTCGCCCGTTTGACATAATCTGTCGCTTTATCTTCATTTGCTGTCGCGCCTCTGTAAATTCACGGTTTTGGTCGGTAGAATCGACGCCTTTCCGTACAACCCCGTGGAGTGATGGCATGGCCGACGTAAACAAGGTCGTTCTCGCGTATTCCGGCGGCCTGGACACTTCGGTGATCCTCAAGTGGCTGCAGGATACTTATAACTGTGAAGTGGTGACCTTCACCGCTGACCTGGGTCAGGGCGAAGAGGTCGAACCTGCACGTGCCAAGGCGCAAGCCATGGGCGTGAAAGAGATCTACATTGACGACCTGCGCGAAGAATTCGTCCGCGATTTCGTCTTCCCGATGTTTCGCGCCAACACTGTCTACGAAGGCGAGTACCTGCTGGGTACTTCCATCGCACGTCCGCTGATCGCCAAACGCCTGATCGAAATTGCCAACGAAACCGGCGCCGACGCCATTTCCCATGGCGCGACCGGCAAGGGCAACGATCAGGTGCGCTTCGAACTGGGCGCCTACGCGCTCAAACCAGGCGTGAAAGTGATTGCTCCGTGGCGTGAGTGGGACCTTTTGTCCCGTGAAAAGCTGATGGATTACGCTGAAAAGCACGCGATCCCGATCGAGCGTCATGGCAAGAAGAAGTCCCCGTACTCGATGGACGCCAACCTGCTGCACATCTCCTATGAAGGCGGCGTGCTGGAAGACACCTGGACCGAGCACGAAGAAGACATGTGGAAATGGACCGTCTCCCCGGAGAACGCTCCTGACAAGCCGCAATACCTGGAACTGACCTACCGCAACGGCGACATCGTCGCGCTGGACGGCGTCGAAATGACCCCGGCCACCGTGCTGGCGACCCTGAACCGTATCGGTGGCGAACACGGTATCGGCCGTCTCGACATCGTCGAGAACCGTTACGTGGGCATGAAGTCCCGTGGCTGCTACGAAACCCCAGGCGGCACCATCATGCTGCGCGCTCACCGCGCCATCGAGTCCATCACCCTGGACCGTGAAGTGGCTCACCTCAAAGACGAGCTGATGCCCAAGTACGCCAGCCTGATCTACACCGGCTACTGGTGGAGCCCTGAGCGTCTGATGCTGCAACAGATGATCGACGCCTCCCAGGCCCACGTGAACGGCGTTGTGCGCCTGAAGCTGTACAAGGGCAACGTGATCGTCACCGGCCGCAAGTCCGATGAGTCGCTGTTCGACGCCAACATTGCTACCTTCGAAGAAGACGGCGGCGCCTACAACCAGGCGGATGCTGCGGGCTTCATCAAGTTGAACGCACTGCGCATGCGCATTGCTGCCAACAAGGGTCGCAAGCTGTTCTGAGTGATCTGCGCTGTTAAAAATGGCCCCTGTTAAGGGGCCATTTTTTTTGCCTGCCCATTAAGTCGCGGGCCTTGGACCGAACACAATGTTTAAAAACTCAGGGGGATGTTTAAGTTTTGTCGGATAAGGAAGTTGATGGGTTTATTTTTTCAGGTCGAATTCAACTTTTGCGTTGTTGAATGAATTTTTAACACCTGCCTAGGAACTATGTCTTACAGAAAATTCACTACACGAGTAAGAAAGGTATGTAAGACATGGAAAGTTCTGTAGGAAACAGGGGTGTAAATGAATATGTTCAAAGGAACTAATGCAGGCGGGTTTTTTGCGTCTGCTCATTCGCTTGTGGGTGATGAGCAATGGGCATTTCCTGAAAGTCCTGTGCGGCACGTTTACCTTGAAGCCCTTACGCGGCGGTTATTTCACTCAAAACATGTCAGCCCCCGGAAAGGTCTGAAAGGCTCCATAAAGCCCAAACTGTCCGAGTTAATGTTTTTTTGTAGGTTAATTCCTATATCGCTGTGGGGTGGGTCTCTGCTTGCTGTTGCTTGGGGGGTAATGCTATGCCAACTAGGAAACGACTACGCTATTGTGCTTGCTCTAAATAATTCGAACAGCGAAATTGGACTTTCTCATGAATAAAGTGCTGATCGTGGATGATCATCCCGTCATTCGTCTTGCTGTGCGCATGCTAATGGAGCGTCATGGTTATGAAGTCGTTGCCGAGACTGATAACGGTGTCGATGCGTTGCAACTTGCACGGGAACATGTACCGGACATTGTCATACTGGATATCGGGATTCCCAAACTCGATGGGCTGGAAGTTATTTGCCGTCTGGCGTCTGCCAAGCAGCCCGCGCCTTTCAAAGTGTTGGTGCTGACGTCCCAGGCGCCCGGGCATTTTTCCATGCGCTGCATGCAGGCGGGAGCGGCGGGCTACGTGTGCAAGCAGCAGGACCTGACCGAGTTGCTGAGCGCGATAAAGGCCGTGCTCTCCGGCTACAGCTATTTCCCCAACCAGGCGCTCAACTCCGTGCGTTCAACCATGGGCAACGCCAGCGAAGCGGACATGGTCGAGCGCTTGTCGGGGCGCGAAATGATGGTGCTGCAGCAGTTGGCCCGTGGCAAAACCAACAAGGAAATCGCCGACGGCATGTTCCTGAGCAACAAGACCGTCAGTACCTACAAGACTCGCCTGTTGCTCAAGCTCAATGCCCGGTCCCTGGTGGACCTGATCGAGTTGGCTCAACGCAACGGCCTGGTCTAGCGCGGGGCGCAGAAATAGTCGGCAAAAAAAAGCCTCCATCAGGGAGGCTTCCGGTCGTGAACGGGCTGATCAGAGGTCGAAATCGTAATCGGCCAGTTGTTTTTGCAAGCGTCGCTCTTCCAGAAGGTTATCGATAGTGCGGCGTTTGCTCAAATTGGTCTTGGCCACCTCTACAACAGGTGCGTCCCCATCGTCATCCGACTCTGCAACAAGGTCGTCTTCTACATCCAGTTGTTCTTTGCCAGTGCTCATAAGGTTCACTCCAGGCTAAGACTGCCATTGGCGCTCCTTATAACGATAATCCATGAACGGGTAAAAAAGATTTTTTCAATCGATTGATCGAGAAAACCAATGATCGCTCAATCGTCGGACGTCTTGTCCTTGTATTCGCACAGGTCTTCGATACGGCAGCTCCCGCAGCGAGGCTTGCGTGCCTGGCAGACGTAACGTCCATGAAGGATCAACCAGTGGTGGGAATCGAGAAGGTAGGGCTTGGGCACGAACTTCATCAGCTGTTTTTCCACCTCAACGACGTTTTTGCCGCGAGCGATGCCGGTGCGGTTGCTGACACGAAAAATATGCGTGTCCACCGCCATGGTCAGTTGCCGGAACGCAGTGTTGAGCACCACGTTGGCCGTCTTGCGACCCACACCCGGCAGCGCTTCCAGGGCTTCGCGAGTCTGTGGCACTTCGCTGCCATGCAGCTCGACGAGCAGGCGGCAGGTCTCGATGACATTCTTGGCCTTGCTGTTGTACAAGCCGATGGTCTTGATGTACTCCGACAACCCGTCCACACCCAGTGCGTAAATAGCCTCCGGCGTATTGGCCACCGGGTACAGCTTGGCTGTGGCCTTGTTCACGCCAACGTCCGTGGATTGGGCCGACAGAATCACCGCAATCAGCAACTCGAATGGCGACGAGTAGGCCAGTTCGGTTTTGGGCTCAGGATTGTCTTCGTGAAACCTGCGGAAAATTTCCAGGCGTTTTGCGGCGTTCATGGGGCGGGTGTTTCCTTGCAGGCTGTCGTCGTAGTTTCAAAAGTGCAGGCGTTGCAGGATAAACCATCGCCACCTTGCCCGGCAGCGCCTGTCGCGGATCAATCGCCGGTATGCGCGTCCACTTGGCGCTGCGCTTGCTCCAACGTGTGTTGTGCGGCTTTCAGCTCATCCGCGGTGGTGTGCGGTTGGCGTTGCAACCTGCTGACGTCTGCGCGCGCGTACGCCAAGGCAGTTTTAAGCTGGCGCAGTTGAGTGTCGATGGGGCGTTTTTCCACACGCTGCAACTCAGGTCTTGGCTGTTCACTGACAGCCTCGGCGTCATGCAGGGTTTGCTCTGCGGTGGCCAGCGCGGCACTCAAGGTTGCCAATTGCTGCTCGTCAGCATTACGGTCCTGGGCCTTCTTCAATTCGGCACGGCGCATCGCCAGCTGGATTTTCGCACGCTTGAGTTCAGGGTCTTTGGCGGTCGGCGGTGGAGGTAGACTGTTCGCCTCCAGTGCGCTGAGCGCCTGCTCTGCCGCTTCGAACTGTTGCTGCAGGACGATCAGCTGCGACTGTTGCTCAAACGTCGGCGGATGACCAAATGCCTTCAAGGATTTATGCAACTGGGCGCGACTCATCGCCACGGTGATTTTGGCTTTCTTGACCGCTGCATCCTGGGCTGCCTGAGCACTGTCGGTGTGCGCAGGCACACTCGGCGTCGGACGTTTGGCTCGCGCCAGGCGTTCGGCGAGTTTATGTGCATCCTCGCGTTGCAGCCGCGCGTTGCGTTGCTCATAGCGCCGCCGCGCCCGGTCGCGCTTGAGGGCACGCGCATGGCGCTGCTGATCATTGGCAGCCAGGCCGCCAACAATCGGCAGCACGCTCGTGGCTGGACGCATCTCAATGCAATCGACAGGGCAGGGCGCCACACACAGGTCGCACCCGGTGCACTCATCAATGATCACGGTGTGCATCAACTTCGCGGCGCCGACAATCGCATCGACCGGGCAAGCCTGGATGCATTTGGTGCAGCCGATGCACTCGGCCTCGCGAATATAGGCGAACTGAGCGGGGGCCTCGCCTCGGCTGGTGTCCAGTTCCAGCACCGGCACGCGCAGCAACTGCGCAAGGCCGGCGATGGTTTCCTGCCCACCGGGCGGGCACTTGTTGATTGCCTCGCCCTGAGCGATGCCCTCGGCGTAAGGCTTGCAGCCAGGGTGCCCGCATTTGCCGCATTGGGTCTGCGGCAGCAGCGCGTCGATACGTTGGATCAGGGTCATGGGGTGATCATTGGCATGCCGGTTAGACAAACAGGGCCTGTAGGGGTGAGCCCGCTGGTTGCGGGTGGCGGCTTTTTTGTGGCGAGCGGGCTTGCCCCGCGTTGGGCTGCGAAGCGGCCCCACCAAGGCCACCGGGTTTCCACAGGTAGAACCGGGTGTTTGGTTTAGGGGCCGCTACGCGCCCCAACGCGGGGCAAGCCCGCTCGCCACAACAAGGCTGCTCGCCAAATCGTTTACTTGATCCGTTGACCCGGTTTGGCACCGCTATCCGGACTCAGGAGGTAGATCTCTTCACCGCCAGGGCCCGCCGCCATCACCATGCCTTCGGAAATACCGAACTTCATTTTCCGTGGCTTGAGGTTGGCAATCATCATGGTCAGGCGACCATCGAGCTTGGACGGGTCAGGGTAAGCGCTCTTGATCCCGGAGAACACGTTGCGTTGCTCATCACCGATGTCCAGGGTCAGGCGCAGCAGCTTGTCGGCACCTTCCACGGCTTCGGCCTTGATGATCAGCGCAACGCGCAGGTCAACGGCGGCAAAAGCATTGAAGTCGATTTCCGGGGAGAGCGGGTCTTTGGCCAACTCGCCATTGCCGGCCGGTGCCGATTCGCCGGTGTCGGTCTGGCTGGCGACCAGGTCTTCTTTCGAAGCATCGGTCATCGCCTGCACCTTGACGGGGTCGATACGGGTCATCAGCGGCTTGAACTCGTTCAACTGATGGTTGCTGAGCAAGGTAGCGTGGTCATTCCAGGTCAGCGGCGCGACATTCAGGAACGCCTCGGCGTCAGCGGCCAGCAATGGCAACACCGGCTTGAGGAAGATCACCAGCTGGCGGAACAGGTTGACGCCCGTGGCGCAGATCGCCTGCACTTCAGCTTGCTTGCCTTCCTGCTTGTTCAGCGACCACGGCGCCTTGTCGGCGATCCAGGCATTGGCACGGTCGGCCAGGCCCATGATTTCGCGCATGGCGCGGGCGAAGTCGCGCGCTTCATAGGCGTCGGCAATGCTTGGCGCGGCGGCCAGGAAGGCCTCGGTCAGTTCCGGTGCGGCGTTCTCGGCCACCAACAAACCGCCATTACCCTTATGGATAAACCCGGCGCAACGGCTGGCGATGTTGACGACTTTGCCCACCAGGTCCGAGTTGACCTTCTGTACGAAGTCTTCCAGGTTCAGGTCGAGGTCGTCGACGCCACGGCCCAGCTTGGAGGCGTAGTAGTAGCGCAGGTATTCCGGCGACAGGTGGTCCAGGTAAGTGCGCGCCTTGATAAAGGTGCCACGGGACTTGGACATCTTCTGGCCGTTGACCGTCAGGTAACCGTGCACGGCGATGCCGGTTGGTTTGCGGTAGCCCGAACCTTCAAGCATCGCTGGCCAGAACAGGGCGTGGAAGTTGACGATGTCCTTGCCGATGAAGTGATACAGCTCGGCGGTGGAATCCTTGGCCCAGAACGCATCGAAGTCCAGCTCCGGCGTGCGGTCGCACAGGTTCTTGAAGCTGGCCATGTAACCGATTGGCGCGTCCAGCCACACATAGAAGTACTTGCCCGGCTCGTCCGGGATCTCGAAGCCGAAATACGGCGCATCGCGGGAGATGTCCCACTGCTGCAGGCCGGCATCCAGCCATTCGGCGATCTTGTTGGCCACGGCGTCTTGCAGGGTGCCGCTGCGCGTCCAGGTTTGCAGCATCTGCTGGAAGTCCGGGAGCTTGAAGAAGAAGTGCTGGGAATCCTTGAGCACCGGAATGGCGCCAGAGATGGCCGAGCGCGGGTTCTTCAGGTCAGTCGGTGCATAAGTGGCACCGCACTTCTCGCAGTTGTCGCCGTACTGGTCCTCAGTGCCGCATTTCGGGCAGGTGCCCTTGATGAAGCGGTCGGCCAGGAACATTTTCTTTTCCGGGTCGAAATATTGCGTGATCGAACGCGTGGCAATGTGCCCGGCGTCGCGCAAGCGCGTGTAGATCAGGCTCGACAGCTCGCGGTTTTCGTCGGAGTGGGTCGAGTGGAAATTGTCGAAATCAACCAGGAACTCGGCAAAGTCGGCGCTGTGTTCAGCCTGCACATTGGCGATCAGTTGTTCCGGGGTGATCCCTTCCTTTTCGGCGCGCAACATGATGGCCGATCCGTGGGCGTCGTCTGCGCAGACATAAATGCATTGATTGCCGCGATGCTTCTGGAAGCGCACCCACATATCGGTCTGGATGTACTCAAGCATATGGCCAAGATGGATAGAACCATTGGCATAGGGCAGGGCGCTGGTGACGAGGATCTTGCGTGGCTCGGACATGGGGCTCGGCTACTTGATGAAACGGAGGTCGGCCACTATAAAGCGCCGGGAAATATATTTCACCCCGTGGCGCTGTTTCTGAATCTTCCCGGGGCGCGAAAGCATGCCGCTTGGCGGCTGGAACGGTTAGGATAGCCGCCTGTTTCAGTCAGTCTTTTTTCGGGAGTAGCCCATGAGCGCCGTCAATCGCGCAGCGGTGGAAGCCGTTCTTCGCCAATACACCGACCCCTATTTGAACCAGGACCCGGTCAGCGCCGGCTGTGTACGCGCCATCGATGTGCAGGGCGACCAGGTCTCGGTCCAGATGGAGCTGGGTTATGCCGCCGGCCTGTTCAAGAGCGGTTGGGCGCAGATGCTGCAAATGGCCATCGAGGGTCTCGACGGTGTGCGTTCGGCCAAGGTCGACATCCAGTGTGTGATCGCCGCGCACAAGGCCCAGGCGCAGGTTCCAGGCTTGGCCAACGTCAAGAACGTGGTCGCCGTGGCATCCGGCAAGGGCGGCGTAGGCAAATCCACCACGGCCGCCAACCTCGCACTGGCGCTGGCCCGCGAGGGAGCCCGCGTTGGCATTCTCGACGCCGACATTTATGGCCCAAGCCAAGGCGTGATGTTCGGTATCGCCGAAGGCACCCGGCCCAAGGTCAAGGATCAGAAGTGGTTCGTGCCGATTGAATCGATGGGCGTCGAGGTCATGTCCATGGCCTTCCTGACCGATGACAACACGCCGATGGTGTGGCGCGGGCCGATGGTGTCCGGCGCCTTGCTGCAATTGGTCACCCAGACCGCCTGGGGCGACCTGGATTACCTGGTGATCGACATGCCGCCAGGCACCGGCGACATTCAACTGACCCTGGCGCAGAAAGTCCCGGTGGCCGGCTCGGTGATCGTGACCACGCCGCAGGATCTGGCGCTGCTGGATGCGAGAAAAGGCGTCGAGATGTTCCGCAAGGTCAACATCCCGGTGCTGGGCGTCGTGGAAAACATGGCGGTGCACATCTGCTCCAACTGCGGGCATGCTGAGCACCTTTTCGGCGAAGGCGGCGGTGAGAAGCTGGCGACCCAGTATGGTGTTGAGCTGTTGGCGTCGTTGCCGCTGGCGATGGAGATTCGTGAACAGGCTGATGGCGGCAAGCCCACCGTGGCGGCTGAGCCCGATGGGCAGATCGCTATGATCTATCAGGAGTTGGCCCGTCATGTAGGCGCGCGCATCGTCCTGCAGGAAGCGGCTGCGCCGGCAATGCCGACGATTACGGTCAGCGACGACTGATCAGCCTGAAGGAAAAGAAGCCTCGACAGTGTCGGGGCTTTTTCTTGTCCGCAGGAAGGTCAACCGGGTGCTGTTGCGCTTTTACGCATTTGCGCGTGTAAGCATTCGCTTACTTTTTCGTAAGTGTTTGGGTTTTTTACCGGGCGTGGACATCTCGAAATGGCGAGAGACTTTTCTATCTTGTTGAAATATAACAATTATTTATTGTCGTCTTAGCGATGAAGCTCTTCAACCCAACCGTTGGATCCCGTTGAACTTCCCTTGGAACTCTCTAACATCAGCCCTGTGTCCACGGATTGACACAGCCATCAAGGAACGATGGTTGAAGGAACGTCGCAGGATGCGATTCATCAGGATGATGAAAAAGGAATACAGGGACTAGGGAAAAAATGTGGGCGGGTCATACCGCCCCTTTTTTTGCCTGTAGAAAAGTAAAACCCGCCCCGCAGAAACGCAAAAAGGCCCGCAAGGGGCCTTTTTTATTGGGCGACGGCGCTTTAGCGCTCGAGGTCTGCAATCTTGCCCTTTTTGCCATCCCACTCCGCTGCATCCGGCATCGGATCCTTGCGTTCGGTGATATTCGGCCAGATTTCCGCCAATTCGACGTTCAACTGAATGAATTCCTGCATCTCTGCCGGGACTTCGTCCTCGGAGAAAATAGCGACGGCCGGGCATTCTGGTTCACACAGGGCGCAGTCGATGCACTCATCCGGATGGATAACCAGGAAGTTCGGGCCTTCGTAGAAGCAGTCCACCGGACACACTTCGACGCAGTCGGTGTACTTGCACTTGATGCAGTTGTCGGTAACGACGAAGGTCATTTCTAATTCTCTCCTCAGGCGGCGGCAGCGAAACCCCTTGTGGTGGGGCTCGCGAGGTTCGGGAGCGATAGTCTGCAGGCCAGGCTAAAAGCCCGCAGCATCCCAAACCGCGCGAGATTCTATCAGCTTGCAAGCGTCTGCGTTATATCCGAACTTGCAGTGCATATAACATTTCTAGCGCTTTACGCGGGGTCAGGCCGTCCAGGTCAAGCTTGGCCAGTTCATCCAGCACCGGGTGAGGCAGGCTGGCGAACATATCACTCTGGTGCGGCGCGGCCGGTTTGCTGCTGGCTTTTTTCGGGCTTGCCACCACGGTTTCATGGGGCAAGGCCGTGGTTTCCAGGCGGCTGAGGTGCTCGCGAGCGCGGGTGATCACATCGCCTGGTACACCGGCCAACTGCGCCACGGCCAGGCCGTAACTCTGGCTTGCCGGCCCTGGCAGCACGTGGTGCAGAAACACGATACGTTCGTTGTGCTCAGTGGCATTGAGATGCACGTTGGCCACCAGCGGCTCGCTTTCCGGCAGCACGGTCAGCTCGAAATAGTGCGTGGCGAACAATGTATAGGCGCGCAAATGCGCCAATCGCTCGGCCGCCGCCCAGGCCAGCGACAGCCCGTCGAAGGTGCTGGTGCCGCGGCCGACTTCGTCCATCAGCACCAGGCTGCGTTCGGTCGCGTTGTGGAGGATTTTGGCGGTTTCGCTCATTTCCACCATAAAGGTCGAACGGCCACCGGCCAGGTCATCGCTGGAACCGATCCGCGTGAAAATGCGGTCGACCAGCGACAACTCGCAACTGGCCGCTGGCACAAAGCTGCCGATATGCGCCAGCAGTACGATCAAGGCGGTCTGGCGCATGTAGGTGGATTTACCGCCCATGTTCGGACCGGTGATCACCAGCATGCGGGTGTCGTCATCCAGCGACAGGTCGTTGGCGACGAACGGCGTGGTCAACACCTGCTCCACCACCGGGTGACGCCCCTGCACAATGCGCATGCACGGCTCGCTGACAAACCGCGGGCAGTTCAGGTCAAGGTTCAGCGCGCGCTCGGCCAGGTTGCTCAACACATCCAGTTCCGCCAGGGCCGCGGCGGTGTCCTGCAGCGGCGCCAGACGGCTGATCAAGTCTTCGAGCAGGGCTTCATAGAGCATTTTCTCGCGCGCCAGGGCGCGGCTCTTGGCCGACAGCGCCTTGTCTTCAAACGCTTTGAGCTCCGGCGTGATGAAACGCTCGGCACCTTTGAGCGTTTGGCGACGCTGATAGTCGATTGGTGCCGACTCGGCCTGCTTGCTCGGCAACTCGATAAAGTAGCCGT
This sequence comes from Pseudomonas sp. 14P_5.3_Bac1, assembly GCF_025466135.1. NCBI lineage: Bacteria > Pseudomonadati > Pseudomonadota > Gammaproteobacteria > Pseudomonadales > Pseudomonadaceae > Pseudomonas > Pseudomonas sp. 14P_5.3_Bac1. The sequence continues at coordinate 87,787 of NZ_JANLOF010000087.1, read as the reverse complement.
GCACGCGGTTGTAACCGACCTTCAAATTGGCCAGGCCGGTGCGGGCCTTTTCGCGAGCTTCCAGGTCGATCAGGAATTGCCCGGCGTTTTCGCTCAGCGATTGCAGTTCATCCAGCTCGGTGTCGTAACCGGTTTTCAGCACGCCGCCGTCACGGATGATCGCCGGCGGGTTGTCGATGATGGCTTTTTCCAGCAGCGCTGCGAGGTCCGGGTAAGTGCCGGCGGTCACGGCCAACTGTTGCAGGTGCGGCGTGTCGAGGTGGGCCATCGCCGCTTGCAACTGCGGCAGCGCGCTCAAGGCATCGCGCAGACGCGCCAGGTCGCGCGGCCGCGCGTTACGCAGGCCGATCCGCGCCAGGATGCGCTCGATATCGCCGATTTCCTTCAGCTGCGGCTGCAGCGTTTCAAAGCGATAGCCATCCAGCAGGCAGGTAATAGAGGTTTGGCGCGCTTGCAGCACGGTCAAATCCCGCAGCGGCCGGTTCAGCCAGCGGGTCAGCAAGCGGCTGCCCATGGCGGTCTGGCAACGGTCGACCACCGATTGCAGCGTGTTATCGCGGCCACCGGCCAAGTTGGTGTCCAACTCGAGGTTGCGACGGCTGGCGCCATCAAGCACCACGGTGTCGTCCAGGCGCTCATGGCGCAGGCTGCGCAAATGCGGCAGGGCGGTGCGCTGGGTTTCCTTGGCATAACCAAGCAGGCAACCGGCGGCGCCGATGGCCAGGGTCAGGGTTTCGCAGCCGAAGCCTTTGAGGTCTTGCACCGAAAATTGCTGGCACAGACTTTTCAGCGCTGAATCACGCTCAAAATCCCACGGCGCACGACGCTTGGTCCCACGACGCTTTTCTGCCGGCAAATCCTTCGGCCAATCATCCGGAATCAACAACTCCACCGGGTTGATGCGCTCAAGCTCCGCCAGCAGGTTCTCCCAGCCCTTTATCTCCAGCACGCTGAAATTGCCGCTGGTGATGTCCAGCACCGACAGGCCGAACAAACGCTCATCGCCCAGCACCGCCGCGATCAGGTTGTCACGACGCTCGTCCAGCAACGCCTCATCACTCACCGTACCCGGCGTAATAATGCGTACCACCTGACGTTCCACCGGCCCTTTGCTGGTCGCCGGGTCGCCGATCTGCTCACAGATCACCACCGACTCGCCCAGCTTCACCAGCTTGACCAAGTAGCCTTCCAAAGAATGGTAAGGAATCCCACACATCGGAATCGACTGCCCCGCCGACTGCCCGCGCGCGGTCAAGGTGATGTCCAGCAACTTGGCAGCCTTCTTCGCGTCTTCGTAGAAGATCTCGTAGAAGTCGCCCATGCGATAGAACATCAACTGATCAGGGTGCTGGTTTTTCAGACGCCAGTACTGCTGCATCATCGGCGTGTGGGAGGACAGATCGGAGGTGTTTTTACTCATTGGATAGTAGGCAAATTCGTTGAAAGTGATGGGGCAAAGGGGGCGCGTGGTCCAGTGTCGATCAGTTAAAAGTGCGGACGTCCAAACACAGCAGGTCAAAGGTGGGAGCTGTAGCTCGACAGCTCCCACATTTATCTTCGGTGTCTGCCCAATCGTGGGCGCACAACTGATCGGCATCGGGCGCTTGGCCCAGCATTTGTTGCGATGGGCGCAAGGTTAACACGTGAAGTCGGCCCTTCGCAGGTCGCAAACGGCCAGGTAAAACACAAAAAAGGGCGGCGCCTTTATATAAGCGCCGCCCTTTTTTACGGTTGCCCGATTTACTGAATGTTACCGGGCGAATCCAACACCTTCACCACATCATCCACCACCGCTTTCGCCATCTCCTGCAAGTAATGCGACGCCCAGGCGTAACGATCCGTCTCCTTGGTCATCGCCGCATCTTCTGCGAGCTGCTTGGCAACGTGGAGGAGGTCGGAGGCGTGATGCAAGGCTTCGTGCAGGGCAACACCGCTGTTGACGCGCAGTAGAGGTTGGTCGGAGTGGAAGGAGAAGGGGGTGACGCCCAGGGTGGTTAATGCAGACGGATTTGTAGCGCTCATCGGTAAAACTCCCATATCAGTTGAGAGCTACCACGTTCGTTATCAGGCGAATTGGGTGGCAGCTGTGCGCAGGCTGATAAACCGGAGATACAGGAACCCGGCAGACCCGAAGGTCTCCCACGCACAGCCGCCATTGCACGAATTGTGAGGCGAAAAAAAACGCCTGCAAATCGAGTTTTGGGGGCGCTTGGTGCGCCTGCATCTTGCCGGGTTATCAGGCCCGATCGCTGAATTGGCAGCGACGGAGGGGAGGGTAGCGTGGTGGTGGGGTGGGCGCAACTGGGAAAAAGGGGAGCCTCTTTGCTTTGCCAGTTGCCAGCGGACCCATGCGGGACGATACGCCCCGCTAATGATCACCTAACGATAAGAGCCCTGACCTGCGGCCACTTGAAAAGGTTTGGCTGCGCTACTCAATCACCGCGCTCGAAAAAGCGGAGACCCAATTATTGGATCTAACGCAGTTGCTGCCAAAAGTGCCTGGCCAAAAAGCTGTCCAGCATGGCAGCAAAAAAGCATACGTTTCGTCGATTAAGTATCACCGCCGCAAGGTTACACATGCTGAGAGTCTTTGGTCTGAGCATTTGCCCCGTGTAAGGCTATGACCTACGGGGCTCGGTCTTCCAACATGGCTGCTCAGCCTGAAGCCGATCTAAACGCTAACGGTCCGACTAAGCACTCAGGCGTGCCGTCACTTCGTTCAACTGCCCTGACAACCCGTGAAGGTTGCGGCTTGCCGCTTCGGTGCGCTGCATGTTGTCCAGGTTGGTACTGGCAATCGTGGTGATTTCGGTGAGGTTGCGCGAGATGTCTTCCGCCACCGAGGTTTGCTCTTCGGCGGCGGTGGCAATCTGGCGGTTCATGTCGCGAATGGCTTCTACGGCATGGGTGATGCGCTCCAGCATGGCGCCGGCCTCATTCACCTGCGCGACACTTTCTTCACTGCGCGACTGGCCACTTTCAATCGCCTGAGCTGCGTCCACCGCGCCGGTTTGCACCGTTTGGATGATCTGGTTGATTTCGATGATCGACGCCGCCGTACGCTGGGCCAGGCTTCGTACTTCGTCGGCCACGACCGCAAAACCGCGTCCGGCTTCACCGGCACGGGCCGCTTCGATCGCCGCGTTCAGCGCCAGCAAATTAGTCTGTTCGGCGATGCCGCGAATCACTTCCAGCACCTTGCCGATGCGGCCACTGTCGGTTTCCAGGCGACGGATGACCGTCGCTGTGTTGGCGATCTCGCCACGCATTTGGGTGATGGTGTGAATGGTGCCCCGCATGACTTTTTCGCCCTGCTGTGCGGATTGGTCGGCATCATCGGCTGCGCGTGCGGCATCGGCTGCGTGACGGGCCACTTCCTGGGCGGTGGCGGACATTTCGTTCATCGCCGTGGCCACCTGATCGGTACGGTCGAACTGCTCGTTGGTGCCGCTGGCCATGAGACCCGCGATGGTACTTAACTCGCTACTTGCGCTGTCCAGATCCTTGGCGCTGCGCTGCAAGCGGTTGAAAGTTTCGGCTAGAAAGTCGCGCAAAGTGTTGGCGGCCATGGCCAGTTTGCCCAACTCGTCTTCACGGCTACTGGCCACGCGTTCGGCAAATTTGCCTTGGCTCAGTTGCGCCACGTAATCGATCAGCTTGCGGATGGGGTCAACCAAGTTACGGTTGATGAGCCACAGGCTCAACAGGCCGATCAACAGACCCGAGGCGAGCATTACGATAATCCCCAACATCACCGTGCGCTTTGCACCCGCGCTGATCAGCGTCGATTGCTCGGTACCCTGCTTGCGCAGTTCGCCGACAAGTTCGCTCATCTGGTCGCTGGTAGCACGGTCGACGCCCTTAACGGCGGCGTCGCCTGCGCTGGGGTCTGCACCCGCGGCGATATAGGCATCGCGACCTTTCTGGTAAGCGCTTCCCAGCTGGCGGTGTTCGTCACGCAGGCGTTCGATGCGGGCCTTGAGTTGGCCGTCCAGGCCTTTCTGGTTAGCCAGTTCGCCGAGGATCCCCTGCACGTCACGCTGACGTTCTTCGAATTGCTTCCAATATTTATCCAGGTCTGCCGGCTGCTTGCCCCGTAGTAATACGTTTTTCCATTCCTGCACCTGCACCTTGAATTGCAGGTTGGCCTCGTCGATCAGTTGCGAAGTGTGCAGCGGACCTTCGATTAGGTTGGCGTAGTTTTGCACGCCGTTGGACAGGAAATGAAAGCATGCCAAAGCAATCAGCAACATCGCCAACAGGCTGCCGCTCAGCAGCGCGAGGATTTGGGTTCTTAGGGATCTTTGCAGCATCGGATGATACTCATGACAGGAATTAGGTACGCCTGGTTGGGCGTAAAAGACGTCCAAACATCCCTGTCTGCGGTTCCGGTTTGTAGCCGGAGCCGCGCAAACTAACACCTGTGGTATCGGCCTTCCAGAGCGGTGCTTGAGACGAGTCCGACTGTCGGTGCCTCATGAGTTCTCGGTTATCGTCCTCCCTATAAACATCCTCTTGTTTGAACGTGAGATGAATGACTGCTTTTGGCTGATAGCAGCCTCTCAGACTTTGAAAATGACGAGTGCTTAGGCCCCATTACTTACCGACGCGTTGGATTACGTTTTCTGATTTTGCATAAATTATGCAAATTAGCATTTGCCAACCCCCAAAACACCCGGCACTATCCGCGTTATGCAAAAACGCAACGTTTCTACCGTCTTAAGAGAACTGCTGGACCGCGACCGGATCTCCCCCACGGAGCTTCACCGGCGTACCGGCGTGCCTCAATCCACACTCTCGCGGATCCTCAGCGGCAAGATCGTTGATCCGTCGGACAAGCACATCTCGCGCATCGCCGAGTACTTTCGCGTCAGCACCGACCACCTGCGCGGGCGCGCGGCGGCGGGGGCTTTGCGCGATGACGGGCGCGACCCGATGCATTCGGAACTCAAGGACATAAGCCTGTGGGATGACGACACGCCCGTTAATGATGACGAGGTGTCGATCCCCTTTCTGCGCGAGGTTGAATTGGCTGCTGGATCAGGAAGATTCGTCATCGAGGAAAGCGAGAAGGCCAGCTTGCGGTTCGGCAAGCGCAGCCTGCGGCATAATGGTGTGCAGTTTGATCAGGCCAAGTGTGTGACGGTGCGCGGCAACAGTATGTTGCCGGTGCTGCGCGACGGCGCCACGGTCGGGGTGAACGCAGGCAAGAGTGGCATTGGCGACATCGTCGATGGCGACTTGTATGCCATCAACCACAATGGCCAGTTGCGGGTGAAACAGCTCTACCGCCTGCCTTCCGGGATTCGTCTGCGCAGTTTCAATCGCGATGAGCACCCGGATGAGGACTACAGTTTCCAGGATATCCAGGATGAGCAGATCAGCATCCTCGGCCATGTATTCTGGTGGGGCATGTACGCCCGTTAACCTCCTTACGTAAGACAGAGCCCGCCAGTGCGCGGGCTTTTTTTCGTCTGCAAAAAACCGGCAAACCCTTCACCCGCAAGGCTGAAAATGCATCCGTGCATTTCTCACAGAAAAATAAATGCATTTATGCATTGACTGTATATGCATGCATGCATATTCTTCATCTCAAGCCAGCCAACAAGGTGGTGGAGGCGGCAAGGATGCTGCCAAGGAAGACAAGGAAGGCGCGCAACATCGGCAAGGACGCCATCGAAGCGATGGCAGGGATGCCAGGCAACACCGGCAAGGATGCCGACGCTCTTTAGTTTCAACGCTTCAAAAACAGGCAGCGATGAACCGGCCTAATAACGGTTCAGAGGGTTGGCAACTGACCCGGGTGTGCAGCGTAAAGCACCAGAAGCAGTTATCCGGCAGACAGGGATCGTGGTCGGAAAAACATCTTAGGAAAGGTCCGTACCGCGCCAGTAGCGCCGAAAGACCGAATCTGGACCGTATTACTGAAAAGCCCGGGCGACCGGGCTTTTTGGAATGCCTACCTATCGAAGCATTTGTAAATGAAAAACGGACTATCTATTGCTCAGCCAGGAGGCGTGACATGACAAATGAACAGCAAGCGTTAGCGGAAATGCCTATCTGGCTGGTCATCGTATTGGCAGTGATCGGCGGGGTATCCGGCGAAATGTGGCGCGCCGACAAAGAGGGCGCACGGGGTTGGTCGCTGATCCGCCGTCTGGCCCTGCGCTCCGGGGCCTGCATGGTGTGCGGCGTTTCAGCGCTGATGCTGTGCTACGCCGCCGGCATGTCGATCTGGACGGCCGGCGCCATCGGTTGCCTGACTGCCATGGCCGGTGCCGATGTAGCCATCGGCCTGTATGAGCGGTGGGCCGCCAAGCGCATCGGGATCAACGAAAACTCCCGTCAGGACCCGCAGTAACTGTTGCAAGGACGCTACTTAAAATGACGCTCATCGAAAAGCCCTCTCAACTGCCCCTCGCCATTGGCGAAGCGCTAAAAGCGGCCTTCCCGGACTTGAAGGTCGGCAATCACCAAGACTTTAACGGCGCCGGGGACAAAACCGGCGTACTGATTACGGTCGAGGGCAATGGCCCCGGCATTCGCTCTCGCGAAGGGCGCAAGGCTCACGCGTTGACCCTTTCGCTCAAGGCCATGGTTGCGCCCGGGGCATTGCCATTTGATGCCTGCGACCTGGCCAGCCAACTTATGGATCTGGTGCTGGATAACCGCTGGAAGCTGCCGCAGGCACAGTGTGATTTGCCGATGAATATCGTCGCCGCGCCGTCTGTGCGCACCACGGCGGAAACGGACTACGACACCTGGACCGTTTCGTTCACCCAAACCCTTTACTTGGGACCTGTGTTACTCACCGATCCCACAGGCCAACCGCTGTTCGCCCGCACCTGGGAAGTCTCGAACATCAACGACCCCGATCAATACAAACCACTGGCGGAGTAGCCCATGTTCGACGCGCTGTTACGCATGCAACTGGGGCCGATCGTCGAGCGCCTGGTGGAAATGGAAACCCAGCTTGAAGACCTTTACCGACGTGCCGAAAGCTTCTGCCGCATTGGCGTGTGTCAGGAGGTCGACGCCGCCAGCAGTACCTGCAAGGTCAGCCACGGTGAGTTGCTCACGCCGGCCATCCGCTTTTTCAACCCCAGCGCCGGTGCACAGACTGAAACGCGCATTCCGTCCGTGGGCGAACAATGCCTGTTGCTCAACTACGGCGGCGGCGAAGGCGGCGGCCAGTCTGTAGCCTTGTTCGGCCTGAACAGTAGCCAGTTTCCGCCGGTCTCCAGCGTTGCCAGCTTGACCCGGCGCCGCCATCAGGACGGCACTCAAAGCGACTACGACGACGCCAGCCACACGTTCAACTGGGTCAACGGCCCCACCACATTTACCGGCTCCCGCGAACAGGTCGACATCAAGGTCGGCGCCGCCAGCCTGACCATGAGCGCCCAGGGCATCACCCTGCAAATCGGCGGCACTAGCCTGTTGCTCGATGCTGGCGGCGCACACTTCAGCGGCCCCGTGGTGGACCACCAAGGACGCGTCATCAGCCCCCGATAAGGACACCGCATGATCGGAATCGACAGGAACACCGGGGCAGCCGTCGATGACTGGCTGCAATTCGTGCAGCGCGCCACCCGAGCGCTGACCACCCCCGTGGGCACTCGCCAAAAACGCCCGCTGTACGGCTCGCAGATCCCGCAACTGCTCGGCCAGAACCTCGGCGACGACCTGCTGATCCTCGCCCAAAGCCACGCCGCCCAAGCGTTCTATAACGCGCAGAACGGCATCGGCGACTTCCAACCCCAGGTCATCGTCGCAACCCGCCAAGGCGCGGGCCTGCTGCTGCGCTTTGCCGGCACTTGGAAAAATCGCCAACAATCCTTTGAGGTCGTGACATGAGCATGCTGATCCCCGGCCAGAACCAACTGGCGGAACCGGCCATCATCGCGGTGGATGAGTTCGAACCGTTGCTGGCCGAATTCAAGGCGTTTGTTGTCGATTACGTCGCCACCCGAGCGCCGCAAAGTGCGGCCAAACTCAAGGCCAGCCTCGACAATGAAAGCGAGCTGCTGACCCTGGCGCTGGAAGCGTTTTGTGTGCGGCTGCAAACCCACGAGCGCAAATACAACGCGCGCATCAAACAGATGCTGGCGTGGTGGGCCACCGGCAGCAATTTGGATGCACGCCTGGCCGATATGGGCTTGGAGCGCCAAGTGCTCGATCCCGGCGACCCGGCAGCGTTTCCGCCCGTGCCGCCAACATTGGAGAGCGATGACGACGCTCGCCTTCGTTACTACCTGGCGCCACATGCCCCGGCCGCGGGTTCGCGAATGCAGTATCGGCGTGAGGTTTTCACTCTAGGCGAACGGCCGTCGGTGAAGGTGCAAAGCGCGACGCCGGGCGTGGTGACGGTCAGCTACACCTTTGACCCGGACGGCTATGCGGCCCAGGTCAAAGATGGCAACGGGCGTCGAACAGCGCCCGGCGAAGTCATGGTCACCGTGCTTTCCCGTGAGGGCGACGGCACGCCGTCCGCCGATTTGCTTGACGGCGTTCGTCGCCATTTCGCACGGCCGGATGTGCGGCCGGAGACGGACCTAGTGAGCGTGCAAAGTGCGCAAATCCTTCCCTACAAAATCCGCGTGGTCGCCAAGATCAACGCCGGCCCGGATTCGGGGCTTACACAAGTCGCCGCTCAAAAGCTGCTGCAAGACTATGCAGAGTCCTGTCATCGCCTGGAAGGGCGGGTGGACCCGAGCTGGATTGATTATGCGATTCACAGCGCCGGCGCTGCGCAACTGCAGATCCTTGAACCGCTGCAGCCGATCATCGGTACCGCATTCCAGGCACCGTATTGCACGGCGGTCGAGGTGGAGGTGCGCACGCTATGAGTGAGCCCAAAACGAGTTTGTTACCTGCCAACAGCTCACCCCTGGAAAAAGCCCTGGACCTGGGCTTCGGACAGTTGCTCGACCGGGTTTTTCCACCGTTTCCGGCGTTGATGAACCCACTGCAAACGCCTGCCGAATTTCTTCCTTACCTTGCTGCCGACCGCGGGGTGAGCGAATGGGATGCTGACGCCAGCGAAGCTGAAAAGCGTCTCACCGTGGCTTTGTCCTGGCAGATCCAACGCCAGGCGGGTACACCCAAGGCGTTGAGTCATGCGGTGGAGTCGCTGGGGTTCACCCCCAATATCAGCGCGTGGTATCAGCAGCAGCCGTTGAGCCTGCCTTACACCTTCGATGTGCAAGCGATCATCGGGCGCAGTTGGTCCAGTGGTGACCACAACCGCTTGATTCGCCGTATCAATGCGGCGAAGAGCGAGCGGGATCAGGCGACCATCACCATCGTGCATGAAACCGAAGGTCGGCTTGCGTTCACTCAAGTCCTCGACGCCCCTTTAAGCGACGGCGAGTTGTGTCTGAACGGGGCGCTGCCGGAGTTGGCGTTGGTTGCGCGACTTAACAGTGCCGGGGTGGCCCAGCACTACACCATTAACGACTACGACCTCAGGGCGCAGCCATGACAGATGACATTACGCGCCTGGTGCGCTTCACCTCCAAAGGTTTGGATGAAGTGCTGCAGGCAAAGAACCAGGGTTTGAAAGGCGAAATTACCCACATCGGCGCCGGTACCGGCCGCTACAACCCAGACGGCACGGAAGTGGCCTTGCGTGATGAACGCCAGCGTGTCGCCATTGTGGATTATGAGGACTTGGGCGACCGGCAACTCAGGATGGCCGCGCTGTTTGATGGCGAGGCCGAATATGAGATTGGCGAGTTTGGTTTTTATCTCGCCAGTGGGACCTTGCTGGCGATTTACTCGGTGGCGGGAAAGTTGCTGACTTATAAAGCGTCTGCGACTCGAGTGCTTCAACGATTTACGTTAGATATTTCGCCATTGCCGACGGACAGTGTGACGGTTGTAGTAGGTAATGAAAATCTTAATGTCTTGATGGCTGGGGAGTTCGCGGAGCTCGCCGCAGCGAGTATTGATAACATGGCGCGGCATGTGGGGGTTTTGTTTCGGGTCATGAGCGTAGAACTTAAATAGTCCTCGCCTTTGGGTACTGGAAAAAACGACGTTTTACAAGGAGTGTAAAAGATGAGTTTGGAAACGGTAATCGCCGGCCTGGTGTCGGCATGCAATGCACTAACGGATACGGTAAGTAAAAAGATATCCTTAATCGACCAGAAAGTAGTTGCGGCAACTGAGCAGGTTCCAGCGGCTGTTCGAGCAGAAGTTAACAAGGTTCTGTATGTCGACTCCTCCAGTGGCCTGGACACCAATAGCGGTCTCACTTCGGATAAGCCACTTAAAACCATTGCTGCTGCAGTTGGCAGGGTCATGTTGTGCGGCTCAGCCACAATTTTCCTACGGCGTGGAAAGGTCTATGAGGTAGGTCGGGGCTTGGGTGGAACCAATGTTGACAATATGTCGCTTCTATTCATCCCGTATGGGACAGAAGCTTCTAAACCAATCGTTCGTGGCGCGCTGATGCGATTTCCTGATTCGAATGTCTACATATGTGGTGGTTTTTCCGCTATCACGGAAATGTCGATTAAGTTCACCGACTGCCGAATAGAAACCGGCTTGGCGAATGGCGTTTCGCAATGGGGCCCTGATTACGGCGGCTTGTTTTCTCGCGATGGAGGGGCAGGCGAAAGTGTGAGCTTTAAGTTGTGTTTTCATAAGTGTGAGGTCGTGGTTCAGGACGTTCCATTGTTCACTACGTACTACGGTTTTATTCAGCTAAGCCTCGCGCAGACGACCATTAGTAAAGGCGGCGCCCAGACGACAATCATCAATGTCGGTGTGCCGAAAATGGTTGATATCAGTACCGTGTCTATTGTCGGTTTCGGCTCCGGTGCGACACTTGATAGTTTGCTTACCTTGTCGCCAGGTTCTTACACGGCCCGCCAGGCATATACAACTATTTCCGCATAAGGAGCGTTTAAATGAGAACAGTGAATTACAAGGGCTCGATATACGTCAATCCAGATGCAGACAGTTTGGAAGGGATTGGTTTGTCGGCTGAAGATGCAGCTGAGGTTATGGCACAACTGATGAGTAACGAAGCCATGCAGCGTCGAGACGAACTGTTGCAAGTCGCGGCGATACGTATCGCCCCCCTGTTGGATGCACAAGACCTGGGGAAGGCAACCGATGACGAGGTGGCACGGCTGCAAGCCTGGAAGCTGTATCGAATTGAATTGAACCGTATCGATAAGCAGGAAGGTTTTCCGGCCTTAATCAACTGGCCTGTAGCGCCAATCTAGGGACTGACATGACCGCGAAAGCGGTTTTTTTTCGCCCAATGAATCCCCTGCTTAAGGGGCATTTTTGCATCTGGAGAAATTTACACATGGCCAACCGCCAAACCTACACCGTCCTCATCCCATTCCCCACCGGAGGTGGCCACTGGTCCACCGCCGGCGAAGAACTGGAACTGCTCGACGTCGAAGCATCCGCCCTGCGCACCGCCGGCCGCCTGGAACTGACCAGCGTCCTCAACTCCACCCCCAAGAAGGCTGACTAACCATGGCTGAGGTTCTTAACTTCGAGCACAACGGCATCACCGTGAATGCCACCGAATCCCCCGAGGCCATGGGTGGCCTGGGCGATAACGTCATCGGCCTGGTCGGCACTGCGCCGAACGCTCACGCGTCGATCCCGAAAAACGCGCCGTTTCGCATCAACAGCTTCACCACCCAGGCGCTGCTGGATCCGACCGGCGCCGAGTCGGGCACGCTGTTCCAGGCCGTCTACCAGATCCTCAAAGTGGTGAAGGTGCCGGTCTACGTGGTGATCGTGGAGGAGGGCGCAACCCCGGCCGACACCCTCAACAATGTGATCGGCGGCAACGAGCCGACCACTGGCCGCAAACTGGGCCTGGCTGCCCTGAGCAGCGTCCCCGAAGACCTGACTATCATCGGCGCTCCGGGCTTCACCGGCACCAAAGCCGTGGCCGGTGAGTTCGCCGCCTTCGGCAAACGCATCAAGGCCCGTGTGGTACTGGATGGCAAGGATGCTTCGGTTGCTGACCAAGTGACCTACAGCGGCGAACTGGGCGGGGCCGACCTCGGTTTCGACCGTTGCCTGCTGGTGCACAACATGCCGTCGGTGTACTCCAAGGCGGCGAAAAAGAACGTGTTCCTGTCGCCATCGTCGCTGGCCATCGCTGCACTGGCCAAGGTCAAGCAGTGGGAAAGCCCAGGCAACCAGGTGACGTTCGCTGAGGACGTTTCCCGCGTGGTCGAGTACAACATCCTCGACACCTCCACCGAAGGCGACCTGCTCAACCGTTACGGCGTGAGCTACTACGCGCGCACCATCCTTGGCGGTTTTTCGCTGCTGGGTAATCGCTCCATCACCGGCAAGTTCATCAGCTACGTCGGCCTGGAAGATGCGATCAGCCGCAAGCTGGTCAAGGCCGGCCAGAAAGCCATGGCCAAGAACCTCACCAAGTCGTTCATGGACCAGGAGGTCAAGCGCATCAACGACTGGCTGCAAACCCTGGTCGCCGACGAAACCATCCCCGGCGGCAGCGTGTACCTGCACCCGGAACTCAACAGTGTCGAGAAGTACAAGAACGGCACCTGGTTCATCGTCATCGACTACGGCCGCTACGCGCCGAATGAACACATGATTTACCAACTCAATGCCCGCGATGAAATCATCGAGCAGTTCCTGGAGGACGTTCTCTAATGTTTACCAACCGTGTAAGACAGGCCATTGCGGCCACCCTTCAAGGCCTGCCGTTGTCCGCGACGGTAGAAGAGTTCACCCCGCCGAAGATCGAATTCGACATGGAATCCATGTCCGGCGGGCGCTTCATCGCCGAAGAAATGGCCAAGAGCGGCAAGGTGCTCAATGCCAAGTTGGTTCTGCAAGGTGCCGGGCCGGAAATCATGCTGGCCCTGGGCGTGCGTCAGGGCGACGATATTCTGCTGAACGTGCGTGAAGCCGGTCAGGACCAGGATGGCAAGACCTATTTCACCTACCACACCGTCGGCGGCAAACTTAAATCCCTGGAGGAGGCGAAGCTGAAGATGGGCGACAAGGCCACTACCACCCTGGAGTTGTCGTGCCGTACCTACAACCGTCTGGAAAACGGCATTCCGGTGATCGACATCGACGTGCGTACCCAGAAGTTCATGCTCAACGGTGTCGACATTCTCGGCGATGCCCGCCGCGCTGTGCTGATGCCTTAAGGGCTACCGTGACCTGAAGTGAGCACAGTCAATGTGGGAGCCGGGCTTGCCCGCGATGCAGGCGACTGGGTGTGCCTGGTGTACCGAGCTGATGCCATCGCAGGCAAGCCAGCTCCCACATCGACCGCGCTCAGCTTTAGATTTGCGCTGCTTTCAACAACGCTTAAACAAGGAATTGCCCCATGGCCTGGATGCCACCGCTGCACATTCTGCTGTCTCCGATCACCGCCGACACTGGCGCGACGATCCAGCAGATTCAACTCAAGCCGCTGTTCTACGCCGCGCAAAAAGCTGCGCTGGCCCGGGCCGGTGATGACGAGGACGACCAGTTTTTTGAACTGGCGAAACTCGCCACCGGCCTGTCGGAAAAAGAACTCGATCAGCTCAAGCGCCCGGACTACGTGAGCATTGCTCAGTACGTGCACGAAATGTCGACGCGCCCAGCGTCGTTCTTCCTCGGCGAACGCGATGAACCGTCGCAGCATGAACAGGTGCACCTGCTGCTGCCCCTCGATGCCGCCGGCCGCAACCTGACCGCGCTGAGCCTGGAAATGCCTGCCCTGCGTGCCACCAAGGCCATGAAGAAACTCGCCACCAACAAAGAACGCGCCGAATTCATTACGGCTCACTGCACCGGCCTGATGATCCCTGACCTGGCCGGGCTGACCGTTCCCGACTGGACGGAACTGCAGGAGCGCATCGACGATTTTTTAAACAAACCGGCGGACTTCTTTCGGAGCGCGACATCGAAGTGATCCTCGATGTGGTGCCACTGATTTACTCGGTCAATGAGGCGGAGATCCTCGACTGGGACGCCGGAAAAGCATTGCGCCGCTACGACATCGCGATCACTCGCCTTGGCGTCAAACAGGAGTAGAGCGGTATGGCAGGCAATAACCATGCAAGCCCGTCAGCCATCGCCACGGAAGGCGAGCTGACGCTGGGCTCACGTGACACCGCAGTGGCGCAGGCCAGTATCAAACCCATTGCGTCAACACTCGCCGGGCCCTCGGGCGTGATGCCGGTAGAGGCCGCGAGTCTGGGGCTGGCGCTGGCGACTGCCAGCCTTGAGATCAATCTCCTGGCGGCGGGGCAGGATCGGCTGGTGAATACCCTCGAGCTGTTCAACGCCTCACTGCTCAAGATGATGGACGCCCGGCAAGTCGAAGCTGGCGAAGGCGCGGGAGCAGCAAAAGCTGCAGCCCCCGCTGAGGCGCGCAAACCCTCGCAGGCACTGGATGCCGCGATGACTGACCTGGATCAGTTGTTGATGTTTGTCGGCCGCCAGCGCAAACAACTGCGCGAAACCAACTTGGCCATGGCGTCGGAACCGATGGTAGCGGCGAGCGGTGCAAGCGCTGTGGAGCTGGCACAGGTCGAGTATGTGGCCGCCCGGTCCGGCATCGGCAGCGACCGCAAGGATGCCTCGGGCAATATCGACCGCGCGGCTCGTCAGGACGACCTGACCCAGTTTGCCCGCGACGCAGCCATCATGGCGACGGCCTTCAAGGTCGACGTCAAAAATGCCGGCGACATGATGGGCGGCTGGCGCGAGTCGATGAAAATCGACCGCGAGCAAACCCGGGACCTGGCTGACGCGACCAATGTGTTGGGCACCCACGTTTCGCTCAAGGCAGAAGCGGCGGATATCGGCGCTATTGTGCAGCGCGCAGGGGGGACGGCCACCGCCGCGGGCATGAGCCCCGAGCAGGCAGCGGCGCTTTCGGCGGCATTGCTCAGTGCCGGCAACAGCAAGAGTGCAGCGGGTGTCGGGCTAGAGAAAATCAGCAGCACCCTGGCCAAAGGCGACGGCGCTTCTGAAAGCCAGCGCAACGCGTGGGCGGCGCTCAAGCTTGATCCCACGTTGCTCGCTGGCGGGATGCAGCAGGATGCGCCACAGACCCTGCTCACGGTGCTTGAAGCGCTCAAGGCGCAACCGGCTGAAAAACAAGCGGCGTTGGCCACTCAATTGTTCGATGGCAACCAGTCGATTCTGAGCCTGGTGCCCGCCATCGATACGGTAAAGCAGGCGTTTACGCTGGTGGCCGACAAGTCGGTGTACGCAACGTCGGCACTGGGCGAACAAGGCTCGGTCCTGCGTTCGGCAGCGGTTCGCGCAGACTCCACACAAGCACGTCGTCAAGCCTTCGAGGCTAGCACCACGCGTCTGGATACCGCCAAGGATGCCGCGCTGGCGCCGATCGTGGACACCTCGCTGACCGCGATGACCGGGCTGGTGACGGGCGTGGGCTGGTTGGCCGAGGCGCTGCCCAAGACCACGGCCGCTGTAACGCTGGCTGGCGCGGCGCTGGGGCCGGTGTTTTCCGGTGTGTTTGATGCGGTGAAGGACAAGGTGTTCGAGAAGGTCGCCGGCAAGGTTCTCGGTGACGGCGATAAGGCACCGAGCAAGGTGAGTTCGCCCGCCAGCCAGGACACACCCAAAGGCCGCGAAACGCCGCGCGGTGATCGCTCGGCAGACAAGCCTTCACGAACCGCGAGAGCCAGCAAGGTCGCGCGAAGTGGCTCCCTTGGCGTGGTGCTGGCGGGTGCTGGCATTGACCTTGTCCAGGGCGCGATGTCGGGGAACCTGGGTAAAGCCGTCGGCACCACGGTAGGGTCAGTGGGCGGCGGCGTTGTTGGTGGCGTTGCTGGCGAATTTGCGGGCATGGCCGTTGGCCGCGCGCTCGGCACGCTCGCCGGGGCGGCGATCGGTTCGGTGGTGCCGGGGGCTGGCACAGTACTGGGCGGGGTCATGGGCGGTGTCGCTGGCGGTGCCATCGGCAAAGTGGTCGGCGGCGCGCTGGGTACGTTTGCCGGCAGTGATATCGGCGCCTGGCTGAGTGAAAAGCTGATGGGCTCCGATGACCGTCTGCCATCACCTGGCGAGACCAGCAAAAACCTCAGTAGCGCTCAAGCCGACAACCGCCAAATCAACTTCGCGCCGCAAATCACCATCAACGCACCCGAGCAGGCCAACCCACAACAACTGGCCGCGATCGTGGTGCAACAGATTGAGGCGCAATTCTCGCCGCTGTCGATGGACAGCCTGCTGGCGACGCGACGTGACTCGGCCCTGACCGATACAGGAGTGGTGTGATGCGACAACAAATGGCGTTGGGCCCGTTTATTTTCGGGCTGTCCCGTGGGTTTGCCTACGACACCCTGGACCGTTTGAGCAGTGGGGGTTGGGGCAGCCTGGATATCGTTTCCGGCAAGCCCAAATCCACCCAAGTTGGCCAGGCGCTCGAAACGCTGTCATTCGGCGGCAAGGCTGCACGCGCGCTGGGCATGGCGCGGATGGACGAATTGCGTGCGCTGCAAGCCCAGCGTGTGCCGTTGCCGCTGGTCGATGGCGTAGGCCTGAACTGGGGGCTGTGGACCATCAAATCGGTGGACGAAAAACAGTCCTGTGTGATCGATGACGGCACGGCCATGGTGGTCAATTGGGTGTTGGTACTGGAGGAGTTCGTCAATGCGTAAGGTTCGAAGTATTGCCGGTGATTCGGTCAACCTGTTGCTCTATCGCGAGCTCGGTCGCTGTGATGATGCCGCCGAAGAGGTGCTGTGGCGCTTGAACCCGCAGTTGGCCGAACAGGGCGCGGTATTGCCGGCAGGCGTCAATGTGATTGTGCCTGAGCTGGATACCCAGCCCGTGGCCAGGCAGCCGGTTACGGCCTGGGATTAAGGAGCAACCATGACACTTGGATTTACACCCGTGGTGGAGATTTACGGTGCCAATGCCGCGCTCCTCAATGAGCGGCTATTGGAGTGGGAGCATACTGACATGGCCGGGTTCACGTCCGACCAGCTCAAGCTGACACTCGACATCGAGGGCCTTGAAGGGCTGCCCAGTCTGGGCGGGCGTATCGGCCTGCGCATCGGGTATCGGGAGTCGGGCCTGGTGGACAAGGGCCGCTTCAAAATCACCCAGCGCACACCGTCACTGTTCCCGCTGCGTCTGGTGCTGGTGGCGACGGCGGCGCCCTTTGATGAGTCCGAATTCAAGAAGCGACGCACCGCCAGTCACGGGCCGATCAGCCTGGGTGCGCTATTTCGCCAATTGACCACGCGCTACGGTTTTTCACCGCGCGTGGCGCCTGATCTGGAAGGCGAGCATATCCCGCACATCGACCAGACCAATGAAAGTGACATGGCGTTTCTCACGCGGCTGGCCAATCGCTTCGATGCCGTGGCCAAGCCTGTCGACGAGCTGTATGTGCTGGGCCGCAAAGGGCAGACAAAATCGCTGTCGGGCAAGGTCTTGCCGGTCGTGCCGTTGTCGATCACCCGCGACAATCGTCCGGGTGATCGCGCGTTTATCACCGCCAGCTTTACCCAAACCAGCCGCGCTACTTACCTGGGCGCACAAACGTCCTGGTGGGACGCGGCAGCCGGTAAACAACGGGTGGTGCAGGTGGGCATCGCGCCGTTCAAGGTGGTGACGCAGCGTTACCAGAACGAGGCTGAAGCCAGAACCGCTGCCGAGGGCGAGATGCGCCGAGTGGGGCGCGAAGGGATGCAGGTCAATGTGATCTGCCCCGGAAACCCCTTGTTCGGCGCTGAAGGCCTGTTGCTGCTGGACGAGTCGTGGCCCGACTTCATGCGCGGCCGTTGGTCGATCAAGACGGTGACCTCCAGTGGCAAGCGCAGCGAGAGTTATCGATGCACGATCATGGCCAACGGTTTATCCGCGGCCGAGTGAGGACCCATGGCTATAACGCTTTCTCAACTGGTTCAAATCCTGCCCGGAGCCCGCCCTGTTGCGGGTCTTTTTTTGTCCGCATTGAACACTGCAATGTCCAGGTCCGAGATCGGCCAAACCAAGCGCATCGCTGCGTTCCTCGCGCAAGTCGGCCACGAATCTGGTGAGCTGCGCTACGTGCGCGAGTTGGGCAGCGACCAATACCTCAGCAAATACGACACCGGCATCTTGGCCGCACGCCTGGGCAACACCCCCGAAGCGGACGGCGATGGCCAGAAGTACCGGGGCAGGGGGCTGATCCAGATTACGGGTCGGCGCAATTACCTGGCGTGCAGCCAGGCGCTGTTTGGCGACGATCGCCTGCTGCGCCAGCCCGAGTTGCTGGAGCAGCCGCAGTGGGCGTGTGAATCGGCGGCGTGGTTTTGGCAAAGCAACGGTTTGAATGAGCTGGCCGACAAGGACCAGTTCACCACCATCACCCGACGCATCAACGGTGGGTTGAACGGGCTGGAGCATCGTCTGCAATTGTGGGCCCGGGCGAAGGCGGTGTTGTGCGCTTCTTAGGCGGGTTACGGCTGATCGGCGTGTGCTTGCTGGTGGTTGCGGTTTGGCAGGTGCAGGCGTGGCGATATGGTTCGCAGCTTGAGCAGCAGGCGGATCTAAACGCTCAGGCGGCCTCGCTTCGACAGCAGGCAGAGCAGAAAAAACGGCTGGCGCTGGAGCAGCAACTCAGTGCCAGCGACCGACAACATGCCCAGGAATTGATTGATGCCCAGCGTAATCAAGCTGCTCTGCGCGACCGCCTGGCCACTTCTGATGTGCGGTTGTCAGTCCTTCTCGACGCCACCGACCGTACCCTCGGCTGCCCAATGCCAGCCGCCACCACCTCCGGCGGCGTGGTTCATGCAGCCCCGCGAGCCCGACTTGACCCTGCGCATGCTCAACGAATTATCGCCATCACCGACGACGGCGATAACGCCCTGATCGCCTTACGTGCCTGCCAAGCGTACGTGCGCGCCGTCGGGCGTTAGCATCTTGATCCAGTCTGTCGCTTGCGCGTGCGATTTGCTCCTGTAGGGTAGGCAAATCCCCCGCCTACTTCTGGAGTCGACCGTGAAGGAAATCACTCAACTGGCCGCTGAACTGGGTCGCCGTTTGCAGGTGCTCAATGCCCACGTCACCACTGCCGAGTCGTGCACCGGCGGCGGTATCGCCGAAGCGATCACGCGGATTCCGGGCAGTTCGGCCTGGTTTGAGGCGGGATATGTCACCTATTCCAACCGGCAGAAGACCCGGCAGTTGGGCGTACCGGAGAAACTGTTCGGCAAAGTCGGCGCTGTCAGCCAGGAAGTGGTGGAGGCGATGGTCCGCGGCGCACAGGAAAAAAGCCTGTCGCGCTTTGCCGTGGCGGTCAGTGGTGTGGCAGGGCCGGATGGTGGTTCGCCGGACAAACCGGTCGGCACCGTCTGGCTGGCGTTTGGGGTTGGCGAAGAGGTGACGGCCGAGCTTGCGCACTTCCCCGGCAACCGCGACGAGGTCCGCCGACAAACGGTAAAAGCCGCGCTTGAGGGCTTGTTGCGACGAGCTGCACTAGAAATAGAAAAACAGGGGTAGGCGATCTTCGATCTTTGTGGAACAATACTGTCTACTTATACAGGTGTTGGCCGTCAGGCCTTATTGATTACGTGAGGACTTTAATGGACGACAACAAGAAGAAAGCCTTGGCTGCGGCCCTGGGTCAGATCGAACGTCAATTCGGCAAGGGTGCCGTAATGCGTATGGGCGATCACGACCGTCAGGCGATCCCGGCTATTTCCACTGGCTCTCTGGGTCTGGACATCGCGCTCGGCATTGGCGGCCTGCCAAAAGGCCGTATCGTCGAAATCTACGGTCCTGAATCTTCCGGTAAAACTACTCTGACTCTGTCGGTGATTGCCCAGGCGCAAAAAATGGGCGCCACCTGCGCGTTCGTCGACGCCGAGCACGCACTCGATCCCGAATACGCCGGCAAACTGGGCGTCAACGTAGACGACCTGCTCGTTTCCCAGCCGGACACCGGTGAGCAAGCCCTGGAAATCACCGACATGCTGGTGCGCTCCAACGCCATCGACGTGATCGTGGTCGACTCCGTGGCAGCCCTGGTACCGAAAGCTGAAATTGAAGGCGAAATGGGCGACATGCACGTGGGCCTGCAAGCCCGCCTGATGTCCCAGGCGCTGCGTAAAATCACCGGTAACATCAAGAACGCCAACTGCCTGGTGATCTTCATCAACCAGATCCGTATGAAGATCGGCGTGATGTTCGGCAGCCCGGAAACCACCACCGGTGGTAACGCGCTGAAGTTCTACGCTTCGGTCCGTCTGGATATCCGCCGTACCGGCGCGGTGAAGGAAGGTGACGAGGTTGTCGGCAGCGAAACCCGCGTTAAAGTCGTGAAGAACAAAGTGGCTCCGCCTTTCCGTCAGGCTGAGTTCCAGATTCTCTACGGCAAGGGTATCTACCTGAACGGCGAGATGATCGACCTGGGCGTGTTGCACGGTTTCGTCGAGAAGTCCGGCGCCTGGTATGCCTACAACGGCAGCAAGATCGGTCAGGGCAAGGCCAACTCGGCCAAGTTCCTGGCGGACAACCCGGATATCGCCGCCACGCTCGAGAAGCAGATTCGCGACAAACTGCTGACCGCAGCGCCAGACGTGAAAGCTGCTGCCAATCGTGAGCCGGTTGAGGAAGTCGAAGAAGCTGACACTGATATCTGAAGCAAACGATGACTGTTGTACTGGATACACTCGTCGCCGTTCGGCGCACTGCGATGGACCTGCTCGCTCGACGCGAGCATGGTCGAGTCGAGCTGACGCGTAAACTGCGTCAGCGCGGTGCAGAGCCCGAGATGATCGAAACTGCCCTCGACCGCTTAACGGAAGAAGGGCTTCTGTCGGAAGCGCGTTACCTGGAAAGCTTTGTCTCCTACCGCGCGCGCTCCGGCTATGGCCCGGCGCGAATTCGTGAAGAGCTGAGCCAGCGCGGTCTGCAACGCGCTGATATCGACCTCGCCCTGCGTGAGTGCGGTATCAGTTGGCAGTCGCAGTTGGAAGATACATGGCGCCGCAAGTTTGCCGGCCATCTTCCGATTGATGCCAGGGAGCGTGCTAAGCAAGGTCGCTTCCTGAGTTATCGCGGGTTTTCGATGGATATGATCAGCCGCCTGTTAAGCGGCCGAGACATGGAAGACTGAGCTTTCGAGCTGCTGAAATTTAGAATCCAGGCGCTGGCTTGCCTGCGATGTGGACACTTCGGTTTCCCAGTAGGATCGCGATGATGCCATCGCAGGCAAGCCAGCTCCCACATCGAATCTGCTGCATCTGATCGAACTCGGTAAATTAAAAAGGCCCACTATGAAAATAGTGGGCCTTTTTTTTTGCCTTCAAAAAATCATGCTGGCTCGGGCGTTACTCGCTGCTGCGCTTTCCCCTGAGCCTGTGCCCAATTTTCCGGCAGATTGATGTAATCCACCAACTCTCGCAGTCGGCCTTGATCGCGGCCATTGAAGTTGAACACCAAGCGCGTCAAATGGCTGAACCTCGGCTCATCGTGTTCCTCGCCGGTATAGGCAAGCTGCTGGAACTCACCACTCAGCCGCAGGCTGGCAAACTCGCTTTGCAAATGAGCCAGCGCCCGTTCACTGAGCGGATGGTTCATGCGCACCACAAACTCACGCTTCAACCAGCGCGTGGAGTGAAAGTTGGCATAGAACTGGTTGATTTCGTCCACGGCTTCTTCAGCACTGTGTACCAGTCGGACCAGCTTGAGGTCGGTGGGCAGGATATAGCGATTGGCTTCCAGCTGGCTGCGGATAAAGTCCAGAGCGCCTTGCCAAAAACCGCCGCCCGGAGCATCCAGCAGTACCACTGGCACCAGTGGGCTCTTTCCGGTCTGGATCAGGGTGAGCACTTCAAGCGCTTCATCCAGGGTGCCGAACCCGCCCGGGCACAACACCAGCGCATCGGCTTCCTTGACGAAAAACAGCTTGCGGGTAAAGAAGAAGTGGAAGGACAGCAGGTTCTCAGTGCCGTCGATGGTCGGGTTGGCGTGCTGCTCAAACGGCAGGGTAATGTTGAACCCCAGGCTGTGTTCCAGGCCGGCGCCTTCGTGGGCTGCCGCCATGATGCCGCCGCCACCGCCGGTGATCACCATCAGGTCCGATTGCGCCAGCTGGGCGCCGACTTCCCGGGCCAGGGCATACAACGGGCTTTCAACCGGTGTGCGTGCCGAGCCGAACACGGTCACCTTGCGGCGGTCCTTGAACTGTTCGAGCACGCGGAAGGCATTGTCCAGTTCGCGGATCGCCTGCAAGGTGATTTTGGCGTTCCAACGGTTGCGATCGTCCTGGGCCATGCGCAGAACGGTGAGGATCATGTCGCGATAAAGGGGAATGTTCGGGCTGCTGGGCGCGACCAGCTGGAGTTGCGCGTCGACCTGCTGAGTGAGATCGGTCCCGTGTTCTTCAAAATGACGGAGCAGACGGTCATTCGATTCGTAAGGCATTCAACTTCTCCTTCTTCACAGAACCTGGGCCCTCGGCGAGGTATTCGTCCGCGGCCACGACACTGCATGTGTCGCCGCACGCCAGGGGCATTGCACGGTATGCACCGAGCGGCGAAGCGGGCTCTGTATGTTCCTTGTGATTTGGAAACCTTTGCACTGCAAGTCGCAGGAGGGCAACCCTCTTTTGCCCTGAAAATGTTACAGAACGGCGTGGAAAATGCGCGGGGCAGGCGGTCGGGATGACTTGATCATGAGCCGAAAAACCCTTGGCTGGCAACCGGTTATTGGCCGCACATCAAGCAGTTTAGTCGTCGGCAAGCATAGGCAGCGAGGGAAGTGCGCGCCACAGGACAGCAGCGCGCGATGGTCGAGCAATCGTTACTTTTTCTTCTTCGCTGCGGCAGGTGCCGGGCAATCGGCTTCGACAAACTTGACCGACGCCACCGGGCGGTTGGTCTTGTTCTCGGAGATGTCATAGCGCATCACGGCGCCCTTGGCCATCAACTCGCGGTAACCCTTGTTCAGGCAAACGCTTTGACCCAGCTGGAAATACACGGCCTTGGGGTTGGCGCGCATCTGTTCGGCACGGTCAGGCTGCACGCTGAGGTGATCGATCAGCTGCATGCCTTCAACGGTGTAGGCCACTTCCAGGGTTTTTTCATCGATTTCCCGGGGCAGGTCCTTGTTGCTTTCGGCCGCGACGCTTTGCAGCTTCCTGTTCATTTGGGCCTCCAGCAGCGAGGCCGCGTGGGCGCCCATGGGCAATACCAGCGCGAGGGCGACGGATGGGGCAACAAGGCGCAGCATGGAACGCAGCATGAAAATCTCCTGATTCGGTTACTGGTGCATAGACCAGCCACTGCGCTGTGCGTTCAGTGGCGCGCAATTATAGGTGAGCGCCTGCCACTACAGCCAGGCGTATCGCTCAGAAGTGCCGGCGGCTCTGGTAAACTGCCGCCACTTAAGCCTGTCTCGAGTTCCCCCAGTGTCGATTTTGCCTTCTACGGGTTGCACCCGATGAGCCATGCCGTTTCCCGCTTGCGTACCCAGCGGCTGGCGCGGGCCGTGCGCCCGTTCCTCAACCGAGGTTCGCGCGCCGAACGTTGCCCCGGCTGCCGGGTGATTCCCGAATATTGCCTGTGTGCCTGGCGGCCGCAGGTAGAGGCGCGTTCGGCGATTTGCCTGCTGATGCACGATGTGGAGCCGATGAAGCCGAGCAACACCGGCTGGCTGATTGCCGATGTGATTGACGACACCACCGCGTTCGCCTGGTCGCGCACCGAGGTCGATCCCGCGTTGCTGACCCTGCTGGCCGACCCGCAGTGGCAACCCTACATCGTGTTTCCCGGCGAATTCGTCGCGCCAGAGCGGGTTGTCAGTGAGGTGAAGGTGGAGGAGGGCAAGCGCCCGTTGTTCATCCTGCTGGATGGCACCTGGAGCGAAGCGCGCAAGATGTTCCGCAAGAGCCCTTACCTTGAGCACTTGCCCGTGTTGAGCCTGGCGCCTGAACAGCTGTCGCGCTACAAGCTGCGCCGCTCCAAGCGGGATGATCATTTTTGCACCGCCGAAGTCGCGGCGCTGTGCCTGGAGCTGGTCAGCGATCAGGCGGCCAGTGAAGTGCTGGATGCTTACCTCGACGTATTCAGCACCCATTACCTGGCGGCCAAGTTCCTGTTGCCGCTGGACCCGTCGGACAGCGTTCATGCGCGCCTCTCGCCCCACATCCCGGCGGTATGACCAGACGACGTTTGCATGATGGCACTGTAAACCTGCAACTCGCTAAAATGCCCACGGGCGTAGTGCTTGACCCCCCAGGCTACGCTGGGCATGCTGGGCGCCGATTGGGGCGTAACCGTGAATTTTCAGCGTCGTTGCAGGTGTTTTTGACGCTGAGCCTGCCCCGTGGCGGTGGCTGCCTGGCCGTTGCCTTGTGTACTGGCGAACCCTGAACCCGTCAGGGCTGCCATAAAAAACAGGATCATTTAATCAATGGCCACATACGAAATCCTGATAGCCGATGACCACCCGCTGTTTCGCAGTGCGCTGCATCAGGCGGTAACCCTGGGCCTTGGCCCGGACGTGCGACTGGTTGAAGTGGCCAGCATTGCCGAGCTGGAAGCACGACTCACCGAAAAATCCGACTGGGACCTGGTGCTGCTCGACCTGAACATGCCCGGCGCCTACGGTTTTTCCGGGCTGGTGCTGTTACGCGGGCAATACCCGCAGATCCCGGTGGTGATGGTTTCGGCCCAGGAAGAAGCTGACGTGGTGGTGCGCTCCAAGGAGTTTGGTGCCAGCGGTTTCATTCCCAAGTCCAGTTCAATGGAAGCGATCCAGAAAGCCGTGCGCACCGTGCTTGACGGCGATGTGTCCTGGCCGCCGCAAGCGTTTGAAGAAATCAACGTGTCCGACGAAGCCAAGGCCGCCCGTGATGGCCTCGCCAGCCTGACGCCCCAGCAATTTCGGGTGTTGACCATGGTCTGCGAAGGCTTGCTGAACAAGCAGATTGCTTACGAATTGAGCGTGTCGGAAGCGACCATCAAGGCCCATGTGACGGCGATTTTTCGCAAGCTGGGCGTGCGCACGCGCACTCAGGCGGCGCTGCTCTTGCAACAACTTGAGTCAATTTCGCAGCACTAAGACATTGCCGATTCACGCTTTTTTGACTTTGCGTGATCTAGTTTCCCCACTTCTTTGGTTCAGTTGCCTACATCTATGTCGCCTTTCAAGGGTCAAACCGGTATCAAACGTATCTTCAACGCAGGGGGCTATTCCCTGGATGGCCTGCGTGCGGCTTTCACTGGCGAGGCGGCATTCCGTCAGTTGGTGCTGCTCAACGTGATCCTGATTCCGCTGAGCTTTTTCCTGCACGTCAGCCGGGTGGAGCGAGCCTTGCTCATCGCGGTGTGCCTGCTGGCCCTGATCGTCGAATTGCTCAACTCTGCGGTGGAAGCGGCCATCGACCGGATTTCCCTCGACCTGCACCCGCTGTCGAAAAACGCCAAGGACATGGGCAGCGCTGCGCAATTCGTGGCGCTGACCATGATCACCCTGGTGTGGGCCGTGATTCTGATCTAAAGCATCAGGCGATGCTCGGCAGCACGATTTCGTCGCTGCGCTGAACCCCAGCTGTAAAGGCGCGGCACAGTTCCAGAAACTCGCGCATTGCCGAGGTCTGGTACTTCTGTTTATGCCAGATGAAGTAAAACTGCCGGGCCAGGTCCAGGTCCGGGGTTTCCACCGGCACCAGGCTGCCACGGCGGAATGCATCGCGCAGCGCCAGCCGGGAAATGCAGCCAATCCCCAAGCCCGATTCCACCGCACGCTTGATCGCCTCGGTGTGTTCCAGCTCCAGGCGGATATTCAGCGCGCTGCGATGATGTCGCATCGCCTGGTCAAAGGTCAGCCGCGTGCCGGAGCCTTGTTCGCGCAGGATCCAGGCTTCATGGGTCAACTCTTCCATGGTTGCCATGCCGCGTTTGGCCAAGTGATGCTGCGGCGCGCAAAACACCACCAGCTCATCTTCCACCCAGGTCTGCACTTCGATGTCCGGGTGGCTGCAGTCACCTTCGATTAGACCCAGGTCAATTTCGTAGTGCGCTACCTGATGCACGATATGCGCAGTGTTCTGCACATGCAGCTTCACCTGGCTCTCGGGGTGCTGCTGCATGAAGCTGCCGATCAACAGCGTGGCCAGGTAATTGCCGATGGTCAGGGTGGCGCCAACCGCCAGGGAGCCAAAGCCTGACTTGCCGTTGAGCAAGTCTTCGATCTCCTTGGCCTGGTCCAGCAGTGCCACCGCCTGCGGCAACAACTGATGGCCGAGGGCGTTGAGGCTCAGGCGTTTGCCCGCGCGGTCGAATAATTGGCAGCTGGACTGACGCTCCAGCTCGGTGATCGAGGTGCTGGCGGCGGATTGAGATAAGGCCAGAAGGCCAGCAGCGCGTGAGACGCTTTCCTGCTGGGCGACGGCGACGAAGACTTGCAGTTGACGGAGAGTAAATCGCATATCGATATAACCGATAACCCTTATCTTAATAATCCAGTTAACAGATATTGTCGCCGCCATTAGAATGCTGTGCAATTGCGCACCTCAATCTTGGCGCAGACCCATTTCCAGGAGTCCCCCGTACATGAGCAACATGAACCACGAGCGTGTCCTCAGTGTTCATCACTGGAACGACACTCTGTTCAGCTTCAAGTGCACCCGCGATCCGGGCCTGCGCTTCGAGAACGGTCAGTTCGTGATGATCGGCCTGCAACAGCCAAACGGCCGCCCGCTCATGCGCGCTTACTCCATTGCCAGCCCGAACTGGGAAGAGCATCTGGAGTTCTTCAGCATCAAGGTGCCCGATGGCCCGCTGACTTCCCAATTGCAGCACTTGAAGGAAGGCGACGAGATCATCATCAGCAAAAAACCGACAGGCACCCTGGTGCTTGACGATTTGAAGCCGGGCAAACACCTGTACCTGCTCAGCACCGGTACTGGCCTCGCGCCGTTCATGAGCGTGATCCAGGACCCGGAAACCTACGAGCGTTTCGAAAAGGTGATCCTGTGCCACGGCGTGCGTTACGTCAACGAAGTCGCCTACCGCGAATTCATCACCGAGCACCTGCCGCAGAACGAATTCTTCGGCGAGGCCCTGCGTGACAAGTTGATCTACTACCCGACCGTGACCCGCGAGCCATTCGAAAACGAAGGCCGCCTGACTGACCTGATGCGCAGCGGCAAGCTGTTCAGCGACATCGGCCTGCCACCGATCAACCCTGAAGACGACCGCGCCATGCTGTGCGGCAGCCCAAGCATGTTGGACGAAACCAGCGAAGTGTTGAACAGCTTCGGCCTGAAAGTTTCGCCACGTATGCGTGAGCCGGGTGATTACTTGATCGAGCGTGCGTTCGTCGAGAAGTAAAACAGTCAGGGCAACAAAGAAGATCTAAATGTGGGAGGGGGCTTGCCCCCGATGGCGCCAAGTCAGTCAACAGAGATGTTGAATGTACCACCGCTATCGGGGGCAAGCCCCCTCCCACATTTTTTCCGGTTTATCCAGCAGCAAGCACTTCCAGTACACAGATGAGGCCCGCCTCTGGATAGTGCCAGCGCACATCCACATCCCAGAACTGCGCGCCATATTCGCGCTCCGGCCCCGGCGTTTGATACGCAGGCCTTGGGTCCTGCGCCAGGCACTGATCAATCAACTCCACCAGAGGCTCGCCAAGACGCTGAGCATGGCCTTGTGCCTGTTGCAGCGCGGTCTTCAGCCACTGCACCGGAATCAGCTGCGGCGCGCCACTGGCGATGCGGTTGGTGGCCGTGTCGATAATATCGGCGTAGGGCACATACGGCTTGATATCCAGCACCGGCGTGCCATCGAGCAAATCAATCCCGGAAATCCACAACCGCCCCGGCTCCACCTTGTCCAGCTTGACCACTGACTGGCCAATGCCGTTAGGGCGATGGGTGGCGCGGGTGGCGAACACACCCATGGACGTGTTGCCGCCCAGGCGCGGCGGGCGCACTTTGAGGCGCGGCTTGTCTTCCAGGGCCTGGTGGAACAGAAACAGCAACCAGACATGGCTGACCTGCTCCAGGCCCTGCACGGCCTCACCCCCGTCGAACGGCGTCACCAGTTCCAGCACGCCGCGGGCGGCAGGCGCCAGTTGCGGTTGGCGTGGGATGGCGAACTTCTCCTTGAAGCAGGAGCGCACGAAGCCGACGGGGGAGACGTTGTAGCTCATGGTTTACGCACGAACCCGCAGCGTCAGGCCCTTGAGGAAGTTACGCAGCAACTGGTCGCCACAGGTGCGGTAGTTGGTGTGGCCAAACTTGCGGAACAGCGCGCTCAGCTCAGGCTTGGACACCGGGAACTCGGCGGCCTTGAGGATCGCGTGCATGTCGTCTTCCTTCAGTTCGAAGGCCACGCGCAGCTTCTTGAGGATGATGTTGTTGGTCACCGGGGTTTCGATCGGCTGCGGCGGACGGCTTTCGTCCTTGCCGCGCTTGAAAATCACCAGGCCGTCAAGGAAGTGCGCCATGACGTCGTCCGGGCAGAACACAAAACCTTCTTCCTCATCTTTCTTGAGGTAGGTCAGCAGGTCCTCCTTGGTCACGTCCATGCCGCCGAGCTTGATGATCTCGACCATCTTGTTGTCGCTGATGTCGAGCATGTAGCGCACGCTGCGCAGTACGTCGTTGTGAATCATGGTGGGCAATCCTGGTATTCAGCTGGGGACACCGCCCACTCAGGCGGCGTCGAGAAAGGGGCAGCGGCTTAGAACTTCTCTTTGCCGGACAGGTAACGCCATTGGCCGACCGGCACTTTGCCGATGGACACGCCGCCAATGCGGATGCGGCGGATGGCGATGACTTTCAAGCCAACGGCTTCGCAGAACAGCGCGATCACGCCCGGCTGCGGGTTTTTCATCGCAAAGCGCAGGCGGTTTTCGTTCTGCCAGCTGGCTTTCACGGCGGGCAGCTCTTTGCCTTTGTAAGTCAGGCCGTGGTTCAGGCGATTGAGGCCGTGGGCGACCATGTCGCCTTCAACCTCCACCACGTATTCCTGCTCGATTTTGGCGGCATCGGCGGTCAACTTGCGCAGAATCTTCCAGTCCTGGGTGAATACCAGCAGGCCGCTGGCCTTGGCTTGCAGGTCGGCACTGGCGGTCAGGCGCAGGAAGTGGCCCTTGAGCGGGCGTTTGCTGAAGCGATGCTCTTCGGACAGCGTTTCGGCGCTGATCGAGGCCATCGCCGTTTCCGCGTCCACGCCAGCCGGCGCGTGCAGCAGAATGGTCACCGGCTCCGGTGCAGTGGCTTTGGCCTCTGGGTCCAGCTCGACCTTCTGGGTGGTGACCTTGAACTGCGGTTCGTCGATCACTTCGCCGTCCACCGAGACCCAGCCGCCTTCGATAAACAGCTCAGCCTCCCGACGGGAGCAACCGACCAGTTCGATAAGGCGTTTGGAGAGGCGTATGGGGTCAGTCATGACAAGGGCCGTAGCAAAATGGGGGAGCTATTGTACCTGCCTGGCGCGGGTTAATCCCGGCTCCATTTCAGCGCAGGGGCTTTATTGGTCAATACACGGTTCAAAATGTGGGAGCGGGCTTGCTCGCGAAGGCGGTGTATCAGCCCAAGGTGTGCTGATGGGCCACCGCGTTCGCAGGCAAGCCAGCTCCCACATTTTATTCTGTGTTGCGTCAGCCTCTGCGCAGTTGCTGCTGGCGCAAACGCATGTGCAGCAACGGATACGGCTGGCCCAGCCCGTCATGCTCCGCCCGTCCGATCACCTCAAAGCCCTGCTTGAAGTAAAAGCCCAGGGCCTGCGGGTTCTGTTCGTTGACGTCCAGCGTGTCGGCGTTCATGTGCTCGATCGCATAACGCAGCAGTTGCCGGCCGAGGCCCTGGCCACGGTGCTGCGGGTCGATAAACAACATTTCGACCTTGCCTGACGCCACGCCGGCGAACCCGGTGATGCGTTGGCGCGCGTCCTTGGTGCAGATCAGCATCACCGAGTCGAGGTAGCGCGTCAGCACCAGCTCCTTGAGCAACACGATGTAGCTGTCCGGCAAAAAGTCGTGGGTCGCCCGCACCGAGTCTTCCCACAGTTGCGCCAGGTGCGCGAAGTCGCTGAGTTTGGGTGTATGAATTGCCGAAAGCTGACGCATGCGCGCTGCCCCTTGCCTGTTTCTACGCCAATGGGCAAACGATAGACCTAAAAAAGCCCCGCATCTTGTCCAGAGGCGGGGCTTTTAAGGTTTTTTTGATCAGTCGCGCTTGACGGCCCACAGGTCGTATTCGTCGGCGTCGGTCACGGTGCACCAGACCTTGTCGCCCGGCTTCAGGCCGCTGGCATCGTCGATAAACACGTTACCGTCGATTTCCGGCGCATCGAAGAAGCAACGGCCTACGGCGCCTTGCTCGTCGACTTCGTCGATCAGCACTTCGATTTCCCGGCCGATGCGCAGTTGCAGACGTGCCGAGCTGATGGCCTGCTGGTGCGCCATGAAGCGCTCCCAACGGTCTTGCTTGACCTCATCCGGTACGATGGCTGCGTCCAGCAAATTGGCGGGTGCGCCTTCGACCGGCGAGTACTGGAAGCAGCCGACGCGGTCCAGCTGCGCTTCGGTCAGCCAGTCCAGCAGGTACTGGAAGTCTTCTTCGGTTTCGCCGGGGAAGCCGACGATGAAGGTCGAGCGGATGATCAGCTCCGGGCAGATCTCGCGCCAGTTCTTGATGCGCGCCAGGGTCTTGTCTTCGAAGGCCGGGCGTTTCATGGCCTTGAGGATTTTCGGGCTGGC
The DNA here is from genome assembly GCF_025466135.1 of Pseudomonas sp. 14P_5.3_Bac1. NCBI lineage: Bacteria > Pseudomonadati > Pseudomonadota > Gammaproteobacteria > Pseudomonadales > Pseudomonadaceae > Pseudomonas > Pseudomonas sp. 14P_5.3_Bac1. The sequence continues at coordinate 57,076 of NZ_JANLOF010000087.1, read as the reverse complement.
GTGCTGGAACGGGATGTCCAGATACGGCAGGATCTTGCCGGCAGCCATCAACGGGATCAGCTCGTCCACGTGCGGGTACGGGTAAACGTAGTGCAGGCGCACCCATACGCCGAGGCTGCTCAAGGCTTCGCAGAGTTCGGTCATGCGGGTTTTCACCGGCGCGCCGTTCCAGAAACCGGTGCGGTACTTTACGTCGACGCCGTAGGCGCTGGTGTCTTGGGAAATCACCAACAGCTCTTTGACGCCGGATTTGACCAGGCGCTGAGCCTCGTCCAGCACATCACCGACCGGGCGGCTGACCAGCTTGCCGCGCATCGACGGGATGATGCAGAAGCTGCAGCTGTGGTTGCAGCCTTCGGAAATCTTCAGGTACGCGTAGTGGCGCGGGGTCAGCTTGATGCCTTGCGGCGGCACCAGGTCGATCAGCGGGTTGTGGTCCTGACGCGGCGGCACCACGTCGTGCACGGCGTTGACCACCTGCTCGTACTGCTGCGGGCCGGTCACGGCCAGCACGCTTGGGTGCACGTTGCGGATAGCGCCTTCTTCCACGCCCATGCAGCCGGTGACGATGACCTTGCCGTTTTCCTTGATGGCTTCGCCGATCACTTCCAGCGACTCAGCCTTGGCCGAGTCGATGAAGCCGCAGGTGTTGACCACCACCACGTCGGCGTCCTGATACGTGGACACGACGTCATAGCCTTCCATGCGCAGTTGCGTAAGGATGCGCTCGGAGTCGACCAGAGCCTTCGGGCAACCCAGGGATACAAAGCCGACCTTGGGGTTGGCTTTTGCGATGGTGGTGGACATGTCTAACCTCGGTATTGAATGGCGCCGCCAGTCGGGCACGACACGGCGGTAGACGGGCGCTTGGTGCGCCTCTGATCAAAAAGTGCGCAATTCTAGCGACGGGCAACGCACTTGACCAGCTTTATGCGGGGAAATGCGACGAGTGCTGCAGTGGCGGATTCGCACAATCCTTACCAGGCTCTTAAGCCCGGACGTCTTGCTCTGCGCGGTGCGCTACAACTTTAGACATGCCCACACCTAACGCCTGAAGCACTTTCAAGAGAGTCGAGAGCTTCGGGTCGCCGCCGACGGCGATGGACCGGTAGAGATTCGCCCTATTAAGCCCTGTGTTTTTCGACAAGCTGAGCATTCCGCCACGAGCCTCCGCCACTCGACGGATAGCAACAAGGAAGGCGTCTTCACCACCCGCTTCATCGATTTCTTCAAGCGCGACAGACAGATATTCGAGGGCGAACGCTTCGTCGTCTCGAAGCATTTCAAGAACGCTGTCTTCATGAGAACGAGTACGAATGGTCATTTTTGCTGCACCTTATAAGATTTCCAGAGCGCCTTAGCCTGATCGATATCGTTCTGCTGCCTGGCTTTTGATCCACCACCCAACAGAAAAACAATTTGCCGATCGTGGATTGCGTAATACACGCGAAACCCAGGTCCGAAATCGAGTTTCATCTCAAAGACCCCACCACCCACTGGCTCGGTAGCGCCAAAGTGACCAAGGGACGCGCGGTCCACTCTGGTGGTGATTCTTGCTTTTGAGCGCGTGTCCTGCACGGTGTCCAGCCAGGCCTGGTAGATATCCACGCCATTGACTGACAGTACGTGTTTCACTTCGTACATGAGAAATGTACCTTAAAAGAGACAGGCCGATCATTGAGTTTCTATATCGGCTGCGCGCGCCATGTAGGGGCATGGTTTATTGATCGGGTAAGCCGGTCAGGAATCTTTCGCTCACACCGCGAAGGCGGCACTACTGGGCCGGGCCAAAAATATACGGGTGGCCGTAAATGTGATCAATGCAGGCAAAAAGGCTGCAAATTGCCGCTTCCTCTCTGACTGACTGCATTCCCTGAATCACTTGAGCAGCGAAATGAGACGAGTGCTGCGCTATGCTTCGCGCCGTTGCGCATGGGTAAAACCCTTGGGTCAATAAAACGTCTGTTACGAGAAGTAAAACAGCGCATGCTACGGTCAGCTTAGGCGCGTTGTTTATAAAAGACCTTGGGTCAAAGGGCAGGAGTGGTTGATGGGTCAGGCAAATAGTCAGGCGGCAGGTGCCGAGCATTCCAATGCAAAGCCGATTGGCATGCTGGTGGCGGCAGTCGGGGTGGTTTACGGCGATATCGGTACCAGCCCGCTCTATACCCTTAAAGAAGTGTTTACCGGTGGTTACGGTGTTCAGGTCAACCATGATGGTGTGCTGGGGATCCTGGCGCTGATCTTCTGGTCGCTGATCTGGGTGGTGTCGATCAAATACATGCTGTTCGTGTTGCGCGCCGACAACCAAGGCGAAGGCGGCATCATGGCGCTGACGGCGTTGGCGCGACGAGCGGCAGGGGAGCGCAAGAAGTTGCGCAGTTTCCTGGTGGTGTGTGGCTTGTGCGGCGCGGCACTGTTCTACGGCGACAGCATGATCACCCCGGCGATTTCGGTGTTGTCGGCTATTGAAGGCCTGGAGTTGGCATTCGATGGCCTCGACAAATGGGTCGTACCGATCGCACTGGTGGTACTGGTGGCGCTGTTCCTGATCCAGAAACACGGCACCGACCGCATCGGCAAGCTGTTCGGGCCAGTGATGGTGACGTGGTTCCTGGTGCTCGGCGGCCTCGGTGTGTATGGCATCACCCTGCACCCTGAAGTGCTCAACGCATTGAATCCGATGTGGGGCGTGCGTTTCTTCGAGGCTCACCCTGGTATTGGTGTGGCAATCCTCGGTGCGGTGGTGCTGGCATTGACGGGCGCCGAGGCGTTGTACGCCGACATGGGCCACTTCGGCCGCAAACCCATCGCTCGCGCCTGGTTCATTCTGGTGCTGCCGGCGCTGGTGCTTAACTATTTCGGCCAGGGCGCCATGCTGTTGGGCGATCCGGAAGCCGCGCGTAACCCGTTCTACCTGCTGGCGCCGAGCTGGGCGCTGATCCCGCTGGTGGTGTTGTCCACCCTGGCCACGGTGATTGCCTCCCAGGCGGTGATTTCGGGTGCGTTCTCGTTGACGCGCCAGGCGATCCAGCTGGGTTATATCCCGCGCATGCACATACAACACACCTCCAGCGCCGAACAGGGCCAGATCTACATCGGCGCGGTGAATTGGTCGCTGATGGTCGGCGTGATCCTGCTGGTGATCGGCTTCGAGTCCTCCAATGCGCTGGCGTCCGCGTACGGCGTAGCGGTTACCGGCACCATGCTGATGACCACCATCCTGGTGTCGGCGGTGATGCTGCTGTTGTGGAAATGGCCGCCGATACTCGCCGTGCCGGTCTTGGTTTGCTGCCTGTTGGTGGACGGTCTGTACTTTGCGGCCAACGTGCCGAAGATCATCCAGGGCGGCGCCTTTCCGGTGTTGGCGGGGATCGTGCTGTTTGTGCTGATGACCACCTGGAAGCGCGGCAAGCAATTGTTGGTGGACCGTCTCGACGAGGGCGGCCTGCCGTTGCCGATCTTCATCAGCAGTATTCGCGTGCAGCCGCCTCATCGCGTGCAGGGCACGGCGGTGTTCCTCACCGCGCGCCCAGACGCCGTGCCCCACGCGCTGTTGCACAACCTGCTGCACAACCAGGTGCTGCATGAGCAGGTGGTGATGCTGACGGTGGTCTACGAGGACATCCCGCGTGTGCCGGCCTCGCGGCGCTTTGAGGTGGACGCCTATGGGGAAGGGTTCTTCCGGGTGATCCTGCACTTCGGGTTTACCGATGAGCCGGACGTGCCCGAGGCACTCAAGCTGTGCCATCTGGACGACCTGGATTTCAGCCCGATGCGCACCACCTACTTCCTCAGCCGCGAAACGGTGATTGCCTCGCGCATCAAGGGCATGGCCCGTTGGCGTGAAAGCCTGTTTGCCTTCATGTTGAAGAATGCCAACGGCAACCTGCGCTTCTTCAAACTCCCGGTCAACCGGGTGATCGAGCTGGGCACCCAGGTCGAAATGTAAGCCGCTGCTGCACGGGAGCCGGCAATCGGCTCCCGTTTTCCATCTGAACCCTATGCAAGCCACCGTTGTCGACTAGGCTCTAAGCACTGTTTGAATAGTGCCCACAGAACCCAGAAGAGGTGCGCCATGAGTCAGCTGCTCGAACCCTACACCCTCCGTCAATTGACCCTGCTCAACCGGATTGCCGTCTCGCCGATGTGCCAGTACTCATCCGACGATGGCCTGGCCAATGACTGGCACCTGGTGCACCTTGGCAGCCGCGCCGTGGGCGGCGCCGGGCTGATTTTCACCGAAGCCACCGCCGTGACCGCCGATGGCCGCATCACTGCCCAGGACCTGGGCCTGTGGAACGACGCACAAATCGAACCGTTGCAACGCATCACGCGTTTCATTGCTGCCCAGGGCGCAGTGGCGGGCATTCAACTGGCGCACGCTGGGCGCAAGGCCAGCACACACCGGCCGTGGATCGGCAAGCACGGCAGCGTCAAGCCGGAAGAGGGCGGTTGGGTGCCGGTTGGGCCTTCGCCGATTGCCTTTGATCCCAACCACACCCAGCCCAAGCCATTGGATGATGCGCAAATCCAGCAAGTGATCGCCGACTTTGTCGCCGCTGCCAAACGCGCGCTTACGGCTGGTTTTGAAGTGGTGGAAATCCATGCGGCCCACGGTTACCTGCTGCATCAATTCCTGTCGCCCATCAGCAATCAACGCCAGGACCACTACGGTGGCTCGTTTGAAAACCGCATACGCCTGGTGCTGGAAGTGACCCAGGCTGTGCGCGAGGTCTGGCCACAGGAATTGCCGCTGTTTGTGCGCGTGTCGGCCACCGACTGGGTCGAAGACGGCTGGAACCCGGATGAAACCGTGGAGCTGGCGCGCCGCCTCAAAGACCTTGGCGTAGACCTGATCGACGTATCGTCCGGTGGCACCGCCGCCAACGCCGAGATCCCCACCGGCCCCGGCTACCAGACGCGCTTTGCCGAGCGTGTGCGCAAAGAGTCGGGCATCGCCACCGGCACGGTCGGCATGATCACCGAGCCGGCCCAGGCCGAGCACATTTTGCGCACGTGCCAGGCCGATATCATCTTCCTGGCCCGTGAGCTGTTGCGTGACCCGTACTGGCCGTTGCATGCCGACGATGACTTGGGCGGCCGCCAGGCCACCTGGCCGGCGCAGTACCAACGGGCGACCCATCGTGATCAGCCGATTCATGAGTCTGATCTGCGGGACTGACCAGCGCCTGATTCACCGAAACCCACCCTGACCCGGTGGGTTTTTTCTTGCGCGCGTTTCCGATGACTTCCAGCGCTGGCGGTTGCCGCGTGCGAAAGGGCTGTAGGTCTTTGTTACCTAAGCGAATTATTTAAGTTAATACTCTAAAAAAATCCCACACGTGCCGAGATTGTTTCTACGCTTAAGGTATGTCTGATTTCTGGCCCAGGGAGTCAGTCGGTGTGTCCGCGAAGGCATTGCGCCTCAGGGAAGGTGGTGATGGGCGACAGGAGTCTTAGATCGATATCAGGAGAAACAGTCCATGGCCAAGTCCTATGGTGTTGCGGGTGTGGTGGCGTCTTTTCTAACCCGCAGGATGTTCTTGCGTGGCCGCAGGTTGAGTTCGGATGAAGCCGAATTGCTGGCGCAATATCGCGCCCTGACCGAAAACGATCAGGTCGCGATGCGGTATCTGATAGGGGCGATGAAGAGTGTGTCGCGGTTTTAGACAACGCTTTAACCGTGTGGGCGCTGGCTAGCCAGCCCCCACTTTGTGGGTCAGGTGTACTTGCGCTTGTCCGGTGCAGGCGGGAAATACTGGTACAGCCAGGTTTCACTCAAGGTGCGGTCCTGGGTGCGGATAAACAGCCGCAATTCCACCGGCTCCATGCTGTCGCTGGTCGGGTACCAATCGAACAGAATGCGGTAGCCCTTGATGTTGTCGAGCACCAGCACGCTGAAGTCTTTCACTTCACCGTGAGAGCAAGTCACCACGGGCTCGATGCCGGTGCCGGCCGGCAGACGGTCCAGGCCTCCGCCCTTGAAGTCCACGGCAAAGCGGCGCGCCCACACTTCGGGGTAGTGCTCGCCCGGTGCCCAACCTTCGGTAAAGCCGCCCATGCCTGAACGGGTGGCATCGACTTGCGCCAGCGGTGTGCTCACCGGTGGCAATGCGCTCCAGTACAGCTTGTAGCCATAGTTGAGTGAGTCGCCGGCGGCCACGGGCTTTTTCGGGGTCCAGAAGGCCACGATATTGTCCAGGGTTTCGCCGGTGGTGGGGATTTCCAACAGGTCGATCGAGCCTTCGCCCCATGCGGTCGTCGGTTCAACCCACAGGCTTGGGCGCTTGCTGTACCAGTCGACGGTGTCCTGGTAGCTGGCGAACTCATGGTCGGTCTGCACCAGGCCGAAGCCTTTCGGGTCGGTGTCGGCGAACGCGTTGAATTGCAGTGTGGCCGGGTTGTTCAGCGGGCGGCAGATCCACTCGCCATTGCCGCGCCACATCGCCAGGCGGTCGGAATCGTGGATCTGCGGGTGGATGGTGTCGCACATGCGGCGCTCAACGGTGCCGCAACTGAACATGCTGGTCATCGCCGCGATACCCAATTGTTCGATGGCGGTGCGCGCATTGATGTTCGCGTCGATGGCCATCACCACCTGAGTGGCCTGGCAATCAATGTCGAAGCGGTAGGCGCCGGTGGCGCTCGGCGAGTCGAGCAGGGCATAGACCACAAAACGCGTGGCGTCCTTGGCCGGGGTTTCGAACCAGAACTGCGTAAAGTCGGGGAATTCTTCGCGTTTTTTCGCGTAGGTATCAATCGCCAGGCCGCGTGCGGAAAGGCCGTACTGGCCGGTGGAATCCACCGCACGGAAGTAGCTGGCGCCAAGGAACGACAGCACGTCATGGCGATCCAGCTCCGGCGCCTTGAACAGCTTGAAGCCGGAGAAACCCAAGTCGCCGGTCAGTTGCTTGGTGTCCACCGTGGTCTTTTCATAGTTGAACAACGACGGGCGGAAATGCACCTCGCGGGCTTCACGGGTCTTGGGGTCGACGCTGTGCATGCGCACCGGCGTCTTGAACCCCATGCCGACGTGGAAGAATTGCACGTCGAGTTGGCCGTTCAATTCCTTCCACAGCGAATGGTTGCCGTCGTAGCCGATGGCATTGAAATTCTGCGGCGTCATGTTTGCCAGGGTCGGCGGCAGCACCTGCCTGGTGTCTTTATACGCGGTGCCGGCGAGCTGTTTGGCCTGGGCTTTGAGTGTTTCAAAGTCAAACGCCACGGCCTTGCCATCGGCGGCACGGTTACCGGCCCAGGCCTGCGCGGCCAGCAGGCCACTGGCCGATAAACCGGTGTAAGCCGCAATGGCCATGGACGCTTTAAGCAAATTCCTGCGGTGCATAGAGACAACCTGTCGTGAGCAAATCCCGCGCCGTTCCTGGCACGTGCTGGATCAGAAATAACGGTTCGGACATGCCTTCGGCCAAACGCAACGGACTATAAACAGACGCCGGATAGCTTAAGCGGTTCGGCGACGCAGGAAAATTGATTGATGGCGGCGTGATGGCCTTGCATGTGAAACAAGTTATGTATCAGTCAGCTTATCGCTAGCTGACTCACCGCCGTCGGGGGAAAGCCCCTCCCACATTTATTTGCATTCTGTGCACGCTACATCAAATCCCATTGATAAATGAGGCCATCCGCTCAGCTATACTCCCCTCCATTTGAATGGCCCTTCGAGGAATTACTGTGAAGAACTGGACCTTGCGCCAACGGATTTTGGCGAGCTTTGCGGTCATTATCGCGATCATGCTGTCAATGGTTGTGGTCTCTTATTCACGGTTGCTGAAGATTGAGGTCAGCGAGACGGCTGTCCGCGATGACGCGGTGCCGGGGGTTTATCTGAGCTCGATGATCCGCAGTGCCTGGGTCGACAGCTACCTGCAAACCCTGGTATTGCTCGGTCTGCGTGACGACAAGGGCCTGACCGATGCCGACAGGGCTGACTTCAAGTCATTTGAAGGGCGTGTCCGGGAGCAGATGGCCAACTACCAGCACACCATCAACGGTCGCGACGACCAGTCCGAGTTCGACAAGTTCGAAGCCCTGCACCAGGCCTATAACAAGAGCCTGGCCACCGTGCTCGACGCCCTGCAGCGCAATGACCTGGTCGCCGCGCGCAAAGAGTTCAACACCAACCTGACGCCCGCCTGGACGGCAGGACGCATGAAGCTCAACGACATCATTACCGAGAACAAAGACGTCGCCGACCGTGCAACCACGGCGATTGATGACGCGGTGTCGGCTGCCAAAGTCAGCATGTTCGTGTCGCTGGCCCTGGCCATTCTCGCCGCCGGCCTGTGTGGCCTGCTGCTGATGCGCGCCATCATGGCGCCGATGCAGCGCATCGTGGCGATCCTCGGTACCATGCGTGACGGCGATTTGAGCAAGCGCCTGAACCTGGAGCGCAAGGACGAATTCGGCGCCGTCGAAACCGGTTTCAACGACATGATGACCGAGCTGACGGCCCTGGTGTCCCAGGCCCAGCGTTCGTCGGTGCAGGTCACCACCTCGGTCACCGAAATTGCCGCCACCTCCAAGCAGCAACAGGCCACCGCCACCGAAACCGCGGCAACGACCACCGAGATCGGCGCAACGTCGCGGGAGATCGCCGCCACGTCCAAAGACCTGGTGCGTACCATGACCGAAGTGTCCACCGCTGCCGACCAGGCCTCGGTCGCTGCCGGTTCCGGCCAGCAGGGCCTGGCGCGCATGGAAGAAACCATGCACTCGGTGATGGGCGCCGCCGACCTGGTCAATGCCAAATTGGCGATCCTCAATGAGAAGGCCGGCAACATCAACCAAGTGGTGGTGACCATCGTCAAGGTCGCCGACCAGACCAACCTGTTGTCGCTCAACGCTGCCATCGAGGCCGAAAAGGCCGGTGAGTACGGCCGCGGTTTTGCCGTGGTTGCCACCGAAGTGCGGCGCTTGGCCGACCAGACCGCCGTGGCCACCTACGACATCGAGCAGATGGTGCGCGAGATCCAGTCAGCAGTGTCGGCCGGCGTAATGGGCATGGACAAATTCTCCGAGGAAGTGCGCCGCGGCATGTTCGAAGTGCAGCAAGTGGGCGAGCAGCTGTCGCAGATCATTCATCAAGTGCAGGCGTTGGCGCCACGCGTGTTGATGGTCAACGAAGGCATGCAGGCCCAGGCCACCGGTGCCGAGCAGATCAACCACGCACTGGTGCAACTGGGCGATGCCAGCAGCCAGACCGTCGAATCCCTGCGCCAGGCCAGCTTTGCCATTGATGAATTGAGCCAGGTTGCGGTCGGTCTGCGCAGCGGCGTGTCGCGTTTCAAAGTCTGATGAGCGACCTCGCGGCTAAACGCGGCGCCGTCCCGGCAGCGAAAAAGGCGTTGTTTCTGGTGTTTCACATCGGCGGCGAACGTTATGCCCTCAAAGCCACGGAAGTGGCCGAGGTGCTGCCGCGCCTGCCGCTCAAACCCATCGCGCATGCGCCGGTCTGGGTGGCGGGGATTTTTGCCCACCGTGGCGCGCTGGTGCCGGTGATCGACCTGTGTGCGCTGACCTTCGGCACGCCGGCCCAAGCCCGCACCAGTACGCGGTTGGTGCTGGTCAACTACCAGCCGCAACCGTGGGTTGAAGCGCGCTGGCTGGGGCTGATCCTGGAACAGGCCACCGACACCCTGCGCTGCGGCCTTGGGGAGTTCAAGCCGTATGGCCTGGACAATCGCGAGGCACCCTACCTGGGGCTGGTGCGTGAGGACGCCTTGGGCTTGATGCAATGGATTGGTGTCAACGAATTGCTCACGGAGCCCGTGCGTACCTTGCTGTTTTCTGCCGAGCTGAGTCTATGAGCAACGACCCGCGCTTCTTTGCCTTCTTGAAGGAACGCATCGGCCTGGACGTCGCGTCTGTGGGCGAGGCGATCATCGAGCGCGCGGTGCGCCAGCGCAGCCAGATTGTGCAGGCGCAGACGCCAGAGGCTTACTGGAGGCATCTGCAGAGCTCGCATGATGAGCAGCAGGCGCTGATCGAAGCCGTGATCGTGCCCGAGACCTGGTTTTTCCGTTACCCCGAATCCTTTGCCACCCTGGCGCGGCTGGCCAAGGCGCGGCTGGCCGAGATCAAGCAGATGCGCGCGCTGCGTATTCTGAGCTTGCCGTGTTCCACCGGCGAAGAGCCGTATTCGATTGCCATGGCCCTGCTCGATGCGGGCCTGGCGCCGCATCAATTCAAGGTGTTGGGCCTGGATGTCAGCCCGTTGTCGGTGGAGCGCGCCAAGCGTGGCGTGTATGGCAAGAATTCGTTTCGCGGCAGCGACATCGACTTTCGCGAGCGCCATTTCACCGAGGAGGCCGACGGTTTTCGCATCGCCGACCGGGTGCGCGAACAAGTGCGCCTGCAAGTCGGCAACCTGCTCGATCCGGGCCTGCTGGCCAATGAGCCGAGCTACGACTTCGTGTTTTGCCGCAACTTGCTGATCTACTTTGACCAGCCGACCCAAAAGCAAGTCTTTGATGTGCTCAAGGGCCTGACTCATCAGGAGGGTGTGCTGTTTATCGGCCCGGCCGAAGGCAGCCTGTTGGGGCGCCATGGCATGCGCTCGATTGGCGTACCGCAATCTTTTGCCTTCAGTCGGCACGTCGAGCCGATCAAGCCTGAGCCGGTGTTTGTGCCCGTGCCTGCGCCGGTTCCGCAGCGCAGTGCCGCACCGATTCCGGTCAAGCCGCGGCCGTTCAGCACGGTCAGCGCGCAGGTGGTGCCGATCAAGGCGCCGCAGACGGATGCCGGCGACTTGCTCGGCCGTATCGCCACGCTGGCCAATGAAGGCAAGAGCGCCGAAGCCCGCGCCGCCTGTGAGCAGTATTTGAGTAACCATCCGCCGGCCGCCCAGGTGTTTTATTGGCTGGGGCTGCTCAGCGATGTGGCCGGCAGCGCCCTGGAAGCCCAGGGCTATTATCGAAAAGCCTTGTACCTGGAACCGCAGCATCCGCAGGCCTTGATGCACCTGGCGGCGTTGCTTGAGTCCCAGGGCGACAGTGCGGGGGCGCGCCGTTTGCAGGCGCGGGCCGCGCGTAGCGAGCGAGCTGACAGTGAGTCCAAACGATGAGTAGCACCGACGCGCTCAACACCGCAAGCCTGGACCTGACCCTGGCCGACACCCATGCCATTGACGACTGCTGGAACCGCATCGGCATCCATGGCGACAAGTCCTGCCCGCTGTTGGCGGAGCATATTCACTGCCGCAACTGCTCGGTGTATTCCGCTGCCGCCACCCGTTTGCTCGACCGTTACGCCCTGCAGCAGGGCGATGAGCGCGCTTATGCCGTGGCCGAACTCGACGAAGACATCGTTACCCGTTCCCTGTTGATGTTCCGTCTTGGCGAGGAATGGCTGGGCATCGCCACCCGGTGCCTGGTCGAAGTGGCGCCGCTGCAACCGATTCATTCGCTGCCGCACCAGCGTTCCCGGGCGCTGCTCGGCGTGGCCAATGTGCGTGGCGCCTTGGTGGCATGCCTGTCGTTGGTGGAGCTGCTGGGGTTGGACGCGACCAGCAACGGTGCCAGCGGCGGGCGCATCATGCCGCGCATGTTGATCATCGCCGCGCAGGACGGCCCGGTCGTGGTGCCGGTCGATGAAGTTGACGGCATCCACGCCATCGATGAGCGTACCTTGAAGGCCGCATCGGCCTCTGGCACCCAGGCGAGTGCGCGCTTCACCCAGGGCGTGTTGCAGTGGAAAGGCCGCAGCCTGCGTTGGCTGGACGAGGCGCAATTGTTGTCCGCCGTGACCCGGAGCCTCTCATGACCCCCGAGCAGATGCGCGATGCCTCGCTGCTGGAGCTGTTCAGCCTGGAAGCCGATGCGCAAACCCAGGTGCTGAGCGCCGGCCTGCTGGCGCTTGAGCGCAACCCGACCCAGGCCGACCAGTTGGAGGCGTGCATGCGCGCCGCGCATTCGCTCAAGGGCGCGGCGCGGATTGTCGGGGTGGACGCTGGGGTCAGCGTGGCCCACGTCATGGAGGATTGCCTGGTCAGCGCCCAGGAAAGCCGCCTGTACTTGCAACCCGAACATATCGACGCGCTGCTGCAAGGCACCGACCTGCTGATGCGCATCGCCACGCCCGGCAACGACGTTGGTCCGGCGGATATCCAGGCTTATGTGGCGTTGATGGAGCGCTTGCTCGATCCGTCGCAGCCGACCGCCAACATCGCGCCACCGCCGCCTGCGCAATCTGCACCGGCGCCGATTATCGAAGAGCCGCCGCCGGAACCCGAGCCTGCGCCGCCCGTGACCAGCGAGCCGCCACGCCAGAACAAACGCATGACCGAAGGCGGCGAGCGTGTGCTGCGGGTCACCGCCGAGCGCTTGAACAGCCTGCTCGACCTGTCGAGTAAATCCCTGGTGGAAACCCAGCGGCTCAAGCCTTACCTGGCGAGCATGCAGCGCCTCAAACGCATTCAAAGCAACAGCGCCCGCGCCCTGGACACATTGGACGCCCAGCTCAAGGCCCTGGATTTGAATCTCGAAGCCCAGGAAGCGCTGGCCGACACCCGGCGCCTGTTAAGCGAAGCCCAGGCCTTGCTGGCGGAAAAAACCGCCGAGCTGGACGAGTTCGGCTGGCAGGCCGGGCAGCGTGCCCAAGTGCTTTACGACACCGCGCTGGCCTGCCGCATGCGCCCGTTTGCCGATGTACTGGCCGGTCAAGTGCGTATGGTCCGCGACCTGGGCCGCAGTCTTGGCAAGCAAGTGCGCCTGGAAATCGAAGGCGAAAAAACCCAGGTTGACCGCGACGTACTGGAAAAGCTCGAAGCCCCGCTCACGCACCTCTTACGCAATGCCGTCGATCACGGTATCGAAATGCCCGAGCAGCGCATGCTGGCCGGTAAGCCGGCCGAGGGCCTGATCCGCCTGCGCGCCTCGCACCAGGCAGGTTTGCTGGTGCTGGAGTTGAGCGACGACGGCAACGGCGTCGATCTTGAGCGCCTGCGCGGCACCATCGTCGACCGGCACCTGTCGCCACTGGAAACCGCTCAGCGCCTGAGTGAGGAAGAATTGCTGACGTTCCTGTTCCTGCCGGGGTTCAGCCTGCGCGACAAGGTCACCGAAGTGTCCGGGCGCGGCGTCGGCCTGGATGCGGTGCAGCATATGGTGCGCCAACTGCGCGGCGCGGTGGTGCTGGAGCAGACGGCGGGGCGCGGCAGCCGCTTCCACCTTGAGGTGCCGCTGACCCTGTCGGTGGTGCGCAGCCTGGTGGTGGAAGTCGGCGAGGAAGCCTATGCGTTCCCGCTGGCGCACATCGAACGCATGTGCGACCTGGCCCCCGATGACATCGTGCAACTGGAAGGCCGCCAGCATTTCTGGCACGAGGGCCGCCACGTCGGCCTGGTCGCCGCCAGCCAGTTGCTGCAGCGCCCGCCGGGGCAGAGCAATGAGGAGACGCTTAAAGTCGTGGTGATTCGCGAGCGCGATGCGGTGTATGGCATCGCGGTGGAGCGCTTTATCGGCGAGCGCACGCTGGTGGTGTTGCCGCTGGATGATCGCCTCGGCAAGGTTCAGGATATTTCTGCCGGCGCCTTGCTGGACGACGGTTCGGTGGTGTTGATCGTCGACGTTGAAGACATGCTGCGTTCGGTGGACAAGCTGCTCAATACCGGCCGCCTGGAACGCATCGCCCGGCGTAGCCAGCAGGCCACCGAGGCACCGCGTAAACGCGTGCTGGTGGTGGACGACTCGCTCACTGTGCGTGAGCTGCAACGCAAATTGTTACTTAATCGCGGTTATGAAGTGGCTGTCGCGGTCGATGGCATGGACGGCTGGAACGCGTTGCGTTCCGAAGACTTCGACCTGCTCATCACTGACATTGATATGCCTCGCATGGACGGTATTGAATTGGTCACACTCTTGCGCCGTGACAGTCGCCTGCAATCGTTGCCGGTGATGGTGGTGTCGTACAAGGATCGCGAAGAAGACCGGCGTCGTGGACTGGATGCCGGCGCCGACTATTATTTAGCTAAAGCCAGTTTCCATGACGATGCCTTGCTGGACGCCGTGATGGAACTGATCGGAGGCGCACGGGCATGAGGATTGCGATCGTCAATGACATGCCCCTGGCGGTGGAGGCCTTGCGCCGCGCCTTGAGTTTTGAACCCGCGCACCAGGTGGTGTGGGTGGCCAGCAACGGTCTGGAAGCCGTGCAGCACTGCGCCGAGGTGGTCCCGGACCTGATCCTGATGGACCTGATCATGCCGGTGATGGATGGCGTGGAGGCCACTCGGCGGATCATGGCCGAGACCCCGTGCCCGATCGTGATCGTCACCGTCGACCGCCAGGCCAATGTCAGCCGCGTGTTCGAAGCCATGGGCCATGGCGCCCTGGATGTGGTGGATACGCCGGCGCTGGGCGTTGGCAACGCCAAGGATGCGGCGGCGCCGTTGCTGCGCAAAATCCTCAATATTGGCTGGCTGGTCGGCCAGCGCGGCAGCCGGGTGCGCACCGAAACGGCGCCCCAGCGCGGCACCGGCAAACGTCAAAGCCTGGTGGCGATTGGTTCGTCGGCCGGCGGGCCGGCTGCCCTGGAAATCCTGCTCAAGGGTTTGCCACGGGACTTTTCGGCGGCCATCGTGCTGGTGCAGCATGTGGATCAGGTGTTCGCCGCGGGCATGGCCGAGTGGCTGAGCAGCGCGTCCGGCCTGCCGGTGCGCCTGGCGCGTGAGGGCGAGCCGCCACAAAGCGGTGTGGTCCTGCTGGCCGGCACCAACCACCACATCCGCCTGTTGAAAAACGGCACGCTGGCCTATACCGCAGAGCCCGTTAACGAGATTTACCGGCCTTCCATCGACGTGTTTTTTGAAAGCGTCGCCAGCCATTGGAACGGCGACGCCGTCGGCGTATTGCTGACCGGCATGGGTCGCGACGGCGCCCAGGGGCTCAAATTGCTGCGTGAACAAGGATATTTGACCATCGCCCAGGATCAACAGAGCTCGGCGGTGTATGGCATGCCCAAAGCGGCGGCGGCCATTGATGCCGCTGTTGAAATTCGCCCACTGGACAGAATTGCGCCCCGATTGCTGGAGGTCTTTGCAAAATGATCAAACCCTCCGCGGTGCCGGCATGCAGGAAAGTAATTCAGGTGACTGCACATGAATGATTTACAGATCGACGACATCAAGACCGACGAAAATGCCGCCATGGTGTTGCTGGTCGACGACCAGGCCATGATCGGCGAAGCGGTGCGGCGCGGCCTGGCCCATGAGGAAAACATCGACTTCCACTTTTGCGCCGACCCGCATCAGGCGATTGCCCAGGCGATTCGCATCAAGCCCACGGTGATCCTGCAGGATCTGGTCATGCCGGGCCTTGATGGCCTGACGCTGGTGCGTGAATACCGCAACCATCCGGCCACCGCGAATATCCCGATCATCGTGCTGTCGACCAAGGAAGACCCGCTGATCAAGAGCGCGGCGTTCGCGGCCGGGGCCAACGACTATTTGGTCAAGCTGCCGGACAACATCGAGCTGGTGGCGCGCATCCGCTATCACTCGCGTTCGTACATGACGTTGTTGCAGCGGGATGCGGCGTATCGGGCGCTGCGGGTCAGCCAGCAGCAGTTGCTGGACACCAATCTGGTGCTGCAACGGTTGATGAACTCCGACGGTCTTACCGGGCTGTCCAATCGCCGGCACTTCGATGAGTACCTTGAGCTGGAATGGCGTCGCGCCATGCGTGACCAGACTCAGTTGTCGTTGTTGATGATCGATGTGGATTTCTTCAAGACCTACAACGACAGCTTTGGCCATGTCGAAGGTGACGAAGCGTTGCGCAAAGTCGCTGCGACGATCCGCGAAGCCAGCAGTCGTCCTTCCGACCTGCCGGCACGTTATGGCGGTGAAGAGTTTGCGCTGGTGCTGCCGAACACCTCGCCGGGCGGCGCACGCCTGGTGGCAGAAAAGCTGCGCATGGCCGTGGCGGCGCTGAAAATCCCGCACATTGCCCCGGCCGAAGGCGCCAGCCTGACCATCAGCATCGGCCTGTCGACCCTGACGCCGGTGCAGGGCACGGATTGCCGGCAGCTGATCATGGCGGCGGATAAAGGCTTGTATACGGCCAAGCACAATGGGCGCAATCAGGTCGGTATCGAGTGACCTGAGGCCGTGCCCCATTCAATGTGGGAGGGGGCTAGCCCCCGATAGCGGTGGGGCAGTCACAACATCATTGACTGACAGGCTGCCAGCGGGGGCAAGCCCCTCCCACATTTGGATCTTCATGGGTCTTGGATTGTGTACAAATCCGGCCTTTTCGCCAAGCGGGCTGCCGTTCACGCTGGTTTGTCGTTATACTCGTCGGCTTTCAAAAGTTCGCCAACGAGTGCTGCCCGCCATGGAAATCAACCCGATCCTTAACACCATCAAGGACCTGTCCGAGCGCTCCGAAACTATTCGGGGGTATCTTTGACTACGATCAAAAGCATGAGCGTCTGACCGAAGTCAATCGCGAGCTTGAAGATCCGGCTGTCTGGAACAAACCTGAATACGCCCAGGAACTGGGCCGCGAGCGCGCTGCGCTGGCACAAATCGTCGACACGCTCGACGAACTGAACACCGGTCTGGGCGATTGCCGCGACCTGCTGGACATGGCCGTCGAAGAAAACGACGAAGGCGCAGTGGGCGATGTCGTCGCCGAGCTGGCCCGTCTCGAGGAAAACCTCGCCAAGCTTGAATTCCGCCGCATGTTCAGCCACGAAATGGACCCGAACAACGCCTACCTGGATATCCAGGCCGGTTCCGGCGGCACCGAGGCCCAGGACTGGGCCAACATCCTGTTGCGCATGTACCTGCGCTGGGCTGACAAACGCGGTTTCGACGCGACCATCATGGAGCTGTCGGCCGGTGAAGTCGCTGGCATCAAAGGCGCGACCGTGCACATCAAGGGTGAATACGCCTTTGGCTGGCTACGCACCGAGATCGGCGTGCACCGCCTGGTGCGCAAGAGCCCATTCGACTCCGGCAACCGTCGCCATACCTCGTTCTCGGCGGTGTTCGTCTCGCCAGAGATCGACGACAAGGTCGAAATCGAGATCAACCCGGCCGACCTGCGGATCGACACCTATCGCTCCTCCGGTGCCGGTGGTCAGCACGTAAACACCACCGACTCGGCCGTACGTATTACCCACGTACCGACCAACACCGTGGTCAGCTGCCAGAACGAACGTTCCCAGCACGCGAACAAGGACACCGCCATGAAAATGCTGCGGGCCAAGTTGTACGAGCAGGAAATGCAGAAGCGCAACGCCGCGTCCCAGGCGCTGGAAGACACCAAGTCGGATATCGGCTGGGGTCACCAGATCCGTTCGTATGTGCTTGATGCGTCGCGGATCAAGGATCTGCGCACTAACATCGAGCGCAGTGACTGCGACAAGGTGCTCGATGGCGACATTGACGAATACCTGGAAGCCAGCCTGAAATCGGGCTTGTAATACATGCAATGCGGGATTGGCTGACACCCCTCGATCCCTGTGGGAGCGGGCTTGCCCGCGATCCCCAGCCACAGGCTGGGGCAACGAACCTGATGGAAAATTTAAAGACATGAGCGACCAACAACTCGACCCGCAAGCCCTGCAACAGGAAGAAAACTCCCTGATCGCCCTGCGCAAGGAAAAGCTTGCTGCCGAGCGCGCCAAGGGCAATGCCTTCCCCAACGACTTCCGCCGCGAAAACTACTGCGATGCCTTGCAGAAGCAATACGCGGACAAGACCAAGGAAGAGCTGGCAGAGGCTGCAATCCCGGTCAAGGTTGCCGGTCGCATCATGCTCAACCGTGGCTCGTTCATGGTGATCCAGGACATGACCGGTCGCATCCAGGTCTACGTCAACCGTAAAACCCTGCCGGAAGAAACCCTGGCCTCGGTGAAAACCTGGGACATGGGCGACATCATCGCCGCTGAAGGCACCCTGGCCCGTTCCGGCAAGGGCGACCTGTACGTCGAAATGACCAGCGTGCGCCTGCTGACCAAATCCCTGCGCCCGCTGCCGGACAAGCACCACGGCCTGACCGACACCGAACAGCGCTACCGCCAGCGCTACGTTGACCTGATCGTCAACGAAGACGTGCGCCAGACGTTCCGTGTGCGTTCTCAGGTGATTGCGCACATCCGCAGCTTCCTGATGAAGCGCGACTTCCTGGAAGTGGAAACGCCGATGTTGCAAACCATCCCCGGTGGTGCCGCAGCCAAGCCGTTCGAAACCCACCACAACGCGCTGGACATGGAAATGTTCCTGCGCATTGCGCCTGAGCTGTACCTCAAGCGGCTCGTGGTTGGCGGCTTCGAAAAAGTCTTCGAGATCAACCGCAACTTCCGTAACGAAGGCGTCTCGACCCGTCACAACCCAGAATTCACCATGTTGGAGTTCTACCAGGCTTACGCCGACTATGAAGACAACATGGACCTGACCGAAGAGTTGTTCCGCGAGCTGGCGCAGCTGGTCCTGGGCAGCACCGACGTGCCGTACGGCGACAAGGTGTTCCACTTCGGCGAGCCGTTCGTGCGCCTGTCGGTGTTCGATTCGATCCTCAAGTACAACCCTGAGCTGACCGCCGATGACCTGAACGACATCGACAAGGCCCGCGCCATCGCCAAGAAAGCCGGCGCCAAGGTGCTGGGCTTCGAAGGCCTGGGCAAATTGCAGGTGATGATTTTCGAAGAGCTGGTCGAGCACAAGCTGGAGCAGCCGCACTTCATCACCCAGTACCCGTTCGAAGTGTCGCCGCTGGCCCGTCGCAACGATGACAACCCGAACGTCACCGACCGTTTCGAGCTGTTCATCGGCGGGCGCGAAATCGCCAACGCTTATTCCGAGCTTAACGACGCCGAAGACCAGGCCGAGCGCTTCATGGCCCAGGTGGCCGACAAGGACGCTGGCGACGACGAGGCGATGCACTACGACGCCGACTTCGTCCGCGCCCTGGAATACGGCATGCCGCCAACCGCCGGTGAAGGTATCGGCATCGACCGGTTGGTGATGTTGTTGACCAACTCGCCGTCGATCCGCGATGTGATCTTGTTCCCGCACATGCGGCCACAAGCGTAACCGTAGTGAAATCCGAAGCCGCCTTTTATAAGGCGGCTTTTTTATGTGGCGTATTCAGCCGTCAAGAGAACGGCGCGAGGTGATCGTTCCCACACTGTGCGTAGGAACGCAGCCCGTGACGCTCCGCGTCACCCTTTAAAGGAAGATCTGTCGTGAACCGCGTAATGGCTCAAGAAGGTGCCGCCGGCATTGCTGCTGCCGTGGCTGAAAGTGTTCAGTACCAGGGCCGCAAGGCCAGTCGGCGGGGCAGCGAGCAGCGCAGGCAGGATATTCTCGATGCGGCCATGCGCATCGTCGTGCGCGATGGTGTACGTGGCGTTCGCCACCGCGCCGTGGCGGCAGAGGCGGGCGTGCCGTTGTCGGCCACCACCTATTATTTCAAGGACATCGATGACCTGCTCACCGATACCTTCGCCCAATACGTGGAACGCAGCGCCGCCTTCATGGGCAAGCTGTGGGTGCGCAACGAAGGCCTGCTGCGCGAGATGGTCGCCTATGGCGATGGCAGCCCGCAGTCGCGCTCGCAATTGGCCGATGACATCGCGCGGCTCACCGCCGACTACGTGATGCGCCAACTGACCAACCGCCGTGAACACCTGATGGCCGAGCAGGCCTTTCGCCAGGAAGCCTTGCTCAACCCGCGTCTGGCGCAACTGGTGCGGTCCCATCAGCAGATTCTGTTGCAGGGCACCGGGCAGTTTTTCCAGGTCTTGGGTTCTCGCGAGCCGCAACAGGATGCCAAAGTGTTGACGGCGATAATCGGTCGGATGGAATATCAGGGCCTGCTTGGCGGCCCAGAGCCTCTGACCGGTGAAGAGATGCTTGAGATCCTCAAGCGTTATATGCATTTGGTGCTGGCTTCGGTCTAGCACACCCTGTGCGCTATCCGCTTTATGTGGGGGCTGGCTTGCCTGCGATAGCATCGCCTTGGATTACCTGATGCACTGAGGCGCCTGTATCGCAGGCCAGCCAGCTCCGACACTTGATGGAGTACGCAATGAAAGCCTGGCATGTCGCGTTGATCGCCTTGTCGTTCCTGTTGCTCAGCGGTTGCCTGGTGACTTTCAAGGACCCGCTGCCGGCGCGCGACGCTGCGCCGGCCGCCTTGCTTGGCCATTGGTCGAGCAAGAATGCCTGGGGCGAGCCGCTTAACCTGCAGATCACGCGCGTCGGCGAGCACCGCTATAAAGCCGTGAGCTACCCTAAAGCCAAGCCGGCTCAGCGCGATGAGTACCTGTTTACCGTGGTGCGCCATGGCAACCGCTGGTATTTGTCGGCGCCGTTGCCGGACAAGCTGGGTGGGCATTTCATCCTCGCCGGCTTTGACTTTGAAAGCGAAGGCGACAAAAAGCCTGAATTGGTGGTCTACAACCTCGACCTTGAGCAGATCCACCAAGCCATCGGCCAACACGTGCTGCACGGCAGCACCGTCGACACGGTCGAAGGCGCCGGCGTGCTGGTGGACAGCTCCATGGACCAGGTGTTTGCCTACCTGGATGACCCGGCCAATGCCGATGTGTTCGTTGAAGCCGTGCGCTACCAGCGCGCGGGCAAATAACGTTTAAAGAGGAAGCACCGGGTGGACGATTACCAGCAGACGATACGCACCTTGTCTGATCGCATTGTGCTGGCGCAAACACCGATTCGCGTCCTCGACGCCGTGAAGTGGGACGAGAACATTCGTCAGGGTTTCCTCAAGGCCAAGGGCAAGGCGATGCCGGCCGTGGACCGCGACTACTACCTGAACCGGCCACTGTCGTTCGATTCCAGCGCAGTCAAGCTGGAGTTCCAGAACATCGAGCGCGACATCACTCGCCGCCTCGGCCAGTTCAGCCCGGTGGGGCAGATCATGCGGCGCATGTGCCGTGAATACCGCATGGTGGTGCGCATGCTCGAAGCGCGCGGCACCGAGGATTTCGGTCTGATCTCCCAGGAGCTGTATGGCGCCGCCTCCGATGCGTTCCACGCCGGCGACCCGACCCTCGCCGACTTGGGCCTGATGCTGTCTGACTACCTGAACAACATCGACGGCCGTGGCGACCTCAAGGACGAAGCCAAGACCCTCACCGCCAAGGATGCAGTGGCGTTGCTGCAAACCCG
Source organism: Pseudomonas sp. 14P_5.3_Bac1 (assembly GCF_025466135.1). Classification (NCBI taxonomy): domain Bacteria; kingdom Pseudomonadati; phylum Pseudomonadota; class Gammaproteobacteria; order Pseudomonadales; family Pseudomonadaceae; genus Pseudomonas; species Pseudomonas sp. 14P_5.3_Bac1. The sequence continues at coordinate 35,913 of NZ_JANLOF010000087.1, read as the reverse complement.
CCTGAACAAGGTGTTTGGCGAAGCCGAAGAAACCATCCGCGTGTTTGAGTCCGACGGGATTGTCGCGGACGCGGCGGCTGGCGCCGACTACATCAAGATTCGCGCCGATGCGATGTTCAACGACCGCGATGTGCGCGCCCTGGAAGTGCATGAAGGCCTGGTGCACGTCGGCACCACGCTTAACGGCCAGAACCAGCCGATCTGCACCTTCCTGTCCAAGGGCCCACCGTCGTCCACGGTGACCCAGGAAGGCCTGGCGATTCTGATGGAGATCATCACCTTCGCCTCCTACCCGAGCCGCTTGCGCAAATTGACCAACCGCACCCGCGCGATCCATATGGTCGAGGAGGGCGCCGATTTCCTGCAGGTGTTCGAATTCTTCCGTGAGCAAGGCTTTGAGATGGCCGAAAGCTACGGCAATGCCAGCCGGGTTTTCCGCGGCTCGACGCCGACCGGTCTGCCGTTTACCAAGGATTTGTCCTACCTCAAGGGCTTTATCATGGTCTACAACTACATCCAGCTGGCCGTGCGCAAAGGCAAGCTGGAACAAGTGCCGCTGCTGTTCTGCGGCAAGACCACGCTGGAAGACATGCGCACCCTGCGCCAATTGGTCGATGAAGGCCTGGTGGTGCCGCCCAAGTACCTGCCCGAGCAGTTTCGCGACATGAACGCGCTGGCGGCGTGGATGTGCTTCTCCAACTTCCTCAACCACTTGAGCCTGGACCGGATCGAGGCGGATTACTCGAATATCCTGTAGGCGATAGTCCTGAAAAAACCGGATCAAAAGGTGGGAGCAGGCAAGCCAGCTCCCACCTTTGATCTCTATTGATCTTAAGACTGATTTCCAACCCACTTACGAGGCTTCAACGGATGAGAATCCTCGGCATTCTTTGCCTGCTACTCACATTGAACGGCTGCAGCTCGCTGCTGTTCTACCCTGAACCCGGCCTGCCGTTCACGCCGGAAAAAGCCCATCTGCAGTACCGCGATGTCACCCTGACCACCGCCGACGGGGTGAAACTTCACGCCTGGTGGCTGCCGGCCAAATCCGGCGTGCCAGTCAAAGGCACGGTGCTGCACTTGCATGGCAACGGCGGCAACCTGGCGTGGCACCTGGGGGGCAGTTGGTGGTTGCCGGAGCAGGGCTATCAAGTGCTGCTGCTGGACTACCGCGGGTACGGTTTGTCGGAAGGCAAGCCGTCGTTGCCGGCGATCTACCAGGACATTGATGCGGCGTTCAACTGGATCGACAAGGCGCCCGAAACCCAGGGTCAACCGTTGATTGTGTTGGGTCAAAGCCTGGGTGGCGCGCTCGCCGTGCATTACCTGGCGGCGCACCCGCAGCGCCAGCCGCAGCTCAAGGCGCTGGTATTGGACGGGGTGCCCGCCAGTTATCGTGACGTAGGACAATTCGCTCTGAGTACGTCCTGGATAACATGGCCGTTTCAAGTGCCCCTGTCCTGGCTGGTGCCCGATGCTGACAGTGCGATCAACGCCATGCCGCAACTGACCGGCGTACCCAAGCTGCTGTTTCATAGCCTGGATGATCCGATCGTGCCGCTGGCCAATGGCATTCGCCTGTATCAGGCCGCGCCGCCGCCCAGGGTGTTGCAGTTGACGCGTGGCGGCCATGTACAGACGTTTGCCGACAAGACCTGGCAAACCGTGATGCTGCGTTATCTGGACGACCCGCAGCACTTCAATGGCCTGCGCCGCCTGGGGGAAATCCCCAACTACCCGAACCCTAACGTTGACACGTCAGAGAGCCCGCAATGAGCGAAGAACGCAACATGATCCCGCTGATCCTCACCGGCGTCGGCACCATCATCGGCACCGTCGGGTGCCTGTGGTACTACGGCTACCTGCACTTCGCCAAGCCGGAAGATGCGTTGCTGCTCAGCGACTTCACCCTACTCAAGACAGTGCCGGGCGAGGATTACAAAATCTCCCTCACGCCAGCGGCGCAAGTGGCGCAGTGCGTCGACGGTGTGTTGGTGATGTTTGATACCGAACAAAAAGGCTTGAGCGGCGTGCTGGTGAACAACAAGAAGCAGGCCGTGCGTTGCATGGGCCAGGAGACGCCGCAACTGCAGGAGTGACCTTCGCTTCATCGCAGCCACATGATCACGGAAATATCTGGAACCGTATCGCGTAAGAAGCCACTGAATGACGTGTCAGTGTTGCTGATAGTTAACTTGCGTATATCGAATCCGGGAGAGTGATCATGGTTGGTGGAATTGGCGCGATCAGTAAGATGTTGGAAATGGCCCAGGGCGCAGCAAAGCTGGGGCAGGGCGGCGAGGACGGCGCTCAAGACGCCCAGAAGCAAGAGAAGCAAGACCCTATGAAGATGCTCATGGACATGCTGTCGAAGGCGGCGGGCGGGTCTCAGGGCGGCAGCGCCGAGGACCAGAAGGGCCCGCAGGAACTGGAGAAACTGATGGCGGGCCGACAAGGCATGGAGGCCATGATGCCCGCCGATGACAGCAGCCGTAAAATCGAAGTCTGAGGCATAAAAAAACCCACCAAAAGGTGGGTTTTTTTTACTGCTTCAATCGATCAATTAGCAACGGAAGAACGTGGCTTGACCGGCTGGTTGTCGTTGGAGATGGTCACTTCAACGCGACGGTTCATGGCACGGCCCGAGGCGCTGCCGTTGTCGGCAACCGGGTATTCCTTGCCGTAACCCTGGGTCACGATGCGCGAGATATCCACGCCTTGTTGAGCCAGTGCGCGCTGCACGGAAGCCGCGCGACGCTCGGACAGGCTCTGGTTGTACGAGTCGGAGCCGGTGCTGTCGGTGTAGCCTTCGACGATCACTTTACGGTCCGGGTTGTCACGCAGGAACTGCGCCAGCTTGGTGATGTTGACCAGGCCGCTGGATTTCAGATCGGACTTGTTGGTGGCGAACAGCACATCACCGAAAGTCACCAGGGTGCCGCGATCAGTTTGCTTGGCGTTCAAGCTGTCTTGCAGTTGCTTGATCTGGGCATCACGGGCTTGCAGCAGGGCGCGCGCACGTTCGTCGCCAGCGTTTTTCAGCTTGGCTTCGGATTCACGCAGCACGATGGTGTCTTTGGCCACTTCAACGCGCTGGTTGGTCAGGTAAGCCAGTTGGTCGACCTTCTTTTCGTCTTCCTTGTCGCGGTAGGCCTTGTCAGCCTTGTCCAGCCAGTCGCTGGCGTCCTTGGTTTCCAGCGCCGCAAGCTTGGTGGCTTGTGGGTTGGTCTGCAGGGCCGAGAAGTTGGTCCGTGCGTTTTCCAGGTTCGCGTTCGGCGGGGTGGAGCAGGCCGCCAGGGCAACGCTCATCGCCAGCAGAGCAGGGATCATCAATTGTTTACGCATAGTCGTGTCGTCCTTTCAATTCGATTTCGGGTGCAATGCAATCAGGGGCGTTGGCTTATTGCTGTTGGATAACAGCTGGGCGCATGCCTTCCTGACGCAGCTCCTGAACAGCCTTCTGGGAGTCCTTCACAGCCTGTTGGGCTTTGGCGGCCTGAGCTTTGCGCTCTGCAACGCGAGCGTCCCACTCGGCTTGTTCGGCCAGCTGACGAGCCTTGTCGTAGTTCTTGTCATGCATGGCGATTTCGGCTTCTTTGAGCTTGTCCTGAGCCGACTTCATTTCCACAGCTGCGTACTCGGTGCCGCCGGCGCTTACAGCGCTGTTGACCGCAGATTGGGTCACGGCGTATTGCTCGGTCGGTGGGTTGCCGGCGCAGCCCGCCAGAACGAAGCTGGTGCCGATTGCCAGCGCGGCCAATTTAAGCCCGCGCAGGTGGTTAAACGAGGTTTTGGCAGTGCTGGTCTTCATCGTCTTCAACTCCATTGGGTAACTCCTGAAAAACATCAAAATCCATGGCACTGGTCGGCGGTTCGGGTCTCGGCGGCAAGGCTCGAAACACTCATTCAAACGGCCGTTCCAAGTGATGGCTTACTGGCTGTGACCGGAGGCTTTTTTCAAAAGTTCAGAGAAGATGGCGAATTGCCTAAAAAAATATCTGACTGAATGGTCAGTGTTTAAAAGTTGGAACTTTCGCCACGCGCAGAGGTACTCCGGACCCGTGAAAGGCCCGGAATACTTGGGTCAAAAGAGGTTTTGCAGGTGTGTATCAGTGCTGCTGTTCGTCAGCACTGTCTGACAAATCATGCAGATAGCGCCGGGACAACGTGAGAAAGCGTGGCGTCGGGCCCACGTCTTCGTAGAGGGGATCACCCTCTTCATCGGTGGCAATCACGTGCTGGCCCTTGACGTAAGGAAAGCTTGCTTCCAGCTCTTCAAGGGCGGCGCCGATCAGCTCGCCGAGCAGTTCTTCGGTGTGGCGCTTGGGGTACATCTCGGCAATGGCGGCCAGCCGTGCAGCAGACTCCACATCCAGATGAATCGCGTACTCGGTCTTGGTCAGGCGACCCGTGGCGTTCTCTTCCCAATGCTGGGCCAGTTCTCGAATCTTCATGGCAACCTCAATGAGCCCGCAGTAGCAGGCGGTGATGAGTGTCCGGCCGCCAGCGCGGTTAACGCGGCGACTCACTGTTGAGACTAGCTGCAACTCACAAGGTTTAAAGTGTCTTGTCAGAAACCGACGCGGGCGGCACTCTGGAACCCCTGCGCGTCCCGGATTTCTGGCTGGAGATTGGCTGATGAGTGATATCGATGCACGCTTGCGTGAGGATGTTCACCTGCTGGGTGAGCTGTTGGGCAACACCATTCGAGAGCAGTACGGCGACGAGTTTCTCGACAAGATCGAGCAGATCCGCAAAGGCGCCAAGGCCGACCGCCGTGGAGCCGTAGCCGAGCAAGCCGCCGGCGAGGAACTCAGCGCCAGCTTGAACCAATTGCAGGAAAACGAACTGCTGCCCGTGGCGCGAGCCTTCAACCAGTTCCTCAACCTGGCCAACATTGCCGAGCAATACCAATTGATCCACCGGCGCGATGAGTCGCAACCGGCACCGTTCGAATCCCGTGTGTTGCCCGAGTTGCTGGCCCGCCTGCAAAGCGAAGGGCACAGCAACGAGTCGCTGGCCCGCCAGTTGGCGCGACTGGAGATTGAACTGGTCCTCACTGCCCACCCCACCGAAGTGGCGCGGCGCACTCTCATTCAGAAATACGATGCGATTGCCGCGCAACTGGCGCTGCAGGACCACCGCGACCTCACCACTGCCGAGCGCGAACAGATCCGTGAACGCCTGCAAAGACTGATCGCCGAAGCCTGGCACACCGAAGAAATCCGCCGCGTGCGCCCGACGCCTGTCGACGAGGCAAAATGGGGCTTTGCAGTGATCGAGCATTCGCTGTGGCACGCCATCCCCAACTACTTGCGCAAAGCCGATCATGCCCTGCACGCCGCCACCGGCCTGCACCTGCCGCTGGAGGCAGCGCCGATCCGCTTTGCTTCGTGGATGGGCGGCGACCGTGACGGCAACCCGAATGTCACCGCACCAGTGACCCGTGAAGTGCTGCTGCTGGCGCGCTGGATGGCGGCGGACCTGTACCTGCGCGACATCGATCACCTGGCGTCCGAGCTGTCGATGCAACAGGCCAGCCCCGCGTTGCAGGCCAAGGTAGGCGACAGCGTCGAGCCTTATCGCGCCTTGCTCAAGCAACTGCGCGAACGTCTGCGCGCCACGCGCCAATGGGCGCACACCTCGCTGGCCGCCAACACCCCGGCGCCGGCCGAAGTGTTGCAGAACAACCGTGACCTGCTGGACCCGCTGGAGTTGTGTTATCAGTCGCTGCACGCGTGCGGCATGGGCGTGATCGCCGATGGCCCGCTGCTCGACTGCCTGCGCCGTGCGGTGACCTTTGGCCTGTTCCTGGTACGCCTGGACGTGCGCCAGGATTCCAGCCGGCATTCGTCGGCCATGACCGAAATCACCGATTACCTGGGCTTGGGTCGTTATGAAGACTGGGACGAAGAGGCGCGCATCAGTTTCCTGACCCAGGAGCTGACCAATCGCCGACCGCTGCTGCCGGGCTACTTCAAACCGTCGGCGGACACTGCCGAGGTGTTGAACACCTGCAAGGAAATCGCCGCGGCGCCCGCTGCGTCGCTCGGCTCGTATGTCATCTCGATGGCAGGTGCCGCCTCCGATGTGCTGGCGGTGCAACTGCTGCTTAAAGAGTCGGGCGTGCAACGGCCAATGCGGGTGGCGCCGTTGTTCGAAACCCTGGCCGACCTGGATAACGCCGGGCCGGTCATGGAAACCCTGCTGCAATTGCCGGGCTATCGCGCGCGGTTGCAAGGCCCGCAGGAAGTCATGATTGGCTACTCGGACTCAGCCAAGGATGCCGGCACCACTGCCGCCGCCTGGGCACAGTACCGGGCACAGGAACGCTTGGTGGATATCTGCCGCGAACAACAGGTGGAATTGCTGTTGTTCCACGGTCGCGGCGGTACCGTCGGCCGTGGCGGCGGCCCGGCGCACGCGGCGATCCTGTCGCAGCCGCCGGGCTCGGTGGCGGGGCGTTTCCGTACCACCGAGCAAGGCGAAATGATCCGCTTCAAATTCGGCTTGCCGGACATTGCTGAGCAGAACCTCAACCTCTACCTGGCCGCCGTCTTGGAAGCCACGCTGTTGCCACCGCCACCACCGGAGCCTGCCTGGCGCCATTTGATGGATGAATTGGCAGCAGACGGTGTCAGCGCCTACCGCGCCGTGGTGCGGGAAAATCCGCAGTTCGTCGAGTACTTTCGCCAGTCCACGCCAGAGCAGGAGCTCGGCCGCTTGCCGCTCGGCAGTCGCCCGGCCAAGCGCCGCGCGGGCGGGATCGAAAGCCTGCGGGCCATTCCATGGATCTTCGGCTGGACCCAAACCCGCCTGATGCTGCCTGCGTGGCTCGGCTGGGAAGCAGCACTCAGCAAGGCCCTGGAGCGTGGTGAAGGCGAGTTGCTGGGGCAGATGCGCGAGCAGTGGCCGTTCTTCCGCACGCGCATCGACATGCTGGAAATGGTGCTGGCCAAGGCCGATGCCGATATTGCTCGCCTGTATGACGAGCGCCTGGTGCAACCGGACCTGCTGCCATTGGGTGCGCACTTACGCGACCTATTGTCGCAGGCGTGCAGCGTGGTGCTTGGCCTGACTGGCCAGTCGCAACTGCTGGCCCATAGCCCGGACACCCTTGAGTTCATCCGTCTGCGCAACACCTACCTCGACCCGTTGCACTTGCTGCAGGCCGAGTTGCTGGCGCGCTCGCGTGAGCAGGAGGCCGCACAGGACAGCCCTCTGGAACAGGCGCTGCTGGTGTCTGTGGCCGGTATTGCCGCCGGTTTGCGCAACACCGGTTAAAGTTTTCTGCGTGTTCTCAAGGGCTTGCAGATAAACCATGACGACCGCCCCGAAAAGGGCGGTCGGCGTTTGCGGGGCAAGGTTGCACTCAGGCACACCCGAGCTGTGACGCATGCCGGGCGTGGGTTCCTGCGACTTTCGGCGGCTTGTATGGATAGAGCCCGCTGTGTATCTTGATCAGCCTTTGGCCGTTTGATCGGCCTGGACCCATATTTTTACGAGATTGGCCCCACGCGGCGAATCCGAGCGTCATCTCTATAAAAAATTGAGGAGCACATCGATGCGCGTCATTCTGCTGGGAGCTCCCGGGGCCGGTAAAGGTACTCAGGCAAAGTTCATCACTGAAAAATTCGGCATTCCACAAATCTCCACCGGCGACATGCTGCGCGCGGCCGTCAAGGCCGGCACCGAGCTGGGCCTGATAGCAAAAAGCGTGATGGACAGCGGCGGCCTGGTTTCCGATGACCTGATCATCAACCTGGTCAAGGAACGCATCAGCCAGGAAGACTGCAAGAACGGCTTCCTGTTCGACGGTTTCCCACGCACCATTCCCCAGGCCGAAGCCTTGGTGAAAGCCGGCGTCGAGCTGGATGCCGTGGTTGAAATCGCAGTTGAAGACGAAGAAATCGTTCAGCGTATCGCCGGTCGTCGTGTTCACGAAGCCTCGGGCCGCGTTTACCACATCGTCTACAACCCGCCTAAAGTGGCCGGCAAGGACGATGTCACCGGCGACGACCTGGTGCAGCGTAAAGACGACACTGAAGAAACCGTGCGTCATCGCCTGTCGGTCTACCATTCGCAGACCAAGCCGCTGGTGGATTTCTACCAGAAGTTGTCTGCTGCCAACGGCAAGCCGAAGTACAGCCACATCCCTGGCGTCGGCTCCGTAGAAGCCATCACCGCCAAGGTGCTGCAAGCGTTGAGCTGATCCATCGATCGGCTTCACTGACAACGGCCCGCTTGCGGGCCGTTGTTGTTTATACTGGCGCACTTTTTTTCGACTTGGACACCGACACCCATGAGCACCCTGCTGGCCCTGGACACCGCGACTGAAGCTTGCTCCGTTGCCTTGCTGCACGATGGCAAGGTAACGAGCCACTACGAGGTGATCCCGCGCCTGCATGCGCAGAAGCTGTTGCCGATGATCAAGCAACTGCTTGAGGACGCGGGCACCACGCTCGCGGCCGTCGACGCCATTGCCTTTGGCCGTGGCCCGGGTGCGTTCACCGGTGTGCGGATTGCCATCGGTGTGGTCCAGGGCCTGGCCTTTGCGTTGGAGCGTCCGGTATTGCCGGTCTCCAACCTGGCAGTGCTGGCCCAGCGTGCCTTGCGTGAACACGGCGCTTCGCAAGTCGCCGCGGCCATCGACGCGCGCATGGACGAAGTCTATTGGGGTTGCTACCGCGAGCACGCTGGCGAAATGCGCCTGGTGGGCGTCGAAGCGGTGCAATCGCCGCAGTCCTCTGTGTTGCCGGCTGATGGCAACGGTGACTGGTTCGGTGCCGGCACTGGCTGGGGTTATGGCGAGCGCATTGGCGTAAAGCTGGTGGGGCAGGACGCTGGGATGTTGCCTCATGCCCAGGACTTGCTGACGCTGGCACGCTTCGCTTTCGAGCGTGGCGAAGCGATTCCGGCCGATCAGGCGGCGCCGGTTTATCTGCGTGATAAAGTCGCGCAGACCAAGGCTGAACGCGGGATTATTTGACGTCAAAAATGATGGCAATTTGGGGCAAAGTTCGCCAATCGTCAGAATTTGGCCCCGTTTTTAAACCTTTTACAAATTATGTGTTCTAGTTATCACCAGAGCATTTGCGCACCACGGAAAGTGCCGCTAAATTGCCATCATTGATACCGAGTCTGCATGTATGCGTATAGACGGCTTCTCCTCACAGTCCTACCCCCTCAAACGTAAGCTGCGCAAGGCGAACGTGACGGTAGACGATTCCGTCGAGGATTCGCCGGACTTCATCGAGGTCCAATCCGAGTCGCATGCCAGTTCTCATTCCAGCGCCCAAGGTTCAGCCGGCGCGCGTATCAGCGGTCTTCCCGCGCGTCAGCAAGACATGGTCTTCCCCCGCTCCATGAGCAAAAGCGTCGCTACCGCCCTGGCCAGCTACCTGACCACTGCCGGCTTTGTCGAATGGGATATGGAAGTGCTGGGTCTCGACATCCATATCTGATGCGTCTGCCTTACTTTATCGGTTGCCCGTCCTGGAGTGACAACGCCTGGCGCGAGTACCTGTATCCAGCCGATGCACGCGCCAGCGATTACCTTTCGCTGTATGCCCAAGTCTTCAACGCCGTTGAAGGCAACACCACATTTTATGCCCGACCCTCGGCCGCCACCGTGCAGCGCTGGGCTGAAATCATGCCCGCGGATTTTCGCTTCACCGCCAAATTCCCCGGCGACATCAGCCACAGTGGCGACCTGCTTGAGCAGTTGCCGGCAGCGGAAAGTTTTGTCGGCTTGATGAGCCCATTGGGTGAGCGTGTCGCGCCGCTGTGGCTGCAACTGCCGGCGAGCTTTTCGCCCCAACGCCTCGGTGAACTGGCCGGTTTTATTGATGGACTGGAGCGCCCGCTGGCGGTGGAAGTGCGCCATCAGGCGTTCTTCGCCAAGGGCGATGACGAGCGCAGCCTCAACCGTCTGCTGCGTGACCGTGGCGTTGAGCGAATCTGCCTCGACCCGCGCGCGCTGTTCAGTTGCACCTCTACCTCAGCCGCCGTGCTGCACGCTCAGTCGAAGAAACCCAAGGTGCCGCCGCGTCCGGCCGCACTGACGCTGTTTCCCCAAGTGCGTTTCATTGGTCATCCGGAGCTGGAAGCCAACGACCCGTTCCTGGTGCCGTGGGTGGAAAAAGTCGCTGGTTGGATCGAGGAAGGGCGTACGCCGTATGTGTTCCTGCACACCTCGGATAACCGCCTTGCCGCGCAACTGGCGCTGCGTTTTCATCAACAACTGATGGCGCGTTTGCCGGGCCTGCCACCGCTGCCGACCTTGCATCGAGAACCCGCAGCGGAGCAACTGGGGTTACTCTAAGGCTCCTTTTTCCGCCAGGAGTCAGACATGGATGCCCAAACCCTTCGCGCCGAAACCTTCAAAGCCTTGCACGAGCGTGATCGCGCGTTCGTGATGCCCAACCCGTGGGACGCTGGCTCGGCCATCATGCTCGCCAGCCTGGGTTTTGAAGCCCTGGCCACCACCAGCGCGGGTTATGCATTCAGCCTGGGGCGGCCGGATGCGGAAGGTGCGTTGTCGCTGGAGGACACGCTGGGCAATGCGTCAGCCATCGTTCGGGCGACCGCACTGCCGGTGGCGGCCGATCTGGAAAACGGTTTCAGCGATACCCCCGAAGGCTGCGCTCAGACCATCCTGCGCGCGGCCGCCACGGGCATCGTCGGTGGCTCCATCGAAGACGCCACAGGCATTGCCGTCGACCCGATCTATCCGTTTGATTTGTCTGTTGAGCGCGTCGAAGCGGCGGTTGCGGCGGCCCGCAGTCTGCCATTTGCGTTCACCCTGACGGCTCGCGCGGAAAACCTCCTGCATGGTCGCCTGGATTTGCCTGACACCATTCGCCGCCTGCAGGCCTACGCCGAGGCGGGAGCCGACGTGCTCTATGCGCCGGCGTTGAGCAGTGCCGAAGACGTGTTGGCGGTGGTCAGGGCGGTCGCGCCGAAACCGGTGAATGTGTTGATGTCCGGTGGCTTGAACCTCAGCGTCGCGCAGTTGAGCGAGATGGGCGTGCGCCGCATCAGTGTCGGCTCGGCCATGGCGCTGGCGGCGTATGGCGAGTTCTACCGCGCCGCGCAGGAGGTCTACCAGTTGGGCACCTTTACCTTCACCGAGCGCAAGATGCCATTCAGCCAGGCCAACCAATTCTTCAAGGGCTGAGCCGTGCGTTTTCTTAACGTGAGCGGTGCGCTGCTGTTGCTGGCGGGGGTGTCCGCAGTGGGCGTGTGGCGTGGCTGGGTGCCGTTGCCTGCCGAATGGAACCCCTGGGCGCCGCTGGATGTGCGTGCCAAGCCGAACCTGCTCACGCGCTTCAAGCTCGGTCGCCTGCAGGATGATCCAGCGCTGTGCGATGAGGTGCTGAAAACCTCGGACTTGCGCGTCAGCCATCAGGCCGACAGCCCGGCTGATGCCGCGTGCCCATTGCGCAATGTCTTGCGCGTACAAGGCGCTGACGTAGCCTTGAGCAGCAGCTTTCTCGCCAGTTGCCCGCTGGCCGTCGCCTTTGCCCTGTTCGAACGCCACAGCCTGCAACCTGCGGCACAGGCGGTGTTTGGTCAGGCGGTGACGCGGGTCGATCACCTGGGCAGCTTTGCCTGTCGCAATATGTATAACCGTGCAGACGGGCGGCTCAGTCAGCACGCCTCGGCCAATGCGCTGGATATCGCCGGCTTCCGCCTGGCGGATGGGCGCAGCATCAGTGTGCTCAAGGATTGGCCGGGGACGGGCGACAGCGCGCGGTTTCTGCGCCAGGTGCGCGATGGCGCCTGCGATGATTTCAACGTGGTGCTGAGCCCGGACTACAACGCTGCTCATCGCAACCACTTCCATCTGGACATGGGGCGTTGGGGAGTGTGTCGCTGAGCCTCAGGCGGCCAGGCGCAGGTTGTTGAGGATCAGTGGGCGCGCCCAGTGGTAGTCGAAGTCGAGCGCTTTCTGTTGCGCCACCAGCTCTTCCTTTGGATAAGGCACGGCGGGCGGCGGCAGCAAGTCCAGTTCGAACTCGGCGATGGGCAGGTGCAGCGGCTGCGGTTCAGGCGCCGGCCCAGGCTCAGGCAGCGGCTGGCCGGCATTCAGCACCAGCGGGCGCACCCAGCCACTTTCAAAGTTCTGCTGGCGCTGTTGGGCAACGATTTCTTGCGCCGGGAACGGCGTAGCGGGTGGCGGCAGCAACTCGGTTTCGAATTCGGCGATCGGCAGGAACAGCGGTTCCGGCGGGGCGATCTCGGCGTCTTTCACGTCGCATTCACGCTGGGTGAGGATCTGCGATAGCAGGTCGGCGCCTTCGCTGGGTTCTACCGCCGGGTCTCTGGGGGCCGGTGCTTTGGCGGCGCGCGCGTCCGGCGTGTCGCCGAGCTGCTCGGCCAGCGCCCGGGCGAAGAAGTCCTGCCACACATGACTCACCCCGGCCAGTGCTTGAGTATTGCGCAGGCCGTAGTGGTTGTGGGTCGGCAGTACACCGATGGTTAGGGGAAGAATGTCTGACATTTTTCTCGGTCGACGCTCAGCTCTGGCAAAATACCTGACTGTTGTTTTTATCGGCCGCTGTTTGCCGATCCTTAATATTTTTGAGCGTAGCGATTGATGAGCGAACAACCAGCGGCCAGCCGCATTCGGGTCGAGGCTTTGGCCGAAGGTTTTCAGGCGCGTGCCGAGCAGTGGGCGTCGCAGCTCGGCCTGCCTGTGCAGCTGGAGGAGGCGGATTTTTCCCTGCAAGTGGGCGAGCACGGCCTGCAACTGCAGCAGCTCGGGCCCGATGCACCGGGGCCGGTGCGCGTGGATTTTGTCGAAGGTGGCGCGGCGCACCGGCGTCTATACGGCGGTGGCAGCGGGCAGATGATCGCCAAGGCGGTGGGCATTGCCCAAGGCGTGCGCCCACGCGTGCTGGACGCCACGGCGGGGCTGGGCAAGGACGCGTTCGTGCTGGCCAGCCTTGGCTGCGAGATGAGCCTGATCGAGCGCCAGCCGCTGATCGGCGCCTTGCTCGAAGACGGCCTGGCGCGTGGCGCGGACGACTTCGAAGTGGCGCCGATTGTGGCGCGCATGAAGTTGCTCAAGGGCAACTCCATCGACGTGATGCGCAATTGGGAAGGTGAGCCGCCGCAGGTGATCTACCTGGACCCGATGTTTCCTCACCGTGAGAAAACCGCGCTGGTGAAGAAGGAAATGCGCCTGTTCCGGCCACTGGTGGGCGATGACCCGGACGCACCGGCGTTGCTCGCCGCGGCCTTGGCTTTGGCCAGTCACCGCGTGGTGGTCAAGCGTCCACGCAAGGCGCCGTGCATTGAAGGGCCAAAGCCGAGCCATGCGTTGGATGGCAAGTCGAGCCGGTATGACATTTATCCCAAGAAAGCGCTCAAGCCTTGAGGGCCTCATCGCAGGCAAGCCAGCTCCCACAGTTCACCGTGTTCTCATGCTGGAATGCATTCTCCTGTGGGAGCTGGCTTGCCTGCGATAGCGCCGGTCCAGACACCACCCAGCGTTAGGGCTTGTAAGCCCGCATAAACAACCCCACCACCTCCTGCACATGCGCCTCGGCGGCTTCTTCGCTCAGTTGCCCGCCGCAGCCATACAGCAAGCAGAAATTCGCCGTGCCCTTGAGCAGGCAAAAGAAGTGCTCGGCTGCCGTAAACGGTTTGTCGATGCTCAGCGCGCCACTCTGGTGGATGCGGCTGAGCAGGCGCTCCATGCCCTGCAGCATGCGCATCGGCCCGGCTTCAAAGAAGATCTGTGAGAGTTTCACGTCCTGATTGCCGGTGGTCATCATCAGGCGATGCAGGTTCACCGACTCCTCGCTGTTGATCAGCCGATGAAAGCCCCGTGCGATGTTCAGCAGCACGGTTTCCACCGGCATGCCGGCGGGCAGCTCGAAATACATCACCGGCAACTGTTCTTCGCATGTGGCCACGACGGCGGCAGTGAACAGCGTCTCTTTGTCGGTGAAGTGGCTGTAGACGGTCAGTTTCGACACGCCGGCCTCCATTGCTACGGCATCCATGCTGGTGCTGGCGTAGCCATTGCTCAAAAACAGATTCTTCGCGGCTTCGAGGATTGCCTGGCGTTTTGCCATGTCCTTGGGACGCCCGGGGCTATTGGTGTTTACAGGATTGTCGGACATTTTCACCTTTAATACTGGACTGGTGAGTTTGGTATTAATAACATACCGGCCAGTATAATTATTCCTAGCTCCATTTGCGAAAGGTCCTACAGCATGCGCAGCACTTTCCTGCCCCTTGCGTTGCCTGTCAGCCTGATCTTCCTGTTGGCCGCCTGCGGCCATGAAGAAGCGGCCCACACCACCCTCCGTCCAGCCATGGTGGTGCAACCGCAGCCCTCGGCGCAGGCGATGGACAGCTTTCCAGGCGAGGTACGTGCCCGTTATGAGCCGGACCTGGCCTTTCGCATTGGCGGCAAAGTCAGTAAACGTCTGGTGGAGGAGGGCGAGCGGGTCAAGGCCAACCAACCGCTGGCCGAACTCGATCCGCAGGACGTACGCCTGCAACTGGAAGCCACGCGCGCCCAAGTGGCCGCCGCCGAAGCCAACCTGAGCCTGGTGCGCGCCGAGCGTGATCGCTACAAGACCCTGATGGACCGTCAGATGGTCAGCCGTTCTCAGTACGACAATTCCGAAAACCTCTACCGATCCGGTGAAGCGCGCCTCAAGCAGATCAAGGCCGAGTTCGACGTGTCCAGCAACCAGGCCGGTTACGCCGTGCTGCGCGCGCCCCAGGACGGTGTGGTCGCCAAGCGCGCGGTGGAAGTTGGCCAAGTGGTGTCGGCCGGCCAAACCGTCTTCACCCTGGCCACCGATGGCGAGCGCGAAGTGCTGATCAGCCTGCCGGAGCAAGGTTTCGGCCGGTTCAAGATCGGCCAGCCTGTGTCGGTTGAGTTGTGGAGTCAGCCCGACCAACGTTTTGCCGGGCGTATCCGTGAACTGTCGCCGGCTGCCGATCCAAAATCGCGCACCTTTGCCGCCCGGGTTGCCTTCACCGGCGGCAAAGTCCCGGCCGAGCTGGGCCAGAGCGCCCGCGTATTCATACAGGCTGACGGCGTGATTGCGCTGGCGGTGCCGCTGTCAGCGCTGAGTGCAGAGAATGGCGCGTCCTACGTCTGGGTGGTGCAGTCAGACAACACGCTCAAGCGCACGCCGGTGCGGATCGGCGCCTTTGGTGAAAAAACCGTGCCGGTACTGGAAGGTCTGGCCCCCACCGATTGGGTGATTGCGGCCGGTGTGCATGTGCTCCATGAGGGCCAGCAGGTGCGCCCGGTGGATCGCTCCAACCGCGTGGTGAATCTGGCGGCCAACAAGGAGTAGTCCCCGATGGGTTTCAATCTTTCCGAATGGGCGTTGCGTAATCGCCAGATCGTACTGTTCCTGATGATCCTGCTGGCGGTCGTCGGTACGCTGTCCTACACCAAGCTGGGGCAAAGCGAGGACCCGCCGTTTACCTTCAAGGCCATGGTGATCAAGACCAACTGGCCCGGGGCCACGGCCCAGGAAGTCTCGCGCCAAGTCACCGAGCGTATCGAGAAAAAGCTCATGGAGACCGGCGACTACGAGCGCATTGTTTCCTTCTCGCGCCCCGGTGAATCCCAAGTCACTTTCATAGCGCGCGACGCGATGCACTCGGCGCAGATTCCGGACTTGTGGTACCAGGTGCGCAAGAAGATCAGCGACATTCGCCAGACCTTGCCGCCGGATATCCAGGGGCCGTTTTTCAACGATGAATTCGGCACCACCTTCGGCAATATCTACGCGTTGACCGGTGATGGCTTCGACTACGCGGTGCTCAAGGACTACGCCGACCGCATCCAGATTCAACTGCAACGTGTGCCGGATGTGGGCAAGGTCGAGCTGCTCGGCCTGCAGGACGAAAAAATCTGGATCGAATTATCCAACCTCAAACTCGCCACCCTCGGCCTGCCATTGGCCGCCGTGCAGCAGGCGTTGCAGGAGCAGAACGCCGTCTCTACCGCCGGCTTCTTCGAAACCCCGACCGAGCGCGTGCAGTTGCGCGTGTCCGGCAACTTCAAGACGGTGGAGGAGATCCGCAATTTCCCGATTCGCGTCGGTGACCGCACCTTTCGCATTGGCGACGTGGCCGACATCCACCGGGGTTTCAACGACCCACCGGCACCGCGCATGCGCTACATGGGCGCGGACGCCATCGGGCTGGCCGTGGCCATGCGTGACGGCGGCGACATTCTGGTATTGGGCAAGGCCCTCGAAGGTGAATTCGCACGCCTGCAGAAGAACCTTCCGGCAGGCATGGAGCTGCGCAAGGTGTCGGACCAACCGGCCGCGGTGAAAACCAGCGTCGGCGAATTCGTCCAGGTACTCGCCGAGGCACTGGCGATCGTGTTGTTGGTGAGCTTCTTTTCCCTCGGTGTGCGCACCGGCATGGTGGTGGCCCTGGCGATTCCGCTGGTGTTGGCGATGACCTTCGCCACCATGTATTACCTGGGCATCGGCTTGCACAAGATCTCCCTCGGCGCATTGGTCCTGGCCCTGGGCCTGCTGGTCGATGACGCGATCATCGCCGTGGAAATGATGGCGATCAAAATGGAGCAGGGCTACGACCGGCTCAAGGCCGCCAGCTTTGCCTGGACCAGCACTGCGTTCCCGATGCTCACCGGTACGTTGATCACCGCTGCAGGGTTTCTGCCGATAGCCACTGCGCAATCGAGCACCGGTGAATACACCCGCTCGATTTTCCAGGTCGTGACCATCGCGCTGCTGGCCTCATGGGTGGCCGCTGTGGTGTTTGTGCCGTACCTGGGGGAAAAACTCCTGCCGGACCTGGCGAAAATTCATGCAGCCAAGCACGGCACCGATGGGCCCGATCCCTACGGCACGCCGTTCTATCAGCGTGTGCGACGTTTGGTTGAATGGTGTGTGCGTCGGCGCAAAACCGTGATCGTGCTGACGTTGCTGTTGTTTATCGGCTCGGTCGCGCTGTTCCGCTTTGTGCCGCAACAGTTCTTCCCGGCTTCCGGTCGCCTGGAGTTGATGGTCGATCTCAAGCTGGCTGAAGGGGCGTCCCTGAGCAACACCGCCGAGCAGGTCAAACGCCTGGAAGCGCTGCTCAAGGAACACGCCGGCATCGACAACTATGTGGCGTATGTCGGCACCGGTTCGCCGCGCTTCTACCTGCCGCTGGACCAGCAATTGCCGGCCGCGAGCTTCGCGCAATTTGTGGTGCTGGCCAAGACCATCGAAGAGCGTGAAAGCCTGCGCACCTGGCTGATCGAAACCCTTGACGAGCAATTCCCCGAACTGCGTTCACGGGTCACACGCCTGGAGAACGGTCCACCGGTGGGTTACCCGGTGCAGTTTCGCGTGACCGGCGAACACATCGAAGAGGTCCGTGCCCTGGCCCGCAAAGTGGCGGCCAAAGTTCGTGAAAATACCCACGTGGTCAACGTGCACCTGGATTGGGAAGAGCCGAGCAAAATCGTCTACCTCAATATCGATCAGGACCGCGCCCGCGCCCTGGGTGTAAGCACCGCCAACGTGTCGAAGTTCCTGCAGAGTTCGCTGACTGGTGCAAGCGTCAGCCAGTACCGCGAGGACAACGAGTTGATCGAAATCCTCCTGCGCGGCACCGTGCACGAGCGCACCGAGTTGTCGTTGTTGCCAAGCCTGGCCGTGCCGACCGACAACGGCAAAAGCGTTGCGCTGTCGCAGATTGCCACCCTTGAGTACGGCTTCGAAGAGGGCATTATCTGGCACCGCAACCGCCTGCCGACGGTGACTGTGCGCGCCGACATCTATGGCAAGGAACAACCGGCGACCCTGGTCCAGCAGATCCTGCCGACCCTTGAAGGCGTGCGCGCCGAACTGCCGGAAGGTTACTTGCTGGAGGTCGGCGGCACCGTTGAAGACTCTGCGCGTGGCCAGAATTCGGTCAAGGCCGGCGTGCCGCTGTTTATCGTGGTGGTCCTGACCTTGCTGATGCTGCAACTGCGCAGCTTCTCACGCACTGCGATGGTGTTTCTGACGGCTCCGCTGGGCCTTATCGGCGTGACTTTGTTTCTGCTGGTGTTCCGCCAGCCCTTCGGGTTTGTCGCCATGCTCGGGACCATCGCCTTGTCGGGCATGATCATGCGCAACTCGGTGATCCTGGTCGATCAGATCGAGCAAGACATCAAGGCCGGCCTGACACCCTGGCAAGCGATCATTGAAGCGACCGTGCGACGCTTCCGCCCGATTGTGCTGACGGCGCTCGCGGCGGTGTTGGCCATGATTCCACTGTCACGCAGCGTGTTCTTCGGGCCGATGGCCGTGGCGATCATGGGCGGGTTGATTGTGGCGACGGCGTTGACCCTGTTGTTCCTGCCGGCCCTGTATGCTGCGTGGTTCCGAGTGAGGAGGGACGTCGCGTAATCATGCTGGCCACTGTTTCAGCCCTACTGTTGTTGCTGCTTGCCCCTGGCCCGACCAACACCCTGTTGTTTCGTGCCGGGGTGTTGTTCGGCTATCGGGCGTCGTGGACGCTGGCGCTGGTCGAGTGCCTGGCGTACCTGTTGCAGGTCTCGGTGTGGGGCGTGGCGTGGCTGTATCTGGCGGCGCATTCGCCGTGGGCGTTGAAAACCACGCAACTGGCGGCGGGCTGCTACCTGCTGTATGTCTCGTTCAAGCTGTGGCAACGCAAACACAGCGCCATCGATTCGACCCGTGACCGCTTCTCTGGCGTGTATTTTTTCTGGCTCACCGTGATGAATCCCAAAGGCCTGTTGATCGTTTCGTTCATCGCCCCGCTCAGCGCATTTGCATCGTTGCAGGGCTATGCCGGGTTCATGGCCACGCTGGCGTTGGTGGTGGTGCCGGTGGGGTCTGCCTGGATCGTGCTGGGCAGCCGCTTTGAAGGGATTCAGAAGACGTGGCTCACGCCGCTGAAGATCAACCGCGCGGCATCCGTGGCGATTTGTTGTTTCGCCACGCTCATGCTTGGGCGGTTGGCGCAGGCGGTTATCCAGGGCTGAAACAACTGCGCCAAGGCCCGTGAACAGCGGCCTTGGCGCAGTGATTGAAGGTTTACTGCCAGCGTTTACAGGGCGCCGAACACCTTCTTCGCCAGGCTGGTGGCAGCCGCGGCCGGGTTCTTGCGGATGGTTTCTTCCTGCTGCGCGATCATCTTGAACAGGCCGTCCAGCGCCTGTTCGGTCACGTAGCTTTCGACGTTGGCACTTTTGGCATCAACCGCGCCAAACGCTGCGGCCTTGCCGGCCAGGGCGTTGTATTGCTGGGCGACGCCGACCTTGTCGGTGGCGGCCTTGACGATCGGCAGGAACTTGGCACGAATCTCTTCGCGGCTGCTTTTGTTCAGGTATTGAGTGGCCGAGTCCTGGCCACCGGTGAGGATGCCCTTGGCGTCGGTCACGCTCATGTTCTTCACCGCATTGACCAGGATCGGCTGAGCCTGGGTCACGGCGGTTTCTGCCGCTTTGTTCATGCTGGTTTCGAGCTGCGTGACCTGATCACCCATACCGAACATTTTCAGCTTGTCGGCGACTTTGCCGAGTTTGCCGGGCAGGCCGATTTTCACTTGCGGGTTGTTGCTGAAGCCACCGGGCGCGCCCAGTTGTTTCACGGCGATTTGTGCGCCTTGGGTCAGTGCATCCTTGAGGCCGCCGCTGGCGTCGCCCTGGGACAGGCTGCCAAGTGACACCGCCATGGCGTTGGCGCCAAGCAGCAGGCCGGCGCACAGGGCGGTGAGGCGAAGAGAATTACGGAGCATGGGCGCTTCCTTTTTCAAGCTGGGAATAATCAGTGTGAGACCGCATCAACCCGCAGACGCATTGGTTGTGGGTCTTGGCCGTTGAGTTGCACGGCGTGCCGCTCGGTGGTGATAAACAGTAGCTTGCCATCGAGCTCGATGCGAGCGCTGACCGAGTACGTGTGGCCCGGTTTGATCTGTGCCGGGTCGTAGCTCAGGTGAAATGGCAGCGGCACCTGGCCTTTGACCGGGCCTTTCTGTTCGGCGACGGTCACGGCCGGAGCGTCCATCAAGGACACGTCCTGCAGGCTGACGCTCAAGGTGGCGGCGGGCGGCAGCGCGATGCGTTGCAGGTAGAACACTTCGCCGTCGAGGCTGGCCTTGGGGGTCATGGATTGGCAGGCTCCGAGCAGGGCGGTCAGGCCCAGGAGGATGATCTTTTTCATGGTACAGCTCCTTTTCAACGGCGCCGGAAACCGCCCGGCGCCTCGTTCAATCTAGCGGCGTTCTTCAGCGTTTACCGGCTCGGGTTCGGTCGGCGTTTCGGCTGCGCCATCGACGCGGTGCAACGCCACTTGGCGAATCGACAAACGAATGTCGGCAGGCAGCACGCGTTTGGCTGCACCTTCGGCCAACTCACCGAGCAGGTCGTGATAACTCAACTTGCCGGCCTCATCGCGACGCAGCACATCTTGCTCCAGCAACGTCTGGATAAAATGTCGGAAAAGGCTCTTGTCGAAGAACTCCGGGGCATTGAGGCCATGCAGGATCGACAGGCGCTGAGCCATGATCGTGCACAGGTCTTCCAGCTCTTCGGCGCTGATGGTGTTCTGGCCGCTGTTGAGCAGCAGCGAGATCGCCATGTAAAAGCGTTGCAGGGTCTGGGCGATGCTCTTGGACAGCAGCGTCAGCAGCACAAAATGCCGCGAACTCGGTGCCGGGCGCAGGTACACCTCATTCTCGAAGCGCAGCAGGCCTTGTTCGACAAACGCCTCCAGCCAGTGGTCGACCACCGCGTCCAGCTCATCCAGCGACCAGCGGATAAACAGCTCCGATTGCAGGTACGGGTACAGCGCACGGGTGTAGCGCAGGATTTGTTCGCGGCTCATGCGCGAACTGCTCTGGAAGAAACTCGCCAGCAACGCCGGCAGGGCGAAGATGTGCAGCACGTTGTTGCGGTAGTAGGTCATCAGGACGGCATGTTGCTCGTCCAGGTACAAAATCTTACCCAGGGCGTCGCTCTGCTCCGACAGCAGGTGCATGTCCTTGACGTGCTTGATCAGCGCCAGGCCATCGCCTTCCGGCAAGGTGGTGTGCGGTGAGTAGGGCACGCGGCGCAGCAGCGCCAGGTACAGGTCCAATTGGCGCGCCATGGCCTGTTCATCCAGCGCCAGGCGTGTGGTGGACAGCAACGCCAAGGCCACCAGGTTCACCGGGTTGACCGCGGCGGCTTCGTTCAAGTGACGCGCCACCAGCTTGCCAAGGCGGTTGGTGGTTTCGTTGAGCCATGCCGGCTTGTAGTTCGGGCCCAGCTCCTGGGCGCGCCAGTCGGGTTGCTCGGCGTCGAGGAACTCGGCCAGTTTGATCGGCTCGCCAAAGTTGACCGCGACCTGGCCAAAGCGCTGTTTGAGCGCGCCAACCACTTTGAAAATATCGAAGATCGACTCTTTTTTCTTGCTCGCGCCGCGCAGCTCGCCGAGGTAGGTGCGGCCTTCCAGCACGCGCTCATAGCCGATGTACACCGGCACGAAGACGATCGGCATGCGTGAGGAGCGCAAAAAGCTGCGCAGGGTAATCGCCAGCATCCCGGTCTTGGGTTGCAGCATGCGCCCGGTACGCGAGCGTCCGCCTTCGACGAAGTACTCCACCGGAAAGCCCTTGGTGAACAAAGTGTGCAGGTATTCGTTGAACACCGAGGTGTACAGCGGGTTGCCCTTGAAGGTGCGGCGCATGAAAAACGCACCGCCCCGGCGCAGCAGGCTGCCGATCACCGGCATGTTCAGGTTGATACCGGCGGCGATGTGCGGCGGGGTCAGGCCGTTTTTGAACAGCAGGTAGGACAGCAGCAAGTAGTCGATATGGCTGCGGTGACACGGTACGTAGATCACCTCGTAACCCTGGGCAACCTTTTGCACACCTTCGATGTTATTGACCTTGATGCCGTCGTAGATCTTGTTCCAGAACCAGCTGAGCACCACTTCCAGGAAGCGAATCGCGGTGTAGGTGTAGTCCGAAGCGATCTCGTTGCCGTAGCGCAAGGCCTGGGCCTTGGCTTTTTCCGGGGAGATTTTCTCGCGTTCGGCCTCTTCGCTGATGGCTTGGCGCACCAACGGCATGTTCACCAGGCCTTTGACCAGGTTGCGCCGGTGCGAAAGGTCGGGACCGATCACGGCGGTCTTCAGGTTGCGAAAGTGCACCCGCAGGATGCGCTGGGCCATGCGCACGGTGCGTTCGTGACCTTTATTGTGCTCGATCAATTCACGCAGGTTGATAGGCGCGGAGAATTGCACGCGGGTCTTGCGACCCAGGATCAGGATGCTCAGCAAACGGCGCAGGCGCCCGGTGACGGCCCAGCTGTCGGCAAACAGCAGTTTCCACGGGCTGGACTCGCTCTCGGGCGACTGGCCCCAGAACACGCTGACCGGAATGATTTGTGCATTCTCTTCGGCGTGTTCGGTCAGGGTGTTGACCAGCCGGGTCAGGGTCGGCGGCGCGCCGCGCTTGTCCTGACGGCCGAGCCAATCCGGCTCGGGCGTGAGGTAGAAGAACGCGGCGGGTTCGATCTGCGGGCCTACCGAGACCGGCAGCACCGGGCGCGGCAAGCCGGCCTTGGTGCACTCGGTATCGACCACGGCCAGTTCGGTAAGGGAGGGCGATTGCAGGACGTAAAACACCGGCCGGCTGCGGTCGAGGTTAAGGGTTAGGGACGACTGGTTGATCGTCTCCGAGCGAACCCAGAGGTACAACAGTCGGCGCAAGGTGCCAAACACCAGACGGCGGAACGGAGAGCGGGTCATAGGCGTGCTGCTTCAAGTGGGAAAAACCGAGCAGGCGCTCGGGCGGGTAGTGTGCCGTATTCGCCGAAAATCGGCAAAAAAGCGGCGATGTAAACTTGAGTTGATCGTTTTTGAGCCTGTCTTATACTCGGCAGTTCAATGCGACTGACTCAACAATAAAAAGCATGTGGGAGCAAAACTGATGGCAACGCGCGAAACCGGCAATGTGAAGTGGTTCAACGATGCAAAGGGCTATGGCTTTATACAACGCGAGGACGGCAAGGATGTGTTTGTGCACTACCGCGCCATTCGCGGTGATGGTCACCGCTCACTGGCCGAGGGCCAGCAGGTGGAATACGCCGTGGTGACCGGCGAGAAGGGGTTGCAGGCGGAGGATGTGGTGGGGTTGTAACACAGACCACATCCGGCCTTGATAACCCAATCAACGGTGGGAGCTGGCTTGCCTGCGATTGCATCACTGCGGTCTGATTGACAGACCGAGGTGCCTGCATCGCAGGCAAGCCAGCTCCCACATTGATCGGGTTCGCAGGTTTAGATCAAGCCGTTTTCCAGGTGATCTGTTCTTCACCGTCCACGCTGATGCGAATCCAGGTGTCGGCGCTTTCCTCACCTTCTTCCTCCACCCAGGTACCCGGCGCACAACGCACTTCAACGTTGAGTGCGGCGAAGGCTGCGCGGGCGCAGGCGATGTCGTCGTGCCACGGGGTCTGGTCGCTTTCCAGGTACAGGCTGTTCCATTTGCCTACGGCCTTGGGCAGCCAGGTGACGGGCACGTTGCCGGCCTTGCACTTGTAGGTCTGGCCCTTCTGGACCCAGTCGGTGCACGGGCCCAGCGCGGCGCCCAGCCAGGCGGCGATGGCTTTGTGGTCGACGTCGGCGTCCTTCAGGTAAATCTCGATATCAGGTTGGCGCATGGATGTTCCTCGTTGCGGGATTCGAAAATCCATTCGCGGATGCTTAAAAGTCGGTTATTGAAGCACGAAATAATCGTAGCGCATCGACACCGTGACCTGCAGCGGCTCGGCGGCCTCGATCACCTCGGCGCGGCGCTCGGCACTCGCGCGCCAGCCGTGTGGTGTCATCGCCAGCAGGTTGGCGCGGTCATTGGGCTCGGCCAGGCTCAAGGTGAATTCCAGGGTTTCGCTGTGTGCCAGGCTCATGCCATCCGGCACCAGGGCCAGATGTTTGTCGTCGGTGTACTCGCGCACTTCGTCGTACAGGCGTTCGCGCAGTTCCATCAGGTGGCCGGCCGTCGGGCCGACTTTCATCAGACCGCCGCCAGGGCTGAGCAGACGCTTGGCCTCTTGCCAATCCAATGGGCTGAAAACGCTGGCGAGAAATTGGCAACTGCCCGAGGCCAGCGGTACGCGCGCCATGCTGGCAATCAACCAGGTCAGCGCCGGGTTGCGCTTGCACGCACGTTTGACCGCTTCCTTGGAGATGTCCAACGCATAGCCGTCGGCGTGGGGCAGGGCCTCGGCGATTTGCGCGGTGTAGTAACCCTCGCCACAACCGATGTCCACCCAGCGCTGCGGTGCGCGCTCAGCGGCCAGTTCAGCCAGGCGCTTGGCCACCGGGGCGTAGTGTCCGGCGTTGAGGAAGTCGCGGCGTGCCTCGACCATCGCGAGGTTATCGCCCGGGTCGCGGCTGTTTTTGTGCTGCACCGGCAACAGGTTCAGGTAACCCTGGCGCGCGCGGTCGAAACGGTGCCCGACCGGGCACGCCACGCCATTGTCCACCGCGTGGAGCGGTGCGCTGCAAATGGGGCAAGCGAGCATCAGGCGAGCAACTTGATCAGGGTCTGGTAATAGATTTCGGTCAGCACATCGAGGTCGCTGGCCAGAATGCGCTCGTTGACCTGATGGATTGTCGCGTTGACCGGGCCCAGTTCCACGACCTGAGTGCCGAGGGTGGCAATGAAGCGGCCATCGGAGGTGCCGCCGCTGGTGGAGGCTTTGGTTTCGCGCCCGGTGATCGCCTTGATGCTGGCCGACACCGCATCCAACAACGCGCCGGGTTCGGTGAGGAACGGCAGGCCCGACAGCGCCCACTCCACGTGCCAGTCCAGGCCATGCTTGTCGAGAATCGCCGCAACACGCTGTTGCAGGCCTTCGACGGTGGACTCGGTGGAGAAGCGGAAGTTGAACACCGCCGTCAGGTCACCGGGGATCACGTTGGTGGCGCCGGTGCCGGAATTGAGGTTGGAAATCTGGAAGCTGGTCGGCGGGAAGAAGGTGTTGCCGTCGTCCCAGTGCTCGGCGGCCAATTCGGCCAAGGCCGGGGCGGCGAGGTGGATCGGGTTCTTCGCCAGGTGCGGGTACGCCACGTGGCCTTGCACGCCGCGCACGGTCAGGGTGGCGCCGAGGGAGCCACGGCGGCCGTTCTTGACCACATCGCCCACCAGCGTGGTGCTCGACGGTTCGCCGACGATGCACCAGTCCAGGCGTTCCTTGCGGGCTGCCAGGCGTTCGATCACGGCTTTGGTGCCGTGGTGCGCCGGGCCTTCTTCATCGCTGGTGATCAGGAAGGCGACCGAGCCTTTGTGGTCCGGGTAGTCGCTGACGAAACGTTCGCAGGCCACCAGCATGGCGGCCAGGCTGCCTTTCATGTCTGCCGCGCCACGGCCGCAGAGCATGCCGTTTTCGTCGATCAGCGCGTCGAACGGGTCGTTCTGCCAGGCGCCCACCGGGCCGGTCGGTACCACGTCGGTGTGGCCGGCAAAGCACAGCACCGGGCCGTCGTGCTTGCCGTGGGTGGCCCAGAAGTTGTCCACATCTTCGATACGCATCGGCTCCAGCGCAAAGCCGGCGTCGCCCAGGCGCTGCATCATCAGCTTCTGGCAATCGGCGTCGATCGGCGTCACCGAGGGGCGACGGATCAGGTCGATAGCGAGTTGAAGGGTCGGCGAAAGGTCGGCATGGGCCGTCATGGGGGAACTCCGGAAGCGTGTTATGGGCGCAGGACGAATGTGGAATACACAACCTGAATGGGCGCAGATTCAATGTGGGAGCTGGCTTGCCGGCGATGCAGACGCCGCGGTCTGGCAGGTACGCCGCGGCGGTGCCATCGCAGGCAAGCCAGCTCCCACAGAAAGCAGGGCTAGGCCAAGTCTCACAAAACGGCCGTTATCTTATAGCAAAACGGCGGCCAAGGGCCGCCGTTTAGTGCATTGCGCAAGTTTTTACTCAGCCGTTACCGGCTCAACCTTCGGCGCAGGTTTTGGCAGCGACGAGAGGAACGCCATGATCAACGCCGCCACGTACGGCAGCGATTGCACCAGCAGCATCACCACCCAGAAGCGCATGTCATTGCTCGGCAGGCCCTGCACCAGGTAGATCCCCAGCGCCGCGCCCCACAACAGCAGCATGATGAACATTTCTTCGCGGGCCTCGGAGATCGCTACCCAGAAGCCGTGGTTATCCGCGTTTTTCGGGGTTCGAAAGAACGGAATACTGGTGGTGAAGAAGCCGTACAGCACCGCCTTGGCGATGGTGTGCGACAACGCCAGGCCGGCCAGCGCCGCGCAGAACGCATCTTTCAAGTTCACACCCACCGCACGGCGGTAGAGGAAAATGATCTTGCCCACTTTGAACACGAACAGCGCCAACGGCGGAATCGCGAAAATCAGCAGCGGCGGATCAACCCGCGTTGGCACGATGATCATCGCCGCCGACCACAACAGGGCGCCGACGGTGAAGAAGATGTTCATGCCGTCCGCCACCCACGGCAACCAGCCTGCGAGGAAGTGGTAGCGCTGGCCACGGGTCAGCTCAGTGCCCTTGCCGCGCAGCAGGCTGGCGGTGTGGCGCTTGATGATCTGAATCGCGCCGTAGGCCCAGCGGAAACGCTGCTTCTTGAAGTCGATAAAGGTATCGGGCATCAAGCCTTTGCCGTAGCTGTCGTGGTAATACGCCGCCGACAGGCCTTTCTCGAATACGCGCAGGCCCAGTTCGGCGTCTTCGCAGATGCACCAGTCAGCCCAGCCAAGTTCTTCGAGCACCGAGCGACGGGTCATGGTCATGGTGCCGTGCTGGATGATCGCGTCGCGGTCGTTACGGGTGACCATGCCGATATGGAAGAAGCCTTTGTATTCCGCATAGCAGAGCTTCTTGAAGGTGCTTTCGTTCTGGTCGCGGTAATCCTGCGGCGACTGCACCACGGCGATTTTCGGGTCGGCGAAGTGCGGCACCATGTGCTTGAGCCAGTTGGGCGATACGCAGTAGTCCGAGTCGATCACCGCGATCACTTCGGCGTCCTTGGCGGTGTGCGGGATCAGGTAGTTCAGCGCGCCGCCCTTGAAACCGGCCAGGGGCGAGACGTGGAAGAACTTGAAGCGCGGGCCGAGGGTTTCGCAGTAGTCGCGCACCGGTTCCCATACCGCCGGGTCCTTGGTGTTGTTGTCGATGATCAGGACTTCATAGTCCGGGTAATCGAGGGCGGCGAGGGCGTCGAGGGTCTGTTTGACCATCTCTGGCGGCTCGTTGTAGCACGGCACATGGATCGACACTTTCGGGCGGTAGTCCGAATCGCCTTCCACCGGCAGGAATTCACGCCGGCGCTTGTGGGTCCACACCGCTTCCGCCAGTTCGTGGGCTTCGGTCAGCAACACGATAAACACGCCGAGGGCGCCGAGTGCCAACAAGATCCCCACGGTCACGCTGAACCAGGTGCTGTATTGCTGGCTATAGTCGTAGCCGATCCACACCAGCACCGAACCGCACAGGAACGCGATAAAGGTCAGGAACGTACGGCCACGCTGGCGCAGGGCCGAGCCGTCGATCATCAGCAAGGTCAGCGACAGCAGCGCCAGCACCACCGAGCCGATGGCCAGCACGCGCCATTGCGGGATCGCGACCACCGGGCCTTCAAAGTTGAATTTCTGCTGGCGCGCGGCGTTGTACACGCCCCAATAGGCGCCGGCCGAGCCTTCGTCACTGACTTTCCACGGCTGGTCGAACGCCTCGATCACGAAGTAGTTGTAGCCCTGGCGGTTGAGCTTATTGACCAGCGTACGCAGGTAAATCGCCTGGTCGGCGGGCGAGGTTTCATTGCCCCCGCGCATACGGCCGTTACTCGGCCAGCCAACCTCCGACAGCAGCAGCGGCTTTTTCGGGAACAGTTTCTTCAGATCCCGGGCGCGGTCGAGTACGTATTGGCCGGCCTTGTCCATCGGAATAAATTCCCAGAACGGCAGGATGTGCGCCGCGATCAGGTCAACGTGCTTGGCCAGTTGCGGATTCTTTTCCCAAATGTGCCATTGCTCGGACGTCGTCACCGGCACTTTTACGGCGGCGCGTACGCGGTCGAGCAGCGCAATCAGCGCCTCTGGGGTGATTTCCTCACGGAACAACGCTTCGTTACCGACCACCACGCGTACGACGCTGCGTGAGCTGTTGGCCAGTTCGATGGCCCGCTGGATCTCGCGTTCGTTACGCGCAAGGTCCGGGCTGATCCAGATGCCCAGCGTCACGCGCAGGCCGAACTCTTCCGCCAGCTTGGGGATGTCGCCCAGGGTGCCGTCGACCGAGTAGGTACGGATGTTGTCCGTCAGCTTGCTCATGATCTCGAGGTCACGACGCATTTCTTCGTCGCTTGGGTACTGGTCTTTCTGCGGGAACTGGCCTTGCTGGAACGGCGAGTAGGAGAACCCGGAGATCTGTTCAGGCCAGTTGGGTGTGGTGACCGGGCGGTTGATCAGCGCCCAGAAACCGGTGAACAGCGCGGCAATTGCCAGCACCACCACCAGGTTGAGTCCAAATTTACGCGATGACATGGCTATTTCGGGTTCCAAAGGGTGTGGAACGAAAAGAGGTGTCGGCTTACGCCGAACGGCGCGCATCCTACACCGGCCTTTCCCCGAGCGTACAGCAGACAGAGAAAAGCCGGACGTTAGTCCGCGAATGTTCACCTAAGTTCTTTACTTGTAGCTGGAAGCTTCGAACTTGTCGCTGCGTAGTCCATAATGCGCGCCGGTTTTTGGGGTAATGGTCATGAGCACAGAAGATCCGCGGTTTGCAGGCGTCGCCCGCTTGTATGGCATTGAAGGCCTGGAACGCTTGAAAGCGGCCCATGTGGCGATCGTCGGCGTCGGCGGCGTAGGCTCGTGGGCGGCCGAAGCCATGGCCCGTTGCGGGGTGGGCGAGATTTCGCTGTTTGACCTGGACGACGTCTGCGTCAGCAACAGCAACCGCCAGTTGCACGCGCTGGACAGCACGGTGGGCAAGCCCAAGGTCGAGGTCATGGCCGAGCGCCTGCGCGCTATCAACCCCGATTGCACCGTGCATGCGGTGGCGGACTTCGTGACCCGCGACACCATGGCCGAGTACATCACGCCGAATATCGATTGCGTGATCGACTGCATCGACGCCGTCAACGCCAAGGCTGCGCTGATTGCCTGGTGCAAGCGCCGCAAGATCCAGATCATCACCACCGGCGGCGCCGGCGGGCAGATCGACCCGACGCTGATCCAGGTGTGC
The DNA here is from genome assembly GCF_025466135.1 of Pseudomonas sp. 14P_5.3_Bac1. NCBI lineage: Bacteria > Pseudomonadati > Pseudomonadota > Gammaproteobacteria > Pseudomonadales > Pseudomonadaceae > Pseudomonas > Pseudomonas sp. 14P_5.3_Bac1. The sequence continues at coordinate 6,683 of NZ_JANLOF010000087.1, read as the reverse complement.
GACCTGAACCGCACCTTTAATGACCCACTGGCCTCGAAGGTGCGCTCCACGTTGCGCCGCGATTACGGTTTCTCCCGCACCGTGACCCGCCATTACAGCGTGCCGTGCGTGTTTTCCACCGAGCAGCTGCGCTATCCCAAGCCGGACGGCAGCATTTGTCTGCAAAAAAGTTTCGTTGGGGATGGGGTGAAGCTGGACTGCGCCGGCGGGTTTGGCGCGGTGATGATGGTGACGGCCACGTTCGGTATGGTGGCGGCGACCAAGGCGGTGGACAAGATTGTGGCTGGGGTGCGCAGGCCGTCGGAGCGGGTCAAGCCCACTTAACTCTCACCCTCGGCACACGCCTAAAGTGTGGGAGCTGGCTTGCCTGCGATAGCATCACCGCAGTCTGATTGATTGACCGAGGTGTCTGCATCGCAGGCAAGCCAGCTCCCACATTTAGTTTTGCGTATGGCTTAGTTCGCGCATGCGCTGCAGGACTGCATTGAGGCCATTACTGCGCGAAGGTGACAGCTGCCGGGACAGCCCCAGTTGACTGAACCAATCGGGCAGGTCAACGGCCTGCAACTGCGCCGCTGACAGCCCATTGACCCGCGCCAGCAGCAGCGCCACCAACCCGCGAATCATCCGCGCATCGCTGCTCGCGGCGAACTGCCAATGGCCGTTCTCAAGACGCCCCACCAACCACACCAGGCTCTCGCAGCCCTGCACCAGGTTGGCGTCGACTTTGTCCTCATCGGCCAAGGCTGGCAGGCGCTCGCCCCATTGCATCAGCATCCGCGCGCGCTGCTCCCAACTGCCGATCGCCTGAAAGGCGTGCAGGGCAGCGGCGGCTTCGGCCGGCAAGCTCATCGCAACATATCCAGCGCCTGGTCGAGGGCTTCAAAGAAGCGCTCCAGGTCATCGGAGTCGTTGTACAGCGCAAGGGACACGCGGATCGCCCCGGACAAGTGCATCGCCTTGAGCAACGGCATCGCGCAATGGTGGCCGGCGCGCACGGCGATGCCCTGTTCGGTCAGCAGGTGGGCGAGGTCGGCGTTGTGTATGCCTTCCACCACAAAGCTGGCCAAAGCTACGTGAGGCGATCCCAACACGCGGATGCCATTGCGTGCCTTGAGGCCGCGCAGCAGGTAGTCGTGCAGCGCCGCTTCATGGGCGACCACGGCGGTCGGGTCCAGTGAGCTCAGGTAATCCAGGCTGGCACCCAGGCCGATCACGCTGGCGATTGGTGGCGTACCCGCTTCAAAACCCAGCGGGGCAGGGCGGAAACTGGCGCTGTGGTAGTCCGCCTGTTGCACCATTTCGCCGCCAAACTGCCAGTGGCGCAGGTGATGCAGGGCTTCGTTGCGGCCAAACAGCACGCCGACGCCGTCCGGGCCGTACAGTTTGTGGCTGGAAAACACGTAGAAGTCGCACCCCAGCGCCTGCACGTCATGGCGGCCATGCACGATGCCCTGGGCGCCATCGACCACGGTCAGCGCGCCGTGTGCCCGCGCCATCGCCAGCAAGGCGTCCAAGGGCTGCCAGGTGCCAAGCACATTGGAAAGCTGGCTCACCGCCAGCACGCGCGTGCGCGGGCCGATCAATTCGCCTGCGGCATGCAGGTCAATCACGCCGTCGTCACCCAGTGGCAGCACCACCAGCGTGAGCGCGCGACGTTTGGCCAGTTGCTGCCAGGGCAGCAGGTTGGCGTGGTGTTCCAGGGCGCTGATAACAATTTCATCGCCCGCATTGAATAAGTGCTCAAGGCCATAGGCCAGGAGGTTCAGCGCAGAGGTTGCGCCGTGGGTAAAAATGATTTGCCCGCTGTCACCTGCGTTAAGCCACTGCGCGACCTTGCTGCGGCTGTCTTCAAACGCCTGGGTCGCATGGGCGCCCGGCAAATGTTGGGCACGGTGCACATTGGCTGCGCCATTGGCGTAGTAATGGCTGATGGCATCCAACAGGGCCTGGGGTTTTTGCGTGGTGGCGGCGTTGTCCAGGTAGGTCTGGTCTTGCCGTTGCAGGGTGGCGATGGCCGGAAAATCGGCGCGCCAGGGAGAGGGCACAAGCATGGTGTTCAAGACTCGTATAAGCGGGCCGACCCGGAGGCGCGACCCGCTAGTGGCATCGAGTGGCTGCTTAGTTGTGAGCGTGCAGCGCTTCGTTCAGTTCGATGGCCGATTTGTGGGTTTTGCACTCCACGGCACCGGTCTCGGAGTTACGGCGGAACAGCAGGTCCGGTTGGCCGGCCAGCTCGCGCGCCTTGACCACTTTGACCAGTTGGTTCTGCTCATCCAGCAGCGCGACCTTGGTGCCGGCGGTGACGTACAGGCCCGACTCCACGGTATTGCGGTCGCCCAACGGGATGCCGATACCGGCGTTGGCGCCGATCAGGCAGCCTTCGCCCACCTTGATCACGATGTTGCCGCCGCCCGACAGGGTGCCCATGGTGGAGCAACCGCCGCCCAGGTCCGAACCCTTGCCGACGAACACGCCAGCGGAGACGCGCCCTTCGATCATGCCCGGGCCTTCGGTGCCGGCGTTGAAGTTGACGAAGCCTTCGTGCATCACGGTGGTGCCTTCGCCCACATAGGCGCCCAGGCGGATACGCGCGGCATCAGCGATACGCACGCCGGCCGGGACCACGTAGTCGGTCATTTTCGGGAACTTGTCCACCGAGAACACTTCCAGCAGCTCGCCACGCAGGCGTGCTTCCAGTTGGCGTTCGGCCAGCTCATTGATGTCGATCGCGCCCTGGCTGGTCCACGCCACGTTCGGCAGTTGCGGGAACACACCGGCCAGGCTCAGGCCGTGTGGCTTGACCAGGCGATGGGACAGCAGGTGCAGCTTGAGGTAGGCCTCAGGCGTGGAGGTCAGTGCGGCGTCTTCGGCCAGCAGGGTGGCGACCAGCGGGGTGTGGCTTTCAGCCAGGCGGCTCAGCAGGGCAGCTTGGGCAGCGTCGACGCCTTTGAGCGCGTCAGCCATTTGCAGCGCCTGGGAGACGGTGAAGGTGATGGCCTGGTTGCCTTCGGTGTAGCCCAGGATCGGCGCAATGGCTGCGACGATGTCGGCCGACGGGTTGAGCAACGGTTGTGCGTAAAACACTTCCAGCCAAGCACCTTGGCGGTTCTGAGTGCCGACGCCGAAGCCCAGGCTGAACAGGGAATTGGACATGCTGTTACCTCTACAAAAATGGAAGGCTGGCCTACTTGAGGGCCGCCGAATAACTATCTGGCTTGAAGCCAATCAGGGTTCTGTCTCCGAGATCGAGCACCGGGCGCTTGATCATCGAGGGTTGTGCGAGCATCAATTCAATGGCTTTCGACTGATCGAGATCGGCTTTGCGTTCGTCTTCGAGTTTGCGAAAGGTGGTGCCCGCACGGTTCAAAACCACCTGCCAACCGTGCTCGTTGCACCATTGGGTCAAGTGTTCGCGGTCGATACCGGCCGTTTTGTAGTCGTGAAACTCATAGCTCACAGCGTGCTCATCGAGCCAGGTGCGCGCTTTTTTCATGGTGTCGCAGGCTTTGATGCCGAAAAGGTGCAACGTTTTGCTTGAAGCGGTCAAGGAATTGCCCCCCTTTGGACCAAGTAGAAACGAAAGGTCACGGATTATGCCATGACCAGCAGGTTTGGGTGCCGCTCGTCATGCTTGCTGATGGCGCAGTGCGACTTTTGTGCAAACGCCATGGCGCGGCATGGCCGCGTAACATGGCTGGTTAACATAGCCGAGTAATATGGCACTTCAACGGCCAGCTGTTGCCTGATGGATGTCGTTGCAAGTCGATTGTCCGGGAAACCCGCTTTATGCAAACCGCCTACACCGTTCTTATCCTGCTGATGCTGGTCAGCGTTTCGCGCCTGGTCGGGCGCATCATTCCTCTGCCGTTACCCCTGGTGCAGATCGCCGCCGGCGCTTTGCTGGCCTGGCCCACCCTGGGGCTGCATGTGGCGTTGGACCCTGAGTTGTTTCTGTTTCTGTTCCTGCCGCCGCTGTTGTTCTCCGATGGCTGGCGCATGCCCAAGCGCGAGCTCTGGCGATTGCGCGGCCCGATTCTGACGTTGGCGGTGGGGCTGGTGCTGTTCACCGTGGTGGGTGCTGGCTATTTCATTCATTGGATATTGCCGACGATCCCGTTGCCGGTGGCCTTCGCCCTGGCAGCGGTTTTATCGCCGACGGATGCCGTGGCGGTGTCGGCCATTGCCCAGAATCGTCTGCCCAAGCCGTTGATGCACATGCTTCAGGGCGAAGCGTTGATGAATGATGCCTCGGGCCTGGTGACCTTCAAGTTCGCCCTGGCGGCGGCGCTGACCGGCGTGTTCTCCCTGGCGGATGCCAGCCTGACCTTTGTGCTGGTCGCCGTGGGTGGTCTGGCGGTTGGCGTGGCACTGAGCTGGCTGGTCGGCCGTTTGCGCGCCTGGATGATCGCGCGCGGTTGGGATGACCCGGCCACGCATGTTGTGTTCATGTTGCTGTTGCCGTTTGCGGCCTATGTATTGGCGGAGCGCCTGGGCGCATCGGGCATTCTCTCGGCGGTGGCGGCGGGCATGATGCAAAGCTGGCTCGACCTGTTGCCGCGCCAGACCAGCACGCGCTTGCTTAACCGCAGTGTCTGGTCGCTGCTGGAGTTTGCCTTCAATGGCCTGATCTTCCTGCTGTTGGGCCTGCAACTGCCGGACATCATCAAGGCTGTGGTCAGCCACGAGACAACGTTGTGGCCCACCCTGCTGTATCGCTGCCTGGATGTGATTGCGATCTTTGTGGTGCTGGTGGTGTTGCGCTTTATCTGGGTGCAGAGCATCTGGCGCCTGTCGGGTTTACTGCGACGCCTGCGTGGCAAAAGCGAACTGACCCTGGTGCCGACCGCGCGCTCCTGCTGGCTATTGACGGTCGGCGGCGTACGCGGTGCGGTGACCCTGGCCGGTGTGATGTCGGTGCCCCTGCTGCTGGCGCCGGGCGAGGCCTTCCCTGAGCGGGACCTGCTGATTTTCATCGCTGCCGGGGTGATTCTGCTATCGCTGATCGCCGCTTGCATCGCGCTGCCGTTGCTGTTGCGCGGCATCGAGCAAAGTCCCGACGAAAAGCGTCATAACGAAGTGCGCGAGGCGTGGAAAAAGACCGCCGTGGCGGCGATCCATGCCCTTGAAGCGGAAGAACCCGCCGAAACCGAAACCTCGGACGCCGCCCAGGCCGCACTGGCCACTGAGCTCAAGGCGCGGCTGATGTCGGAATATCGCCATCAGTTGGAAGTGTTCAATGACTCCGCCGACGCCCAGGCGCTGGCGCTGCAGATGGACCAGCTGGAGCGCAAATTACGCCTCAAGGCCCTGCGAGCGCAGCGGTTGGAGTTGTACAGCTTGAGCCGTCATCACCAGATTGGTGATGACGTTTTGCGTGAAGTGCTGGCGGATCTGGACATGAGCGAGGCGAATCTGGGTCATGTGAAATGACCCATAAGTGTCAGCGGCGGCGCTGAATGAAGTCGCGAATGCGCTGGGCCGCTTCAACGCATTCCGCCAACGGTGCAACCAGCGCCATGCGCACGCGCCCGGCGCCTGGGTTGACGCCGTCCACGTCCCGGGACAGGTACGAACCTGGCACCACGGTCACGTGTTCTTCCACGAACAGGTCACGGCAGAACGCGGCGTCGTCGCCATTCACGTTCGGCCACAGGTAAAACCCGCCGTCCGGGCTTTGTACGTCCAGCACTGGCTTGAGAATGGCCAGCACGGCGTCAAACTTCTCGCGGTACAGGTCACGGTTGGCCAGCACGTGGGCTTCATCCTGCCAGGCCGCGATGCTCGCCCGTTGGGTTTGCACCGGCATCGCGCAGCCATGGTAGGTGCGGTACAGCAAAAAGGCCTTGAGGATGTCGGCATCACCGGCCACAAAGCCCGAGCGCAGGCCCGGCAGGTTGGAGCGCTTGGACAGGCTGTGGAAGACCACGCAGCGTTTGAAATCCTGACGGCCAAGCTCGACGCAGGCACTGAGCAGGCCGGGCGGCGGGGTTTGTTCGTCGAAATACAACTCGCTGTAGCACTCGTCGGCGGCGATGACGAAGTCGTACTCGTCGGCCAGGGCGATGAGCTTTTTCAGGGTATCGACCGGAATCAGTGCGCCGGTGGGGTTGCCCGGCGAGCACAGGAACAGGATCTGGCAGCGTTTCCAGATGTCCGGCGACACGGCGTCAAAATCCGGGTTGAAACCGTTGGCGTCCAGGCACGGCAGGTAATGCGGCTTGGCGCCGGCCAGGAACGCGGCGCCTTCGTAGATCTGGTAGAACGGGTTCGGGCTCACTACCAGCGCGTCGTCAGCGCGGTTGACCACGGTCTGGGTGAAGGCAAACAGCGCTTCACGGGTGCCGTTGACCGGCAGAATATTGCGCGCCGGGTCCAGCCAACCCTTGGGCACGTTGAAGCGGCGTTCGCACCAGGCGCCGATGGCCTCGCGCAATGCCGGAATGCCCAGCGTGGTCGGGTACACGGCCATCTGGTCGAGGTTGTCAGCCAGCGCCTTGGCAACGAATTCCGGCGATGTGTGCTTGGGCTCACCGATGGACAGCGCAATCGGGCGTTTGTCCGGGTTTGGCGTAACGCTGCCGAGCAGGGCGCGCAGTTTCTCGAACGGGTAGGGCTGCAGCTGGTTCAGGGCGTTGTTCATGTAAGCCTCTATTGCAATGGGCACGAACCCTGTGGGAGCT
>NZ_JANLOF010000034.1:0-47813 GCF_025466135.1 Pseudomonas sp. 14P_5.3_Bac1 | reverse complement strand
ATCGCAGGCAAGCCAGCTCCCACATGAATCGCGTTCACACAGTTAAGAAATCAAATCGTCAGCCGCGTCAGCTCGACGCCGGGTTCCTGGGTCACGCTCAGTTGCTGGACGATTGCGTCCTGCAAACGTCGGCACAGTTCAGGGTCGGACAGCGGCTGGTTGTCGGCGTCGGTAATGAAGAACACGTCCTCCACGCGCTCGCCGAGGGTCGCAATCTTGGCGTTCTGCAACGACAGGTCGAACTCCAGGAAAATCCCGCCGATGCGCGCCAGCAAGCCGGGGCGGTCCGGCGCGCTGAGTTCCAGCACGGTCACCGGGCGCTGGGCGTCGTTGGATATGGTCACCTGAGGCGCAAAGGCAAAGTGCTTGAGCTGACGCGGTACCCGACGCTGGATGATCGTCGGGTAATCGTCCGGGTTGCGCAGCGCTTCGGTCAGGCCTTCGCGGATTTTTTTCACGCGCACCGGGTTATCGCCGATGGAGTCGCCGTCGGTGTCGAGCACGATGTAGGTGTCGAGGGTGAACTGGCTGCTCGAGGTGATGACCCGCGCGTCATGGATGTTCAGGTTGAGCTGGTCCATGGCCGCCACGGTCACGGCGAAGAAGTCGTGCTGGTCGGGGGCATAGATGAAGATCTGCGTGCCGCCTTCGAATTCGCGCTGGGTGGTTTCCTTGATCAGTACCAGCGGGCCACCATCGGCAGGCTGCTGCAGGATCGCGTCACTGTGCCAGGCCACGTCGCCGGCGGTATGGCGCAGGAAGTAATCGTCGCCCAGTTGCGACCACAGCTGTTCGACGTCGTCCGGGTCATTGCCGCCGCGCACCAGGATATCCAGGGCCGCGCTTTGGGTGCGGCGGATCTGCTCCTCGCGGTCTACCGGGTTTTCCAGGCCGCGGCGCAGCGCGCGCTTGGTCTCGGTGTAGAGCTGGCGCAGCAGGCTGGCGCGCCAGGAGTTCCACAATGTCGGGTTGGTGGCATTGATGTCGGAGACGGTCAGCACATAGAGATAGTCGAGACGGGTTTCATCACCGACGATGCCGGCGAAGTCGTGGATCACCTGCGGGTCGGACAAGTCCTTGCGCTGGGCGGTGGTCGACATCACCAGGTGGTTCTGTACCAGCCAGACGATCAGGCGGCTGTCCCACAGCGGCAGTTGATGGCGCTGGCAGAACGCCTCGGCATCGACTGCGCCGATTTCCGAGTGGTCGCCATGCCGGCCCTTGCCGATGTCGTGGTACAGGCCGGCCAGGTAGATCAGTTCCGGTTTGGGCAGCTTGGCCATGAGCTTGCTGGCCAGCGGGAATTTCTCTGACACCTGGGTGTACTGCAACTTACGCAGGTGCTTGATCAGGTTCAGGGTGTGGGCGTCTACGGTGTAGATGTGGAACAGGTCGTGCTGCATCTGCCCGACGATAAAGCCGAACTCCGGCAGGTACCGCCCGAGGATGCCGTATCGGTTCATGCGCCGCAGGTTGCGGTGGATGCCGATTTTGCATTTGAACAGCTCGATAAACAGGCTGGTGTTGCGGATGTCATTGCGAAAATCATCATCGATCAGATGGCGGTTTTCTCGCAGCAGGCGGATGGTGTCGGCACGCACGCCTTTGATTTCCGGCTGCTGGGCCATCAGCACGAAGATTTCCAGCATGGCGAACGGGGTGCGGCGGAACACGTTGTCGTTGCGCGCCTCGATGTAGCCGTCGTGCAGTTGGAAGCGCGAGTTGATCGGCTGCGGCGGTGCTTCGTCTTCGGGGGCCAGGATCACTTCTTCGAAGTGCTGGATGATCAGGTCGCTGAGCTGAGCGATGCTCATGACCACCCGGTAGTACTGCTGCATGAAGCTTTCGATGCTGGTTTTCGCGTCCTCGCCCTCAAACCCCAGGAGGGTGGCGATGGAGCGCTGATGGTCGAACAGCAGGCGGTCTTCGGAGCGGCCGGCGAGCATGTGCAGGGCATAGCGCACTTTCCACAGGAACTCCTGGGACGAGGCCAGCAGGGCGTTTTCGCTCTCTACCAGAAAGCCTTCGCCGGCCAGGGCGCGCAGGTTCAGGGTGCCGTATTGGCGACGCGCGACCCACAAAATGGTCTGGATATCGCGCAGTCCGCCCGGTGAGCCTTTGACGTTGGGTTCCAGGTTGTATTCGGTGTCGTTGTACTTGTGGTGCCGGGCCTTCTGCTCGGCACGCTTGGCCAGGAAGAACTCCTTGCTCGGCCACATATGCGCGGTGCTGGTGACTTCCAGCATGCGCTTGCGCAGGCGCTCGGGGCCGGCAATGGTGCGGCTTTCCATCAAGTTGGTGATGACGGTGAGGTCGGCGCGCGCCTCTTCGGCGCATTCGTCTACCGAGCGAACGCTCTGGCCGACTTCCAGGCCGATGTCCCACAACAGCGTCAGAAAGCGCTCGATGGAATCGCGAAAGATCTCATGATCGGCGCTGTCCAGCAGGATCAGCAGGTCGATGTCGGAGTAGGGGTGCAGCTCACCGCGACCGTAGCCGCCGACGGCCACCAGGGCGATATCGGCGTCTTCACTCCAGTTGAACTGTTCCCAGGCCTTTTGCAGGATGTTGTCGACGAACCAGGCGCGGTCCTCGATCAGCCGACGAATGTCCCGGCCACTGCGAAAGCGCGCATCGAGCACCTCGCGGGCCTGGCGAATAGCCTTCTTGAAGGCGAAGATGGGGCTTGCCTTCAAGGCCAGTTCAGCCTGGAACTGGCCACGGTCGAAGAGTTCGGGATCCACCTGGGGCATCGATCGGCTTTCCTTTCTATCTATCAGTCAGTCACAACACCGTTGGGGGAAAACCCAAGCAACCTTTACGCTGAAACGCGTGGAATCGTGTCGTCTGCGCGCAAGGTGAAGATCTCGTAGCCGGTTTCGGTGACCAGCAGGGTGTGTTCCCACTGTGCCGAGAGCTTGCGGTCCTTGGTGATGGCGGTCCAGCCGTCGCCCAGCACTTTGGTGTCGGCCTTGCCCTGGTTGATCATCGGCTCGATGGTGAAGGTCATGCCCGCCTTGAGTTCCATGCCGGTGCCGGCGCGACCGTAATGCAGGATCTGCGGTTCTTCGTGGAATACTTTGCCGATGCCATGGCCACAGAATTCGCGGACCACCGAGAAGCCGTTCTTTTCAGCGTGCTTCTGGATCACTTCACCGATATCGCCCAGGCGGCAGCCGGGCTTGACGATTTCGATGGCCTTGTACATGCATTCCTGGGTGACCTGCGACAGGCGCTCGGCCCAAACCGGCACGGTGCCGACGTGGAACATGCGGCTGGTGTCGCCGTGGTAGCCGTCTTTGATCACGGTCACGTCGATGTTTAGGGTGTCGCCGTCTTTCAGCGGCTTGTCGCCTGGAATCCCGTGGCAGACCACGTGGTTGATCGAGGTGCAGATGGACTTGGGGAAGCCCTTGTAGTTCAGCGGCGCAGGAATGGCTTTTTGCACGTCGACAATATAGTCGTGGCAGATGCGGTCCAGGGCTTCGGTGGTCACGCCTGGCTTGACGTGTTCGGCAATCATTTCCAGCACGTCGGCAGCCAGTTTGCCGGCAACGCGCATGCCTGCGATGTCTTCGGCGGTTTTCAAGGTAACGGTCATACAGGCTCTCTCTAGCGCGACGCGCTGAAATCAATACGGTTTACGGGCGTGCGACAAAAGGTTGCAGAATTCGCACAAGCCACAAAAAACGCGATTCTACCAGACGCGGGCGGCAAACCATGAGCGTCTGACGATCGCTTCTCTCTATAAGGTAGGGGTATGTTGGCTCTATTCAAAGGCTTACGCAAAAGCCGATCACGGCAAATGTGATTGCGGGTTTCGTTTTTGTCCTTCGTGTGGTATAAAATGCGCCGCTTTCCGGGGATACCCCGCAAAGCTTAAATCCACACACGTGTCGACACGATGACCTGGGTGCCGGAGGCGAATGCCGCTGGTTGGTCATTGGGATACGTGGAGGCCAAACCCGACTTATTAAGGAACTATCATGTCCCAAGTCAACATGCGCGATATGCTGAAGGCCGGTGTGCACTTCGGTCACCAGACCCGTTACTGGAACCCGAAAATGGGTAAATACATTTTCGGCGCGCGTAACAAGATCCACATTATCAACCTTGAAAAAACCCTGCCAATGTTCAACGAAGCGCTGACTTTCGTAGAGCGTCTGGCCCAGGGCAAAAACAAGATTCTGTTCGTCGGCACCAAGCGTTCCGCTGGCAAGATCGTTGCTGAAGAAGCAGCACGTTGCGGTTCGCCGTACGTCGATCACCGCTGGTTGGGCGGCATGCTGACCAACTTCAAAACCATCCGTGCTTCCATCAAGCGTCTGCGTGACCTTGAAGTGCAAGCCGAAGACGGTACTTTCGCCAAGCTGACCAAGAAAGAGGCGCTGATGCGCACTCGCGACCTGGAAAAGCTCGATCGTTCCCTGGGTGGTATCAAGGACATGGGCGGTCTGCCTGACGCACTGTTCGTTATCGACGTTGATCACGAGCGCATCGCGATCACCGAAGCCAACAAGCTGGGCATCCCTGTTATCGGCGTAGTCGATACCAACAGCAGCCCGGAAGGCGTTGACTACATCATCCCAGGCAACGATGACGCAATCCGCGCTATCCAGCTGTACATGGGTTCGATGGCTGACGCTGTAATCCGTGGTCGCAACCACGTTGCTGGCGGTACCGAGCAGTTCGTTGAAGAAGCTCCGGTAGCTGCCGCTGAGTAACTGACGCCCTGGCGTTGACTCAGTAAGCAAAAAGGGGGCTTGGCCCCCTTTTTGCCACCTCGAAAACCATTTGTCGGCAGCGCAGCTACATCTTCTGTAACGTGCAGCGGCCTACAAGGGTGATTCGGGAAGAATTGATCGCCCGTTTGATCGGGTGGAATGGTTGAAAACCTATCCAAGAGGATTTTGAAATGGCAGAGATTACTGCAGCGTTGGTTAAAGAACTGCGTGAGCGTACCGGCGAAGGCATGATGGATTGCAAAAAGGCCTTGACCAAGGCCGGCGGCGACATCGAAAAAGCCATTGATGACATGCGTGCTTCCGGCGCCATCAAGGCTGCCAAGAAAGCAGGCAACGTAGCTGCTGAAGGCGCTATCGCTCTGAAAGAAGACGGTAAGTCCGCTGTTCTGCTGGAAGTGAACTCGCAGACCGACTTCCTGGCTCTGCAAGACGACTTCAAGGCATTTGTTGCTGCTAGCGTTGAAAAAGCGTTCGCCGACAAACTGACCACTGTTGAGCCGTTGATCGAAGCTCAAGAAGCTGCTCGCCTGGTACTGGTCGGCAAGGTTGGCGAAAACGTCAACATCCGTCGTCTGGCGCGCATCGAAGGTGATGTGGTTGGCGGTTACCTGCACGGTAACAAAATCGGCGTTGTGGTTGCCCTCAAAGGCGGCGACGTTGAGCTGGCCAAAGACATCGCTATGCACGTAGCGGCCAGCAACCCAGAGTTCCTGCTGCCGTCGGAAGTGTCTGCTGACGCAATCGAGCGCGAAAAAGCTGTGTTCCTGAGCCTGAACGCTGACAAGATCGCCGGCAAGCCAGAAAACATCGTTGAAAACATGATCAAAGGCCGTATCAGCAAGTTCCTGGCTGAAGCGAGCCTGGTTGAGCAGGCGTTCGTGAAGAACCCTGAAATCAAGGTTGGCGAACTGGCCAAGAAAGCCGGTGCTGAAATCGTTTCCTTCACTTACTACAAAGTAGGCGAAGGCATCGAGAAGCCGGTCGACAACTTCGCTGAAGAAGTTGCTGCCCAGCTGGCTGCCGCCAAGCAATAAGACAGTTTTCAACTGTCGCCCGAAAGAGGCTGCCCGCTCACGCGCGCAGCCTCTTTTCAAATGGGAAGACCAATTTTTATTTGGTTTCCTCTCGGAACTGGCTTACAAAGCCGTGTTCCGATGGCGCTGAGACAGCGTCCAGCTAGAGTGAACGCAAGCCGTAAACGGCTCGCCAAGATTTTTTAAAAAATACGCCGCAGGAGAGATTCGCAATGGCTCAGCAGGGCAGTGGTTATCAGGCTCGCTATAAACGCATTCTACTCAAGCTTAGCGGCGAGGCCCTGATGGGCTCGGAAGAGTTCGGGATCGATCCCAAGGTGCTCGACCGCATGGCGCTGGAAGTCGGCCAATTGGTCGGCATCGGTGTTCAGGTCGGCCTGGTGATTGGCGGTGGTAACCTGTTCCGTGGTGCGGCGCTGAGTGCGGCCGGCATGGATCGGGTGACTGGCGACCACATGGGCATGCTGGCCACTGTGATGAACGCCCTGGCAATGCGTGACGCCCTGGAGCGTGCCAATATCTCGGCGATCGTGATGTCGGCTATTTCCATGGTTGGCGTGACCGATCACTATGATCGTCGCAAAGCCATGCGTCACTTGAACGCCAAAGAAGTAGTGATCTTTGCTGCCGGTACCGGCAACCCGTTCTTCACCACGGACTCGGCTGCCTGCCTGCGCGCCATCGAAATCGATGCCGACGTTGTGCTCAAGGCCACCAAGGTGGACGGTGTCTACACCGCAGACCCATTCAAAGACCCGCATGCCGAGAAGTTCGATCATCTGACCTACGATGAAGTACTGGATCGCAAGCTGGGCGTGATGGACCTGACGGCTATTTGCCTGTGCCGTGACCACAAGATGCCACTGCGCGTATTTAACATGAACAAGCCCGGCGCCCTGCTGAACATCGTACACGGCGGCGCGGAAGGGACTCTGATCGAGGAAGGCCAACAATGATCAACGAAATCAAGAAAGACGCTCAAGAGCGTATGCACAAATCCCTGGAGTCTCTGGCCCATGCTTTTGGCCAGATTCGTACCGGTAAGGCTCACCCAAGCATCCTGGGCAGCGTAATGGTGCCGTACTACGGCACTGACACCTCCATTACCCAGGTCGCCAACATCACCGTAAAAGACTCGCGCACCCTGCAAGTCGTGGCCTTCGAGCGCAACATGCTCGCAGCCGTCGACAAAGCCATCCAGAGCGCCGGCCTGAACCTCAACCCGACCAACCTGGGCGAGTTGTTGCTGATCTCCATGCCTGCTCTGACCGAAGAAACCCGCAAGGGCTTCACCAAGCAGGCGCGCAGCGCTGCTGAAGATGCGCGTGTTGCCGTGCGCAACATTCGTCGTGATGCGTTGGGTGACCTCAAAAAACTGGTCAAGGACAAAGAAATCAGCGAAGACGAAGAGCGTCGCGCCGTAGCTGATATCGACAAACTGACCAAAGACGCCGAGGCCCAGATCACCAAGGCCACGGAAGAGAAAGAAAAGGACCTGATGGCCGTATAAGGGGTCAGGACGCCTTCATGGAAAAGACCAAGCAGACTGTGCCCTCCGTGGTGCCGCGCCATGTCGCGATCATCATGGATGGGAATAATCGCTGGGCGAAAAAACGCTTTATGCCGGGTGTCGCCGGGCATAAGGCGGGTGTCGATGCGGTGCGCGCTGTTATTGAGGTGTGTGCCGAGGCCAAGGTCGAGGTGTTGACTCTGTTTGCCTTCTCCAGCGAGAACTGGCAACGGCCCGCCGAAGAAGTCAGCGCCTTGATGGACCTGTTCTTCAAGGCGTTGCGTCGTGAGGCCAAGCGCCTCAACGACAACAACATCAGCCTGCGCATCATTGGTGATCGCTCGCGGTTCCATCCGGAACTGCAAGCGGCCATGCGCGAAGCCGAGGCTATCACCGCCGGCTCTAACCGTTTTGTGCTGCAGATTGCAGCCAACTACGGTGGTCAGTGGGATATCGCCCAGGCTGCACAGCGGCTTGCCCGCGAAGTGCAGGCCGGGCATCTGCGGCCTGACGACATTACGCCCGAATTGTTGCAAACCTGCCTGGTAACCGGTGATCTGCCGTTGCCGGACTTGTGCATCCGTACCGGTGGTGAGCACCGCATCAGCAATTTCCTGCTGTGGCAGCTGGCCTACACCGAACTGTACTTCTCCGACCTGTTCTGGCCGGACTTCAAACACGATGCCATGCGCAATGCGCTGGCCGATTTCGCTTCCCGTCAGCGTCGCTTTGGTAAAACGAGCGAGCAGATCGAAGCTGGAGCCCGGGTTTAAATGCTTAAACAACGAATCATCACAGCACTGATCCTGCTGCCGATTGCCTTGTGTGGTTTTTTTCTGCTCGACGGTTCCGGCTTTGCGCTGTTTATCGGCCTGGTCGTTACCCTGGGTGCTTGGGAATGGGCGCGCCTGGCCGGTTTCAACGAGCAGTTGCCGCGCGTGGTTTATGCCGCTGTGGTGGCGCTGTTGCTGTTTCTCATGCATACGCTTTCGAGCATTGTCGTGCCTTGGGTGTTGGGAGCGGCGGTACTGTGGTGGGCGCTTGCGACCTTCCTGGTGCTGACCTACCCACGCACCAGCGCCCAATGGTCCAGCGTGGCCAGCAAGTTGGTGATTGGTCTTCTGATTCTGCTGCCGGCCTGGCAAGGGCTGGTGGAAATCAAGAATTCGCCGATGGGCAACTGGCTGATCATGGCGGTGATGGTGCTGGTGTGGGGCGCTGACATCGGTGCCTACTTCTCCGGCCGGGCGTTCGGCAAGCGCAAGTTGGCGCCAGCCGTCAGCCCGGGCAAGAGCTGGGAAGGCGTTTACGGTGGCTTGGCATTGACGTTGTTGATCACGCTGGTGGTCGGTGTAGTGCGCGACTGGTCGGTGAAGGAAATCCTCCTGGCCTTGTTGGGCACCGCCGTTGTGGTGTTTATCTCCGTGGTGGGTGACCTCACCGAAAGCATGTTCAAGCGCCAGGCCGGGATCAAGGACAGCAGCAACCTGCTGCCGGGTCACGGCGGTGTGCTGGATCGAATCGACAGCCTTACCGCTGCCATTCCCATCTTCGCCGTGCTGTTGTGGATGGCGGCTTCGTGAGCCGCCTGCAACAGGTGACAGTGCTGGGCGCAACCGGCTCGGTCGGGCTCAGCACGCTGGATGTGATTGCTCGCCATCCAGATCGCTACCAGGTGTTTGCGCTGACCGGCTTCTCTCGCTTGAACGAGTTGCTGGCCTTGTGCGTGCGTCATACGCCTAGATTCGCCGTTGTGCCAGAGGTGTCGGTAGCGCGCGGCTTGCAGGACCAGTTGAGGTCTGCAGGCCTTGCGACCCATGTGTTGGTGGGCGAGGAGGGCTTGTGCCAGGTCTCGGCTGATCCCGAAGTCGACACTGTGGTGGCAGCCATTGTTGGGGCGGCAGGGTTGCGCCCGACACTGGCCGCCGTCGATGCCGGTAAAAAGATCCTGCTGGCCAATAAAGAGGCGCTGGTGATGTCCGGCACGCTCTTTATGCAGGCTGTGCGCAAGAGTGGCGCCGTGCTGCTGCCTCTGGACAGCGAACACAATGCGATCTTCCAGTGCATGCCCGGTGATTTTGCCCGAGGCTTGAGCCAGGTTGGCGTGCGGCGGATTCTCCTGACGGCTTCCGGTGGCCCTTTCCGGCAAACTCCGCTGGCTGATCTTGAGCATGTCTCGCCTGATCAGGCGTGTGCACACCCAAACTGGTCGATGGGGCGAAAAATCTCCGTGGATTCGGCGAGCATGATGAACAAAGGCCTGGAGTTGATCGAGGCGTGCTGGTTGTTCGATGCGCGGCCTGATCAGGTCGAGGTGGTGATTCACCCGCAAAGTGTGATTCATTCTCTGGTCGACTATGTCGATGGTTCGGTTCTTGCCCAGCTGGGCAACCCCGATATGCGTACGCCGATTGCCAATGCACTGGCCTGGCCGGAGCGGATTGATTCCGGCGTTGCACCGTTGGACCTGTTTGCCATTGCGCGCCTGGATTTCGAAGCGCCGGACGAGCAGCGCTTCCCGTGCCTGAGTCTGGCCCGGCAAGCGGCAGAGGCGGGCAACAGTGCGCCGGCCGTGCTCAATGCGGCCAACGAGGTGGCGGTGGCGGCGTTTCTTGATGGGCGTATTCGCTTTCCGCAGATCGCGAGTATCATCGAGGACGTTTTGAGCCTTGAGCCCGTTGTGGCAGTGGATGATTTGGGTGCAGTGTTCGAGGCCGATACAAAGGCCCGAGCCCTGGCCCAACAGTGGTTGAACCGCAACGCGCGTTAGTCTGTGGGTAGGTTTGAGCCCTCAGGCACTGGATTGGAATGCGGAGAAATTAGATGAGTGCGCTCTACATGATTGTCGGCACCCTGGTTGCTCTGGGTGTGCTGGTAACCTTTCACGAATTCGGCCACTTTTGGGTCGCGCGTCGTTGCGGCGTCAAGGTGCTGCGCTTTTCCGTCGGTTTCGGCATGCCGCTGCTGCGTTGGCACGATCGTCGGGGCACTGAATTCGTGATTGCCGCCATTCCGCTGGGCGGCTACGTCAAGATGCTCGACGAGCGTGAAGGCGAGGTGCCTGTCGATCAGTTGGACCAATCCTTCAACCGTAAGACCGTTCGTCAGCGTATCGCTATTGTCGCAGCCGGCCCGATCGCCAATTTCCTCTTGGCAATCGTGTTCTTCTGGGTCTTGGCCATGATGGGCAGCCAACAGGTGCGCCCGGTTATCGGCGCAGTTGAAGCGGACAGCATGGCGGCCAAGGCCGGACTGATCGCCGGTCAGGAAATTGTTTCCATTGATGGCGAGCCCACCACCGGCTGGGGCGCTGTCAATTTGCAGTTGGTTCGCCGCATGGGCGAGAGCGGCACTATTAATGTGGTGGTGCGCGAGCAGGATTCCACCGCTGAGACGCCGCGTGAATTGTCCCTGGACCATTGGCTCAAAGGCGCAGAAGAGCCTGATCCGATCAAGTCCCTGGGCATTCGTCCGTGGCGTCCGGCCCTGCCGCCGGTGCTCGCCGAGCTGGACCCGAAAGGCCCGGCGCAGGCCGCAGGTCTGAAAACGGGCGATCGCCTGTTGGCGCTGGATGGTCAGGCGCTGGGCGACTGGCAGCAAGTGGTGGATCTGGTGCGTGTACGGCCTGATACCAAAATTGTGCTGAAAGTTGAGCGCGATGGTGCTCAAATCGACGTCCCTGTGACCCTGGCTGTTCGCGGGGAAGCCAAGGCGGCCGGGGGTTACCTCGGTGCCGGGGTAAAAGGTGTCGAGTGGCCGCCATCGATGGTGCGCGAGGTCAGCTTCGGGCCTTTGGCGGCAATTGGCGAGGGTGCAAAACGCACTTGGACCATGAGTGTGCTGACGCTCGAATCGCTCAAGAAAATGTTGTTCGGCGAGCTCTCGGTAAAAAACTTGAGTGGACCGATAACCATTGCTAAAGTGGCGGGCGCTTCTGCCCAGTCGGGTGTCGCGGATTTCCTGAATTTCCTGGCTTATCTGAGTATTAGCCTTGGAGTTCTGAATTTGCTGCCCATTCCAGTATTGGACGGGGGGCATCTGTTGTTTTATCTGGTCGAGTGGGTGCGTGGTCGCCCCTTGTCGGATCGGGTGCAGGGTTGGGGGATACAGATCGGTATCAGTTTGGTGGTCGGAGTGATGTTGTTAGCTCTGGTCAACGATCTGGGACGACTGTAACGCTTCGCTGAATTGCGAATCTGCCGCATTTTGCGGCAGTTTGTTTATTGCCAGTTGGAATAAGAAAGGACTTCATGAAACGTCTGCTGCTAACTGCGGTTCTCACCGTATTGATGATCGCCGAAGTTCACGCCGAGTCCTTCACTATCTCCGATATTCGCGTCAACGGCCTCCAGCGGGTTTCCGCGGGTAGCGTCTTTGGTGCCTTGCCGTTGAACGTCGGGGAACAGGCGGATGATCGTCGCCTGGTGGAATCCACTCGTGCGCTGTTCAAAACCGGGTTCTTTCAAGATATCCAACTGGGTCGCGAAGGCAACGTCCTGGTCATCACTGTCGTCGAGCGACCTTCTGTCGCCAGTATCGAGATCGAAGGTAACAAGGCGATCTCCACTGAAGACTTGATGAAGGGGCTCAAGCAATCCGGCCTTGCCGAGGGCGAGATCTTCCAGCGCGCCACCCTTGAAGGTGTGCGTAACGAATTGCAACGTCAGTACGTTGCCCAGGGCCGCTACTCCGCGACCGTGGAAACGGAAGTGATCCCGCAGCCTCGTAACCGTGTTGGCCTCAAGGTCAAGATCAACGAAGGCACTGTGGCGGCCATTCAGCACATCAACGTGGTGGGTAACACCAAGTTTGCTGATGACGACCTGATCGACCTGTTCGAACTCAAGACCACCAACTGGTTGTCGTTCTTCAAGAACGATGACAAGTACGCCCGTGAAAAACTCTCGGGTGACCTGGAACGTCTGCGCTCCTACTACCTGGACCGTGGCTATATCAACATGGATATCGCTTCGACCCAGGTGTCCATCACCCCGGACAAGAAGCACGTCTACATTACTGTCAACGTCAACGAAGGCGAGAAGTACACCGTTCGTGACGTGAAACTCAGCGGCGACCTGAAAGTGCCTGAAGACCAGGTCAAGGCGCTGTTGCTGGTACAGAAAAACCAGGTGTTCTCGCGCAAGCTGATGACCACCACGTCCGAGCTGATCACCCGTCGTCTGGGTAACGAAGGCTATACCTTCGCCAACGTCAACGGCGTTCCGACTCCGCACGATGATGACCACACTGTGGACATCACCTTTGTCGTTGATCCGGGCAAGCGCGCCTACGTGAACCGCATCAACTTCCGTGGCAACACCAAGTCTGCGGACGAAGTGCTGCGTCGTGAGATGCGTCAAATGGAAGGTGGCTGGGCGTCGACTTACCTGATCGACCAGTCCAAGACCCGTCTTGAGCGCCTGGGCTTCTTTAAAGAAGTCAACGTCGAAACCCCGGCTGTACCGGGCGTGGATGACCAGGTTGATGTGAACTACGCCGTTGAAGAACAAGCGTCGGGTTCGATCACCGCCAGCGTCGGTTTTGCACAGAGCGCCGGTCTGATCCTCGGTGGTTCGATCACCCAGAACAACTTCCTGGGTACCGGTAACAAGGTTTCCATCGGCCTGACCCGAAGCGAATACCAGAGCCGCTATAACTTCGGTTATGTCGACCCCTACTGGACGGCTGACGGTGTGAGCCTGGGCTACAACGCCTTCTACCGCACCACCGACTACAAAGACCTCGACGTTGACGTTGCAAGCTATGCGATCGACAGCCTCGGCGCCGGTGTGAACATCGGTTACCCGATCAGCGAGACTTCGCGCCTGACCTTCGGCCTGACCGCGCAACAAGACAAGATCAAGACCGGTGTGTACACCGTGGACGAAATCTTCGACTTCGTGCGCAAAGAGGGTGACCAGTTCCTGAACTTCAAGGCTTCGGCCGGTTGGTCGGAATCGACCCTGAACAAAGGCGTACTGGCGACCCGTGGTCACTCCCAGAGCCTCACGGCAGAAGTGACTACGCCGGGCAGCGATCTGTCGTTCTTCAAGCTCGACTACCGTGGTCAGTTGTTCCAGCCGTTGAGCGATAACTACACCATGCGCCTGCACACTGAGCTGGGTTATGGCGACGGTTATGGTTCGACCAGTGGCCTGCCGTTCTACGAGAACTACTATGCCGGTGGTTTCAACTCGGTACGTGGCTTCAAGGACAGCACCTTGGGTCCGCGTGGTACGCCGAGCCGTGGCGCCAGCGTGACGGGTAACCAGGGCACTCTGGCTGACTCGGACAACGATCCGCTGCCATTCGGTGGTAACGTTCTGATTCAAGGTGGTGCGGAGATTCTGTTCCCGCTGCCGTTCGTCAAGGATCAGCGTTCCCTGCGTACTTCGGTCTTCTGGGATGTGGGTAACGTGTTCGACTCCAAGTGCGAACAGGTTAAAAACCCGGCACCTGGTTCCGTTTCCAACACCCAGTGCAACGACGTGAGCCTCAGCAACCTGGCGAGCTCCGTGGGCGTTGGTGTGACTTGGGTGACCGCGCTTGGCCCATTGAGCTTTGCTCTGGCCATGCCGATCAAGAAACCGGATAACGCTGAAACCCAGATTTTCCAATTCTCCCTCGGCCAGACGTTCTAAGCGTCTGACCCAAGATAACGACAACGGATTCTGTAGGAGTACATCGTGCGCAAGTTGACTCAATTGGTTCTGCTGGCCACCGTGCTGGTGACCACCCCGGCCTTCGCCGAAATGAAAATCGCCGTCCTGAACTATCAGATGGCTCTGCTGGAATCCGACGCGGCCAAGCGTTACGCAGTGGATGCCGAGAAAAAATTCGGTCCGCAACTGACCAAGCTGAAAACGCTGGAAAGCAGTGCCAAAGGCATCCAGGATCGTCTGGTAGCCGGTGGCGACAAAATGCAGCAAGGCGAGCGTGAGCGTCTGGAGCTTGAATTCAAGCAAAAGGCCCGCGACTACCAGTTCCAGTCCAAGGAACTGAATGAAGCCAAAGCCGTTGCCGACCGTGAAATGCTCAAGCAGCTCAAGCCGAAACTCGACAGCGCTGTGGAAGAAGTCATCAAGAAAGGTGCCTTTGACCTGGTGTTCGAGCGCGGCGCCGTGATCGACGTCAAGCCTCAATACGACATCACCCGCCAGGTGATCGAGCGCATGAACCAGCTGAAGTAAGCCATGACCGCGACTATCAAACTCGGCGAGTTGGCCGAGTTCCTTGGAGCCACCTTGCGTGGCTCCAAGGAGAAAGAAATCACTGGGCTAGCCACCTTGCAGGAGGCTGGCCCAGCTCAGTTGAGCTTCCTCGCAAATCCCCAATACCGTAAATACCTGGTCGACAGCCAAGCCGCAGCCGTGTTGCTGAAGGCCGCTGATGCCGAAGGGTTTGCCGGGGATGCGCTGGTGGTGGCCGATCCTTACCTGGCTTATGCCCGGGCGTCGCACCTGTTCGATCCAAAGCCAAAGGCTGCTGGCGGTATTCATCCGTCTGCGGTCATTGCTGATGATGCTTGGGTTGACCCTGCGGCAAGCATTGGCGCGTTTGCCGTGATCGAGAGCGGCGCGCGCATTGCCGCCGGCGTCACAGTAGGTGCGCATTGCTTTATCGGCGCACGCTGCGAGATCGGTGCCGATGGCTGGCTGGCTCCGCGTGTCACCCTGTACCACGACGTGCGTATCGGTGAACGTGTGGTCATTCAGTCAGGTGCTGTAATTGGTGGCGAAGGTTTTGGCTTTGCCAATGCCAAAGGCATCTGGCACAAGATTGCCCAGGTCGGCGGCGTGCTGATCGGCGATGACGTGGAAATCGGCGTCAATACCGCAGTGGACCGTGGCGCCTTGGCCGATACCGTCATCGGTAACGGTGTGAAGCTCGACAACCAGATCCAGATTGCCCACAACGTACAGATTGGCGATCACACCGCCATGGCCGCGTGCGTGGGGATTTCCGGTAGCACCAAAATCGGCAAGCATTGCATGCTCGCCGGTGGCGTTGGGTTGGTGGGGCACATCGAGATTTGCGACAACGTCTTCATTACCGGCATGACCATGGTGACGCATTCGATTACCGAGCCCGGTGCCTATTCTTCCGGTACCGCCATGCAGCCCGCGGCTGAATGGCGCAAGAGTGCAGCACGTTTGAGGCAGCTCGACGACATGGCTCGACGCCTCAAACAGCTGGAAAAGCGTGTTGGGGACGTGACCCCTGGCGGTAATGCTTCATCAGAAGGCTGATACCATTTCCATATCAAGTGTGCACAGCCGCTAGACTGCCTCCTTGATTTGCTAGCGGGGCGTGCGTTTTGTCCGCCCGCCCCCAATCTTTATTACAGGCTTCCCCCCGAAATGATGGACATCAACGAGATTCGCGAATACCTGCCTCACCGTTACCCGTTCCTGCTGGTGGACCGTGTAGTGGACCTCAACATTGAGGAAAAGCGCATTCGTGCCTACAAGAATGTCAGCATCAACGAACCGTTCTTCAATGGTCACTTTCCGGCGCATCCAATCATGCCGGGCGTGTTGATCATCGAAGCGATGGCCCAGGCTGCCGGTATCCTTGGTTTCAAAATGCTCGACCTCAAGCCTGCCGATGGCACGCTTTACTATTTCGTGGGCTCCGACAAGCTGCGTTTTCGCAACCCGGTCACACCGGGTGACCAGTTGATCCTGGAAGCCAAGTTCATCAGCTGCAAGCGCCAGATCTGGAAGTTCGAATGCCAGGCCTCGGTGGACGGCAAGCCGGTGTGCTCTGCTGAGATCATCTGCGCGGAACGCAAACTATGAGTTTGATTGACCCTCGCGCAATCATCGATCCGTCGGCCGTTCTGGCCGCCGACGTTGAGGTCGGCCCTTGGTCGATCGTCGGCGCAGGTGTTGAAATCGGCGAGGGGACTGTCATCGGGCCACACGTGATCCTTAAAGGTCCGACCCGCATTGGCAAACACAATCGTATCTACCAGTTTTCCTCGGTAGGCGAAGACACCCCGGACATGAAGTACAAGGGTGAGGAAACGCGCCTGGTAATCGGTGATCACAACATCATCCGTGAAGGCGTGACGATTCACCGCGGCACCGTGCAGGATCGTGCCGAGACCACGCTGGGGGATCACAACCTGATCATGGCCTATGCCCACATCGGCCACGACAGCGTCATCGGCAACCATTGCATCCTGGTCAACAACACTGCGTTGGCGGGCCATGTGCATGTTGATGATTGGGCGATCCTGTCTGGCTTTACCCTGGTGCATCAGTATTGCCATATCGGCGCCCACAGCTTTTCCGGCATGGGCACTGCGATCGGCAAGGACGTTCCGGCGTTCGTCACGGTATTCGGCAACCCGGCTGAAGCGCGCAGCATGAACTTCGAAGGCATGCGCCGTCGCGGGTTCAGTGAAGACGCGATTCACGCCCTGCGCCGTGCCTATAAGGTGGTTTACCGCCAGGGGCTGACGGTTGACCAGGCCTTGGCAGAACTGACCGAGCCGGCAGCGTTGTACCCGGAAGTCGCGGTGTTCCGTGACTCTATCCAGGCATCGACTCGCGGCATCACCCGCTGATCATGGCTAATCTGCGTATCGCGTTGGTGGCCGGAGAAGCTTCCGGCGATATTCTCGGCGCAGGCTTGATGCGGGCCCTCAAAGCCCAGCATCCCTCGGTGGAATTTATCGGTGTGGGCGGCCCGCTCATGCAGGCCGAAGGGCTGACGTCCTACTTTCCCATGGAGCGTCTTTCCGTCATGGGGCTGGTGGAAGTGCTGGGTCGTCTGCGCGAGCTGCTGGCTCGCCGCAAGCTGCTGATTCAAACCTTGATCGAAGAAAAGCCTGACGTCTTTATCGGAATCGACGCGCCGGACTTCACCCTCAATATCGAACTCAAGTTGCGTCAGGCCGGGATCAAGACCGTGCACTACGTCAGCCCTTCGGTATGGGCGTGGCGGCAGAAGCGCGTGCTCAAGATCCGTGAAGGCTGCGACTTGATGCTGACACTGCTGCCGTTCGAAGCCCGGTTCTACGAAGAGAAGGGCGTGCCGGTGCGGTTTGTCGGGCATACCCTGGCCGATACCATTCCATTGCAAGCTGATCGCGGGGCTGCGCGTGCCGAACTGGGCCTGCCCGACGGCCCGCTGGTAGCCTTGATGCCGGGCAGTCGTGGCGGGGAAGTCGGTCGCCTGGGGGCGCTGTTTTTTGACGCCGCCGAACGTCTGCAGGCGTTGAAGCCCGGCATTCGTTTTGTGTTGCCATGTGCCAGTCCGCAACGTCGTGCACAAATCGAAACGCTGCTGGAAGGGCGTACGCTGCCGGTCACCTTGCTGGACGGTCAGTCGCACCTGGCCCTGGCGGCATGTGATGCGGTACTGATCGCCTCAGGCACCGCCACCCTGGAAGCGTTGTTGTACAAGCGTCCGATGGTCGTGGCCTATCGCCTCGCGCCGCTGACGTTCTGGATTCTCAAGCGCATGGTCAAAAGTCCTTACATCTCCTTGCCCAACCTGTTGGCCCAGCGTCTGCTGGTCCCGGAATTGTTGCAGGACGATGCAACGCCCCAGGCACTGGCGCAAACGCTACTACCCTTGATCGACGGCGGCGAAGAACAGACCCGTGGTTTCGACGACATCCACCGGACCTTGCGCCGTGATGCGTCGAACCAGGCGGCAGACGCCGTGCTGACCTTGATTGGCCACAAACAGGAAGCCCTATGAGGACGCAAATGGGCCTGGACTTCAGCCTCGTCGCGCAAGTGCACGAGCTGGTCGCCGGGGTTGACGAGGTAGGGCGCGGCCCGCTGTGTGGCGCCGTCGTCACGGCGGCGGTGATTCTCGATCCGAACCGCCCGATCCTGGGCCTCAACGATTCGAAAAAACTCACCGAGGCCCGTCGCGAAAAGCTTTATGACGAGATCTGCGAAAAAGCCCTGAGCTGGCATATTGCCCGGGCTGAAGTCGAAGAAATCGACGAGCTGAACATCCTTCACGCAACCATGCTGGCCATGCAGCGTGCGGTGGAAGGCCTGCATATCACGCCCAAAATGGCGATGATCGACGGTAACCGTTGCCCAAAACTGGCGATGCCTGCAGAAGCGGTGGTCAAGGGTGACAGCAAGGTTCCGGCTATTGCTGCCGCCTCGATCCTGGCCAAAGTCAGTCGTGACCGTGAAATGGCCGCGTTTGAGTTGATCTACCCCGGCTACGGCATGGGTGGCCATAAAGGCTATCCGACGCCCGTTCATCTGGAAGCCCTCGCTCGCCTCGGCCCCACGCCGATCCATCGCCGCTCGTTCGCCCCGGTCCGCCAGGCTTACGAGCTGCGCGAGCGCCTCATCGAGGTTTAGTCGCGAGGCTGATGTTTTGCTCAAGGCCCGGTACAATCCGGGCCTTGTTGTCTCCACGTATTAGAACAGGATCACTATGCCGGCTTCATTCGTTCACCTGCGCCTGCACACTGAATACTCCCTGGTCGACGGCCTGGTACGGATCAAACCGCTGGTCAAAACCCTGGTGGGCATGAACATGCCTGCGGTAGCGGTGACCGATCAGAACAACATGTGTTCCCTGGTCAAGTTCTACAAAAACGCCATGGGCGCCGGTATCAAGCCGATTTGCGGTGCCGACCTGTGGCTGTCCAACAAAGACCCGGATAACCCCCTGAGCCGCATCAGCCTGTTGGCGATGAACGGCGTCGGTTATCGCAACCTCACCGAATTGATTTCCCGTGGCTTTATCGACGGTCAGCGCAACGGTTCGATCATCATCGAGCGCGAGTGGGTGGCCGAGGCAAGCGAGGGCGTGATCATGCTCTCGGCCGCCAAAGAGGGTGAGATCGGTATCGCGCTGCTCGGCGGCAACCCGCAGGAAGCTGAAGTGCTGGCCCGCGAGTGGATGCAGGTCTTCCCCGACCGTTTCTACCTGGAAGTCCAGCGCACCAATCGCCCCAATGATGAAGAGCATCTGCACGCCGCTGTGGCCCTGGCCGACAAGCTGGGCGCGCCGCTGGTCGCGACCAACGATGTGCGCTTTATCAAAAAGGAAGATTTCGAAGCCCACGAAACCCGCGTGTGCATCGGCGAAGGCCGGGCTCTGGATGACCCGCGTCGTTCCAAGAACTACAGCGAAGAGCAGTACCTCAAAAGCGCCGACGAGATGGCTGAGCTGTTCAGCGACCTGCCCGAGGCCCTGGAAAACTCCGTCGAGATCGCCAAGCGCTGCAATATCGAAGTGAAGCTGGGCAAGCACTTCCTGCCCAACTTCCCGATTCCCGATGGCATGACCATCGATGAGTATTTCCGCAAAGTGTCCTTCGATGGCCTAGAAGAGCGCCTCAGCGTGCTGCTGCCCAAGGACACCACCGAGGACTACGAGGCCAAGCGCCAGGTCTACGTTGACCGACTGAATTTCGAGCTGGATATCATCATCCAGATGGGGTTCCCCGGTTACTTCCTGATCGTGATGGACTTTATCCAGTGGGCCAAGAACAACGGCGTACCGGTAGGTCCTGGCCGGGGGTCAGGTGCCGGTTCGCTGGTGGCTTACGTTCAGAAGATTACCGACCTTGACCCGCTGGAATATGACCTGCTGTTCGAGCGGTTTCTGAACCCGGAACGGGTCTCCATGCCCGACTTCGACGTCGACTTTTGCATGGACGGCCGCGACCGCGTGATCGAGTACGTGGCCGAGAAGTACGGCCGCAATGCGGTAAGCCAGATCATCACGTTCGGTTCCATGGCGGCCAAGGCTGTAATCCGTGACGTGGCGCGGGTGCAGGGCAAGTCCTACGGCCTGGCGGACCGCCTGTCGAAGATGATCCCGTTCGAAGTCGGCATGACCCTGGAAAAAGCCTACGAGCAGGAAGAAATCCTGCGCGACTTCATCAAGGTCGATGAAGAGGCCGCCGAAATCTGGGACATGGCGCGCAAGCTCGAAGGTGTGGTGCGTAACGTCGGTAAACACGCCGGTGGCGTGGTGATCGCACCGACCAAGCTCACCGACTTTTCGCCGATCTATTGCGATGAAGAAGGCGACGGCCTGGTAACCCAGTTCGACAAGGACGACGTTGAAGCCGCCGGCCTGGTGAAGTTCGACTTCCTGGGTCTGCGGACCCTGACGATCATCGACTGGGCACTGAAGACGATCAACCGCGACCGCGCCAAGGTCAACGAAGCGCCGCTGGATATCGCCTTTATCCCGCTGGACGACAAACCGACTTATACCTTGCTGCAAAAAGCCGAAACCACGGCGGTGTTCCAGCTTGAGTCGCGCGGCATGAAAGAGCTGATCAAAAAGCTCAAGCCCGACTGCCTGGAAGACTTGATCGCACTGGTGGCACTGTTCCGTCCCGGTCCGCTGCAGTCGGGCATGGTGGATGACTTCATCAACCGTAAGCACGGCCGTGCCGAGCTGGCGTACCCGCACTCGGATTATCAGTACGAAGGCCTCAAGCCGGTACTGGCGCCAACCTACGGCATCATCTTGTATCAAGAACAGGTGATGCAGATTGCCCAGGTGATGGCCGGTTACACCCTCGGCGGCGCGGACATGCTGCGTCGCGCCATGGGTAAGAAAAAGCCCGAAGAAATGGCCAAGCAGCGCGGCGGTTTCATTGAGGGTTGTGCCACCAACAACATCGACGCCGACCTCGCCGGTAACATCTTCGACCTGGTAGAAAAGTTCGCCGGTTACGGCTTCAACAAATCCCACTCCGCCGCCTATGGCCTGGTGTCGTACCAGACTGCCTGGCTGAAAGCCCATTACCCGGCGCCGTTCATGGCCGCGGTACTCTCGGCGGATATGCACAACACCGACAAGGTCGTGACCTTGATCGAGGAAGTGCGCACCATGAAGCTGCGCCTCGACGCGCCGGACGTGAACGCCTCCGAGTTCAAGTTCACGGTGAACGACGAAGGCCGCATCATCTATGGCCTTGGCGCGATCAAAGGCGTGGGCGAAGGCCCGGTCGAGGCCATCACCGAAGCGCGCCAGGACGGGCCGTTCAAGGACTTGTTTGACTTCTGCGCGCGAGTTGACCTCAAACGCATCAACAAACGCACCCTCGATGGCTTGATCCGCAGCGGTGCGCTCGACCGTCTTGGCCCGTATTTCCATGATGAGCCCAAGGCTTATCAGGCCAATATCGACCGCAACCGCGCGGTGCTGCTGACCGCCATGGAAGAAGCGATCAAGGCGGCCGAACAGACCGCCCGCACCCACGACAGCGGCCACGCCGACCTGTTTGGCGGCTTGTTCGTCGAAGAAGACGCGGACGTTTACGCCAACCACCGCAAGGCCAAGGAGTTGACCCTCAAGGAACGGCTCAAGGGCGAAAAAGACACCCTGGGCCTGTACCTCACCGGTCACCCGATTGACGAATACGAAGGCGAAATCCGCCGTTTCGCTCGTCAGCGCATCATCGACCTGAAACCGGCGCGCGACACCCAGACGGTCGCCGGCATGATCATCGCCCTGCGCGTGATGAAAAATAAGAAGGGCGACAAGATGGGCTTTATCACCCTCGACGACCGCTCGGGCCGGATCGAAGCGTCATTGTTTGCCGACGCTTTCCACTCTGCCCAGTCGTTGCTGCAGACCGATGCCATGGTGGTCGTCGAAGGGGAGGTCAGCAACGACGACTTCTCCGGCGGCCTGCGCCTGCGGATCAAGCGGGTGATGAGCATGGAAGACGCGCGCACCAACCTCGCCGAAAGCCTGCGCTTGAAGGTCAAGACCGAAGCCCTCAAAGGCGATCAGCTACGCTGGTTGGGTGACCTGCTCAAGCGTCACCGTGGCGCGTGCCCGGTGACCATGGAGTACACCGGCAATGACGCCAAGGCGATGTTGCAGTTTGGTGAGACGTGGCGAATTGATCCCGCCGATGGCTTGATTCAAGCTTTGCGTGACCAGTTCGGGCGAGACAACGTCTTCCTCCAATACCGTTGACGGTCAGATATGTCTGATCTCGACTGAACATTTAATCTCGACCTAAACGCGCCTCTCCCTTAAGGTAGGGCGCGAATAGACAACCGGCTGGCCAGGCACTCCTTGGCCGTCGACCCAAGACGGACGCTTATGAACCCGAATTTTCTTGATTTCGAACAGCCGATCGCTGACCTGCAAGCCAAGATTGAAGAATTGCGCCTGGTCGGCAATGACAATTCGCTGAATATCGGCGATGAGATCGCTCGCCTGCAAGACAAGAGCAGCACGCTCACCGAGGACATCTTCGGCAAGCTGACCAGCTGGCAGATCGCGCGCCTGGCACGCCACCCGCGCCGTCCGTACACCCTGGATTACATTCAGCACATCTTCACCGAGTTCGACGAGCTGCACGGCGACCGCCACTTCTCCGACGACGCGGCCATCGTGGGCGGTATCGCTCGCCTGGACGACCAGCCGGTCATGGTGATCGGTCACCAGAAAGGCCGTGAAGTGCGTGAAAAAGTCCGCCGCAACTTCGGCATGCCGCGCCCCGAAGGCTACCGCAAGGCTTGCCGCCTGATGGAAATGGCCGAGCGCTTCAAGATGCCGATCCTGACCTTCATCGACACGCCGGGTGCTTACCCGGGCATCGACGCCGAAGAGCGCAACCAGAGCGAAGCAATCGCCTGGAACCTGCGTGTGATGGCGCGCCTGAAAACCCCGATCATCGCCACCGTGATTGGTGAAGGTGGTTCCGGCGGGGCACTGGCCATTGGCGTATGCGACCAGCTGAACATGCTGCAGTATTCGACCTACGCGGTGATTTCGCCGGAAGGTTGCGCTTCGATTCTGTGGAAAACCGCCGAAAAGGCGCCGGACGCGGCTGAAGCCATGGGCATCACCGCTGATCGCCTCAAAGGCCTGGGCATCGTGGACAAAGTGATCGCCGAGCCATTGGGCGGCGCCCACCGTGACCCGGCTGCGGCTGCTGCCACCCTGCGCGCTGAGCTGGGTTCGCAATTGGCGATGCTCAAGAAGTTCGATAACGAGGCGCTGCTGGCCCGTCGTTACGAGCGCCTGATGAGCTACGGTCTCTGATCAAACACTGATCTTGAGACAATGCAGTACTAATGTGGGAGCAGACTTGTGTGGGCGCTGGCTTGCCTGCGATAGCATCAACTCGGTGTAACAGATAACCCGAGTTGCTTGCATCGCGGGCGAGCCCGGCGCCCACACAGGCCCGCTCCCACATTTGCTTTGTGTATGCTGGGTTATCGCGTTCCAGATCGATGGCGGTACTGTGTTATGAAGCCGGCTCTACCCGCCAACCTCCTGCAAACCCTGGCACCCTGGCGCAATGCCCCGGCCTGGCACATCGCATTCTCGGGTGGTCTGGACTCCACCGTCCTGCTGCACCTGTTGGCCACCCTTGCTACCACCGAAAGCCTTCCACCGCTCAGTGCTGTCCACGTCCATCACGGCCTGCAGGCTGCCGCCGACGCCTGGCCCAGCCATTGCCAAGCGGTGTGTGACGGCTTGGGCGTGCCCTTGCAAGTGATGCGCGTGCAAGTGCAACCGGGCGCCAGCCTTGAGCGCGCAGCGCGTGACGCGCGTTATCAGGCGTTTACCCAAGCCATCGGCGCGGGGGAGGTGTTGCTCACCGGGCAGCATCGCGACGATCAGGCTGAAACCCTGTTGTTTCGGCTGATGCGCGGTGCAGGGGTGCGCGGGCTGGCGGCAATGCCTGTGCATCGCCAGCTCGCGAATGGTCACGTGGTGCGGCCGTTGCTGGAGGCCTCGCGTGCTGAATTGGAAGCCTACGCCCACGAGCACCAGTTGACGTGGATCGAAGACCCTTCCAACGCAGACCCACGTTTCTCGCGCAATTACTTGCGCCATCGTGTGCTTCCCGTGTTGACGCAGCGATGGCCTCAAGTCGTTTCCAGTCTGGCGCGCACCGCCGATCACCTGAGTGAAGCCCAGGGCCTGCTCGACGAGTTGGCGAGGATGGACTTGCAAGCCGCCGATCAGCCTTCGCCATTCCCCTGGTTGCCGTTGCCCTCGTTGGTTCTGACTCCACTGCGCGAACTATCTGACGCTCGCCAACGTAATGCCTTGCGCCACTGGCTGGCGCCTCTGACCCGTTTACCCGACAGTGACCACTGGGCCAGCTGGCATTCCCTGCGCGACGCCAAAGCTGACGCACAACCGCTGTGGCGCCTTGCCGACGGCCAGTTGCATCGTTGCGGCGAGCGCATCTGGTGGCTGCCCGCAGCATGGTTGGAGTTTTCCGACGCCGCGGTGAGCTGGCCGCATCCACAGAGCCCACTTGCGTTACCCGGCAATGGCCAGCTGAAATTTATCGGCGAGGCTCCCCAAGGCCCTCTTGAGGTGCGTTACCGTCAGGGCGGCGAAATCATCGAAGTGCCCGCTCGAGGCCGGCGCGACTTGAAGCGCTTGCTTAATGAATGTGGGCTGCCGGGCTTTGTCCGTGGCAGATTGCCGCTGGTCTATCAGGGTGAGCAATTGCTGGCAGTGCCAAGCCTTGCAGGGCTGTGGGCCAGGCAGCCGGGTGACGGACAATTGGATTGGATGCCACAGACTTGCGATCAAGGTTTGAGCTGATAGAGCCTTTCCGGTAGACTACGCTCCCTTCTTGATACAACTTCTGTGGATTCGACTGAATCGCAGCAGTTGCCGATTACCAAGCAGTCTTTGCTGGGCGATTCCAAAAAATGTGTAGCGATCAACGTACCGGTGTTTCATTGCTGGTCTGTCACAACGCGGCGGTTTTTTTGAAAGGTGCACTGTGATTAATGCAGGTGATCGGGGGCTTCGGCCTTCCTTCGCTTTCCCCGGCGGCTCGGACCGCTTTAACGCAGACTTCTAGGGTTTTTCATGACGCGCTACATATTCGTCACGGGCGGTGTTGTTTCTTCATTGGGGAAAGGCATTGCCTCCGCTTCATTGGCGGCCATCCTGGAGGCGCGGGGACTTAAGGTCACCATGCTCAAGCTGGACCCGTACATCAACGTTGACCCGGGCACCATGAGCCCGTTCCAGCACGGTGAAGTGTTCGTCACACACGACGGCGCCGAGACCGACCTGGACCTGGGCCACTACGAGCGGTTCATCCGCACGACCATGACCCAGAACAACAACTTCACCACCGGCCGTGTCTACGAGCACGTGCTGCGCAAAGAGCGCCGTGGTGACTACCTGGGTGCAACCATCCAGGTGATCCCGCACATCACCGACGAAATCAAGCGCCGCATCATCAAGGGTGCAGGCGATGCCGACGTGGCGATGGTCGAGATCGGTGGCACCGTGGGTGACATCGAATCCCAGCCGTTCCTCGAAGCTATCCGCCAGCTGCGTTTCGAAGTCGGCGCCAAGCGCGCGATGCTGATGCACCTGACGCTGGTGCCGTACATCGCCACCGCCGGCGAAACCAAAACCAAGCCTACCCAGCACTCGGTCAAGGAACTGCGTTCCATCGGCCTGCAGCCGGACGTGCTGGTATGCCGCTCCGATCACCCGATCGACATTTCCTCGCGTCGCAAGATCGCGCAGTTCACCAACGTTGAAGAGCGTGCGGTGATTGCCCTGGAAGACGCCGACACCATCTACAAGATCCCGGGCATCCTGCACTCCCAGGGCCTGGATGATTTTGTGGTCGAGCGTTTCGGCCTGCAGTGCAACGGCGCGGACCTGTCCGAGTGGGAAGCTGTGGTGGATGCCAAGCTCAACCCTGAGCATGAAGTCACCATCGCCATGGTCGGCAAGTACATGGAGCTGCTGGACGCGTACAAGTCGCTGATCGAAGCGATGAGCCACGCCGGTATCAGCAACCGTACCAAGGTCAACCTGCGCTACATCGATTCCGAAGACATCGAGAACCAGGGCACCGCGCTGCTCGAAGGTGTTGACGCGATCCTCGTACCCGGCGGTTTCGGCCTGCGTGGCGTGGAAGGCAAGATCACTGCCGTGCAGTACGCACGTGAAAACAAAGTGCCGTACCTGGGCATCTGCCTGGGCATGCAAGTGGCGGTCATCGAGTTCGCGCGTAACGTGCTGGGCTGGAAAGACGCCAACTCCACCGAGTTCGATCACACCAGCGGCCACCCGGTCGTAGGCCTGATCACCGAGTGGGAAGATGCCACCGGCGCCGTTGAAACCCGTACCGAAAGCTCCGACCTGGGCGGCACCATGCGCCTTGGCGCGCAAGACTGCCTGCTGGAGCCGGGCTCGCTGGTTCACGATTGCTATGGCAAGGACGTGATCGTCGAGCGTCACCGTCATCGCTACGAAGTGAACAACAACCTGCTGCCGCAGATCAAAGAAGCCGGCCTGAAAATCTCCGGTCGCTCCGGCGATGGCAAGTTGGTTGAAGTGGTTGAAGCACCGGATCATCCGTGGTTCGTGGCCTGCCAGTTCCACCCGGAGTTCACCTCGACCCCGCGCGACGGCCACCCGTTGTTCAGCGGTTTCGTTAAAGCAGCACTGACGCAACATCAGAAGAAGGCGTAACCCTGATGGCCCAGAAGATCATTCGCGTAGGCGACATCGAGATTGCCAACGACAAGCCCATGGTGCTGTTCGGCGGCATGAACGTGCTGGAAAGCCGCGACATGGCGATGCAGGTCTGTGAAGAGTACGTGAAGGTCACCGAGAAACTCGGTATCCCTTACGTGTTCAAGGCCAGCTTCGACAAGGCCAACCGTTCGTCCGTGACTTCCTATCGCGGCCCGGGCCTTGAAGAAGGCATGCGGATCTTCCAGGACATCAAGCAAGCCTTCGGCGTGCCGATCATCACCGACGTCCACGAGCCGGAACAAGCGGCCGTGGTCGCCGAGGTGTGCGACATCATCCAGTTGCCGGCCTTCCTGTCGCGCCAAACCGATCTGGTCGTCGCGATGGCCAAGACCGGCGCTGTGATCAATATCAAGAAGGCCCAGTTCCTCGCGCCCCAGGAAATGAAACACATCCTGAACAAGTGCGTGGAAGCGGGTAACGACCAGTTGATTCTCTGCGAGCGTGGTTCGAGCTTTGGCTACAACAACCTCGTGGTGGACATGCTCGGTTTCGGCATCATGAAACAGTTCGAATACCCGGTGTTCTTCGACGTAACCCACGCGCTGCAAATGCCCGGTGGTCGCGCCGATTCCGCCGGTGGGCGCCGTGCCCAGGTGCTGGACCTGGCCAAGGCGGGCATCAGCCAGTCGCTGGCGGGCCTGTTCCTGGAAGCCCACCCGGACCCGGACAACGCCAAATGCGACGGCCCATGCGCCCTGCGCCTGGACAAGCTGGAGCCATTCCTGGCCCAGCTCAAGCAGTTGGACGAACTGGTCAAGAGTTTTCCGACGGTAGAGACCGCGTAAGCGCCATTTCTCCGGTAGACTTTCCCTCGCTTTACGCTCAGGCCTGCGGGCCTGAGCCTTGTCGCCTGCAAGCCTGCCCCGTTGTTCCACCCTTGCGGTCGGTCAAAAGATTTACTTCAGCTGCGTCGTTTTCGTCAACTTTGGAGTGTTTACAACAATGGCAAAAATCGTCGACATCAAAGGTCGTGAAGTTCTCGACTCCCGTGGCAACCCTACCGTCGAAGCCGACGTGCTCCTCGATAATGGCATCATCGGCAGCGCCTGCGCGCCGTCCGGTGCTTCCACAGGTTCCCGCGAAGCACTGGAACTGCGTGATGGCGACAAGAGCCGTTACCTGGGCAAGGGTGTACTCAAGGCTGTAGCCAACATCAACGGCCCGATCCGTGACCTGTTGCTGGGCAAGGACCCGCTGGACCAGAAAGCCCTGGACCATGCGATGATCAAGCTCGACGGCACCGAAAACAAAGGCAGCCTGGGCGCCAACGCGATCCTCGCCGTGTCCCTGGCCGCTGCCAAGGCTGCTGCACAGGACCAGGACCTGCCGCTGTACGCACACATCGCCAACCTGAACGGCACCCCGGGTGTTTACTCGATGCCGGTGCCGATGATGAACATCATCAACGGTGGCGAGCACGCTGATAACAACGTCGATATCCAGGAATTCATGGTGCAGCCGGTTGGCGCCAAGACCTTCTCCGAAGGCCTGCGCATGGGCACCGAGATTTTCCACCACCTCAAAGCTGTGCTGAAGGCCCGTGGCCTGAGCACTGCCGTGGGTGACGAAGGTGGTTTCGCGCCGAACCTGGCGTCCAACGAAGATGCACTCAAAGTGATCTCCGAAGCCGTGGCCAATGCGGGCTACAAGCTGGGCACCGACGTGACCCTGGCCCTGGACTGCGCCGCCAGCGAGTTCTACGAAGACGGTAAATACAACCTGTCCGGCGAAGGCCACGTGTTCACCTCCGAAGGTTTTGCCGACTACCTCAAGGGCCTGACCGAACGCTACCCGATCATCTCCATCGAAGACGGCCTGGACGAGTCCGACTGGGCTGGCTGGAAAGTCCTCACCGACAAGATCGGCGAAAAAATTCAACTGGTCGGCGACGACCTGTTCGTGACCAACACCAAGATCCTGAAAGAAGGCATCGACAAAAAGATCGCCAACTCGATCCTGATCAAGTTCAACCAGATCGGCACCCTGACCGAAACCCTGGAAGCCATCCAGATGGCCAAGGCTGCGGGCTACACCGCCGTGATCTCTCACCGCTCCGGCGAAACCGAAGACTCGACCATTGCCGACCTGGCCGTGGGCACCTCGGCTGGGCAGATCAAGACCGGTTCCCTGTGCCGTTCGGACCGCGTTTCCAAGTACAACCAATTGCTGCGTATCGAAGAGCAATTGGCAGGTAAAGCCAAGTACAACGGTCGCAGCGAGTTTCGCGGCTGATTGTTAAATGGTAAAAGGTCAGCGGATTACGTCGGAAAAATCACGGCAGCGTGAATTTCGACGCTAATCTCATGGCTAACAAGCACAAGCCTGGTTCATCCAGGCTTCGTGCTATCAGTTGCTTCAAAAGTTTTGCATGGCTGTCTTTTTTTACTGGATACCCGGATTTCGATGCGCAGTCCCAATTGGTTGTTCCTCGTCTTGCTCTTGTTGCTGGCTGGCCTGCAGTACCGCCTATGGGTGGGTAATGGCAGCTTTGCGCAGGTGAAAGAGTTGACCCAGCAAATTGCCGACCAGCACGCCGAGAACGAACGCCTGCTGGAGCGCAACCGCGTCCTCGATGCCGAAGTGCTTGAGTTGAAAAAAGGCACAGAGACCGTTGAAGAACGGGCGCGTCATGAGCTGGGCATGGTGAAAGAGGGCGAAACCCTCTACCAGTTGGCCCAATGAGTAGTGTGTTACCGGCCTTCTGGGCCGTGATTCCTGCCGCGGGCGTTGGTGCCCGTATGGCTGCGGACCGTCCCAAGCAATACTTGCAATTGGGCGGGCGCACAATTCTCGAACACAGCCTCGGCTGTTTTCTCGACCATCCAGGCCTCAAAGGGCTGGTAGTCAGTTTGGCTGTCGATGACCCTTATTGGCCGAACCTGCCTTGCGCCAACGACCCACGCATCGTGCGTGCGGACGGCGGTGACGAGCGCTCGGGCTCGGTACTCAATGCGCTGTTGCAACTCAATGCGCTGGGTGCCAGCGATGATGATTGGGTGCTGGTGCATGACGCCGCGCGGCCTAACCTCAGCCGTGATGACCTCGATAACCTGTTATCAGAACTGTCGGATGATCCCGTCGGCGGGCTGCTGGCCGTGCCCGCTCGTGACACGCTCAAGCGCGTCGACAAGCACGCACGTGTGGTCGAAACCGTTGACCGCAGCCTGATCTGGCAAGCTTATACGCCGCAGATGTTTCGCCTCGGCGCTTTGCATCGAGCGTTGGCTGATAGCTTGGTGGCGGACGCCGTCATCACCGACGAAGCCTCGGCAATGGAATGGTCCGGCCAGGCGCCGCGCCTGATTGAAGGGCGTTCGGACAATATCAAGGTGACCCGGCCCGAAGACCTGGAGTGGTTACGGTTGCGGTGGGCGAACCGCAGGTAGTCAGTTAAACCGCGTCGACTTCATCGCAGGCACGCCAACTTCCACAGTTGAAACGCGATTAGCTGTGGGAGCCGGGCTTGCCTGCGATGAGGCCCAGGCAGGCGCTCCAAATTATGCGCTGTACTCCGGCCGCTCGGCCAACCCCTCCTTCAAGAAATCCACCAGCTTTCTGACCTTCGGCGATAAATGCCGCTGCTGTGGATACAGCGCCCACACCGCCGTGTTCGGCGGCTGATGCGCTTCCAGCAACGACACCAGCGCGCCAGTGTGCAAGTGCTCAAGCACGTAATAGTCCGGCAACTGGCACAGCCCAACCCCTTGCAACGCCGCATCCAGAACTGCCTGCCCACTGTTGCAGCGCCAGTTTCCCTGCACCCGCTGGGAAAATTCGCGCCCGTCCTGGGCCAGTTGCCAGATATCCGAGCTGCCGATCAGGCAGTTATGCCGAGTTAATTCCGACAGACTGTGTGGCCGACCATACCGCGCCAGGTAGGAAGGTGACGCGCACAGGTACATGCGCCGCGGGGCCAGGCGACTGGCGACCATGCGCGAGTCTTGCAGGCGGCCCAGGCGGATCGCCAGGTCGAGGCCTTCATGCACCAGGTCCAGCTGGCGATTGCTCAACTCGATATCCACGCGCAATTGCGGGTAGAGGCCCATGAATCGTGTGACCAGCGGCACGATAAAGCGCTCGCCGTAAGCCACCGCGCAGGTCATGCGCAACATGCCCTTGGGTTCACTGGCGAGGTCGCCGACGGCGCGCAATGCTTCTTCGCGACCGTCCTGCAAGCGTTGGCAGTGTTGCAGGAAGGTCTGGCCGGCTTCGGTCAGCGTCACCTTGCGCGTGCTGCGATAGAGCAGCCGGGTTTGCAGCCGTTCTTCCAGGCGCGCCACCTGCCGGCTGATGTGCGACGAAGACACGCCAAGTCG
Source organism: Pseudomonas sp. 14P_5.3_Bac1 (assembly GCF_025466135.1). Lineage (NCBI taxonomy): Bacteria > Pseudomonadati > Pseudomonadota > Gammaproteobacteria > Pseudomonadales > Pseudomonadaceae > Pseudomonas > Pseudomonas sp. 14P_5.3_Bac1. The sequence goes on along the minus strand of NZ_JANLOF010000034.1, from coordinate 16,690 downwards.
CTCGGCCGCCGCGGTGAATTGGCTGCACTCGGCCACCGCAACAAACTCGTCGATGCCTTCCCAGCGGTTCTCCAGCATGGTGATTATCCCTGTACAGCAATAAAGTTTTGCTTTCGCTCGGATTATTAATCAATGGGCCATGTTTTACACTCAGCGCTTCAGTTTTTAATTTCCTGGAGAAACCCGGATGATCAAGTCCCGCGCCGCTGTAGCCTTCGAAGCGAAAAAGCCCCTTGAGATCGTCGAAGTCGATGTCGCCATGCCCAAGGCCGGCGAGGTGCTGCTGCGGGTGGTCGCGTCCGGCGTGTGCCATACCGACGCGTACACGTTGTCGGGCGCCGACCCGGAAGGCATCTTTCCGTCGATCCTCGGCCATGAAGGTGGCGCGGTGGTTGAAGCAATCGGCGAGGGCGTGACTTCGGTAGCCGTCGGCGACCACGTGATCCCGCTGTACACGCCGGAATGCGGCAAGTGCAAATTCTGCCTGTCGGGCAAGACCAACCTGTGCCAGGCCATTCGGTCCACTCAGGGCAAAGGCCTGATGCCGGATGGCACCACACGTTTCTCCTACAAGGGTCAGCCGATTTTCCACTACATGGGTACCTCGACCTTCTCCGAGTACACCGTGCTGCCGGAAATCTCCGTGGCAAAAATCCCTAAAGAAGCGCCGTTGGAAAAGGTCTGCCTGCTCGGTTGCGGCGTCACCACCGGCATCGGTGCGGTGATCAACACGGCCAAGGTCAAGCCAGGCGATACCGTGGCGATCTTCGGCCTCGGCGGTATCGGCCTGTCGGCCGTGATCGGCGCGGTGAAGGCCAAGGCGGGTCGCATCATCGCCATCGACATCAACCCGGCCAAGTTCGAAATCGCCAAGCAACTGGGCGCCACCGACTGCATCAACCCGAAAGACTACGACCGCCCCATCCAGGACGTGATCGTCGACTTGACCGACGGCGGCGTGGACTTTTCCTTCGAGTGCATCGGCAATGTGCAACTGATGCGCGCGGCGCTCGAGTGCTGCCACAAGGGTTGGGGCGAGTCGGTGATCATTGGTGTGGCCGGCGCAGGCCAGGAAATCGCCACCCGCCCATTCCAGCTGGTGACTGGGCGCGTCTGGCGCGGTTCGGCGTTCGGCGGCGTGCGTGGCCGTACCGAATTGCCAAGCTACGTGGAAATGGCCCAGACCGGCGAGATCCCGCTCGACACGTTTATCACCCACACCATGGGCCTGGAAGACATCAACAAAGCGTTTGACCTGATGCATGAAGGCAAGAGCATTCGTACCGTTATTCACTTTTGAAGCAGCTGCAAGTTGCACGCTAAAGGCTGCAAAAGGGTGAACGCCCGCCTGCAGCCTGAAGTTTGCCGCTTGCCGCTGGGAGCATTCCCATGACCCTGGAAAATATCTCCTGCCAAAAGAGTTTTGGCGGCTGGCATAAACGCTACAAACACAGCTCCAACGTGCTCGGTTGCGACATGACCTTTGCTGTCTACCTGCCGCCGCAAGCTGAGCAGGGCGGCAAGCTGCCGGTGGTGTACTGGCTGTCCGGCTTGACCTGCACCGACGAAAACTTCATGCAGAAGGCCGGTGCCCACCGTGTGGCCGCCGAGCTTGGGTTGATCATCGTTGCTCCGGACACCAGCCCGCGTGGGCCCGGCGTGCCGGGCGACCCTGACAATGCCTGGGATTTTGGTCTGGGGGCCGGCTTCTACCTGAATGCCACGCAGGAACCTTGGGCCAAGCACTATCGGATGCATGACTACGTGGTGCAGGAATTGCCTGCGTTGGTTGAAGCGCATTTCCCTGCATCGGCCAAGCGCGGCATCAGCGGCCACTCCATGGGCGGCCACGGTGCGTTGGTGTGTGCCTTGCGCAACCCTGGGCGCTATCAATCGGTGTCGGCGTTTTCGCCGATCAATAACCCGATGGATTGCCCGTGGGGCCAGAAGGCCTTCTCGCGTTATTTGGGCGAAGAACGCTCGAAATGGCGTGAATGGGACGCCTGCGCGCTGATCAGCGAGGCCTCGCAAAAGTTGCCATTGCTGGTGGATCAGGGCGACCGCGACGATTTCCTCGCCGTGCAGCTCAAGCCCGAGGCCCTGCAGCAAGCGGCCAAGGCGGCCAACCATCCGCTCGAACTGCGCCTGCAACCCGGCTATGACCACAGCTACTTCTTTATCGCCAGCTTCATCGAAGATCATTTGCGACATCATGGGCGTGCTTTGCTCGGTTAATGTGAGGCAAAAGTAGGTAGAATCACGCCCTGAATTAAATCGGGGCGTTTTTTTATGCGTATTGGCCACGGCTACGATGTGCACCGTTTCGCTGAAGGCGATTTCATCACCTTGGGCGGCGTGCGCATTGCACACCACCATGGGTTGCTCGCTCATTCCGACGGCGACGTTGTATTGCACGCCTTGAGCGATGCCTTGCTCGGCGCAGCGGCGTTGGGCGATATCGGCAAGCACTTTCCAGACACCGACCCTACCTTCAAGGGGGCGGACAGCCGCGTCCTGCTGCGCCATGTGGTCGGCCTGATCCACGCCAAGGGCTGGAAGGTCGGGAATGTCGACAACACCATCGTGGCCCAGGCACCGAAAATGGCCCCGCATATCGAATCGATGCGCGCACTGATTGCCGCGGATCTGCAAATTGAACTGGATCAAGTCAACGTGAAAGCCACCACCACCGAAAAACTCGGGTTTACCGGACGGGAAGAGGGCATCGCGGTGCACTCCGTTGCCTTGTTGCTGCGCGCATGAATGACTTGCAACTGTTGGGCCCGCGGGCCTACGGCGAGGCTTTGGGCAGCGCGGTATTAAAAGCGACGGCTGAAGATTTCCAGGTAGACGAAGTGCTGGATATTCCGCTGACCGGCGACGGCGAGCACTTGTGGCTGTGGGTTGAAAAGCGCGGCTTGAATACCGAAGAAGCCGCGCGGCGCATCGCCAAGGCCGCCGGTGTGCCGCTGCGCACCGTCAGCTATGCCGGGCTCAAGGATCGCCAGGCGTTGACGCGCCAGTGGTTCAGCGTGCAACTGCCGGGCAAGGCCGATCCGGACATGAGCGGTGCGCAGAACGACACCCTCAAAATCCTCAAGATGGCCCGTCACAAACGCAAGCTGCAGCGTGGCGCGCATTCGGCCAACGGCTTTACCCTGCGCCTGACCCAATTGGCTGGCGACACCGCCGCCATCGACGCGCGTTTGCAGCAGATTGCCCAGCACGGCATCCCCAACTACTTCGGCGCCCAGCGCTTCGGCCACAACGGCGGCAACGTGGCGGACGCGCGTGAATGGGCGGCCCGCAAGGCCCTGCCGGAGCAGCGCAATGTGCGCTCGCGGCTGCTGTCTACCGCGCGTAGTTTTCTCTTCAATAAAGTCCTGGCGGCACGTGTTGCAGACGGCTCCTGGCAGCGCGCCCAGGTCGGGGACTTGCTGGCGTTTACTGACAGCCGCAGTTTTTTCCCGGCGGGGGAGGCTGAATGCAGCGACCCGCGCCTGGCGATTCTGGACCTGCACCCGACAGGGCCGCAGTGGGGCGAAGGCGATTCGCCGGCGTCGGGGGCAACCTTCGCGCTGGAACAGGCAATCGCCGACGGTGAAGCCGACCTGCGCGATTGGCTGGTGAATGCCGGTATGAGCCAGGAACGTCGCATTCTGCGACTGCCCATTGGCGGGTTGACGTGGCATTATCCCTCGCTGGACATTCTGCAACTGGAATTCGTCCTGCCGGCCGGATGCTTCGCCACTGTCTTGGTGCGCGAGCTTGTTGATCTGGTGCCGGTGGGGCAGACGGACAGCCCATGCGTATTCTGATATCAAACGATGACGGTGCCACCGCACCCGGCCTTGCCGCGCTTTATGCTGCGCTGGAAGATTACGCCGAGTGTGTGGTGGTTGCCCCGGACCAGGACAAGAGCGGCGCCAGCAGTTCGCTGACGCTCGACCGTCCGTTGCACCCGCAGGTTCTGGCCAATGGCTTTATCAGCGTGAACGGTACGCCCACCGATTGCGTGCACCTGGCGATCAACAGCTTGTTGGCGCAGGAGCCGGACCTGGTGGTGTCGGGCATCAACCTCGGCGCCAACCTGGGCGATGACGTGCTGTATTCCGGTACGGTGGCGGCGGCGCTTGAAGGGCGTTTCCTGGGCCGCACCTCGTTCGCCTTTTCCTTTGCCTCGCGGCAGCTGGACAACCTGGCGACGGCGGCGTATTTCGCCCGCAAACTGGTGGAGGCCCACGGGTCCCTGGACCTGCCGCCGCGCACAGTGCTCAACGTCAACATCCCTAACTTGCCCCTCGACCATATTCGCGGCATCCAACTGACGCGCCTGGGCCATCGCGCCCGTGCGGCCGCGCCCCTGAAAGTGGTCGATCCGCGCGGCAAGGAAGGTTATTGGATTGCGGCAGCCGGCGACGCCGAGGACGGTGGCCCGGGCACAGACTTTCATGCGGTGATGCAAGGTTATGTATCGATTACCCCGTTGCAGCTTGATCGCACTTTCAGTGATGCCTTCAGTAGTCTCGATGGCTGGCTCGAGGGGCTGCGTTGATGGCGCGTGAACAAGACGACCTGCTGCGCCGTGGCATCGGGATGACCTCGCAGCGTACCCGCGAGCGGTTGATCCAGCGCCTGTACGAAGAAGGGCTGTCGAACGCCCAGGTGCTGGAAGTCATCCGGCGTACACCACGCCACCTGTTTGTCGACGAAGCCCTGGCGCATCGGGCCTATGAAGACACCGCATTGCCCATCGGCCACAACCAGACCATTTCGCAGCCTTATATGGTCGCGCGCATGAGTGAGCTGTTGCTGGCGGCGGGGCCGTTGGACAAGGTGCTGGAGATCGGCACCGGTTCGGGCTACCAGACTGCCGTGCTGTCGCAACTGGTGGAGCGGGTGTTCTCGGTGGAGCGCATCAAGGTCCTGCAGGACCGCGCCAAGGAGCGCCTGGTGGAGCTCAACCTGCGTAATGTGGTGTTTCGCTGGGGCGATGGCTGGGAAGGCTGGCCGGCGCTGGCGCCGTATAACGGCATCATCGTTACCGCCGTTGCTACCGATGTACCGCAGGCGTTGCTGGATCAACTGGCACCTGGCGGGCGGTTGGTTATCCCGGTGGGCTCCGGCGAAGTGCAACAATTGATGCTCATTATTCGGGAAGACGAGGGCTTTTCCCGGCACGTACTGGGCGCCGTGCGCTTTGTACCGTTGCTCAATGGCCCGCTGGCCTGATCATTTATTCGCAAACAGTGAATTCTGTGGGTGGGGATGTGTCTTACAGCGGGGCTTATAGAGTCAACATGATGGGAAACCGGGTTTAAACATGATGAATTTTTCGTTTCAGTCGTGTGCCGGTAAAAATCCAATGCCCAGTTATACTTGCGTCATATTTCAAGCCTGATACAGGCGTTCATGTTCAGCCACCACAAAGGGAGCGGCGGGTGAGTCTCACAGGTCCTGCGCAGCGTATGAGTAAAACAAGCTTTCAGCGACTGGTGCTTGGCCTTGTCTTGAGTTCCTTATTGGCGGCCTGTTCGAGCACGCCATCGAGCGGTGCGCGGGTGGTTGACCGCAATAAAGCAGCGCCGCAAAAACCGACGGTCACCACCGGGCAGTATGTAGTGCGAAAGGGGGACACGATGTTCTCGATCGCCTTCCGTTACGGCTGGGATTACAAGGCGCTCGCAGCTCGTAACAATATTCCTGTGCCCTATACGATACATCCAGGTCAGACCATTCGTTTCGATGGGCGCACCGGTTCAACGCCTACGACAGTTGTGACAAATTCCGGATCTTCGCCGTCGTCTTCGAGCAAAACCACGATCATTACCCGGTCTGCAGGCACCGCCGCGCCTAGCGTTGCGAGCAAACCGGCGCCTGCGCCGTTGCCGCCTGCAGGGCCTGCCCCGACCGGTTGGGGATGGCCTTCAAACGGGGTGTTAATTGGAAAATTCTCTTCAAACGGTAGTTTGAATAAAGGCATTGATATCGCCGGGGATTTGGGACAGCCTGTTTTAGCTGCGTCTGATGGGACAGTGGTGTACGCCGGGAGTGGTTTGCGGGGCTACGGCGAACTGGTCATCATCAAACACAGCGATACCTACGTCAGTGCTTACGGTCACAACCGCAGGCTGTTGGTTCGGGAGGGGCAGCAAGTCAAAGTCGGACAGACAATTGCCGAAATGGGGTCAACTGGTACAGACCGGGTGAAACTGCACTTTGAGATTCGCCGCCAAGGGAAACCTGTAGATCCGCTGCAATTCCTTCCCCGTCGTTGATGTGTTGCACAGCCTGTTCCCTCACGTAGAAGGAACAGGCTCCAGCGTTGCCAAGGATAGAGGCGTCGCTTGAGCTTGAGGTCGAACTCACCAAAGGACTATAACAATGGCTCTCAGTAAAGAAGCGCCGGAGTTTGACATCGACGATGAGGTTCTCCTTGAAATGGAGATACTCACCGAAAAGGAATCGATGTCGAATGATGAAGGGTCTGCTACACCTTCAGTTCGCACCAAATCCAAGAACTCCACCGCGTTAAAGCAACACAAGTACATTGACTACACGCGGGCGCTCGACGCAACGCAGCTGTACCTCAATGAAATCGGCTTTTCCCCTCTGCTCACTCCCGAAGAAGAAGTCCATTTTGCGCGCTTGTCGCAAAAAGGCGATCCGGCTGGGCGCAAACGCATGATTGAAAGTAACTTGCGCCTGGTGGTGAAAATCGCCCGACGCTACGTCAATCGTGGGCTGTCGCTGTTGGACCTGATCGAGGAGGGTAACCTGGGCTTGATCCGGGCGGTGGAGAAGTTCGACCCTGAGCGGGGCTTCCGCTTTTCGACCTATGCCACTTGGTGGATTCGTCAGACCATCGAACGGGCGATCATGAATCAGACCCGCACGATCCGGTTGCCGATCCATGTGGTCAAGGAGCTCAACGTCTACCTGCGGGCGGCGCGTGAGCTGACACAAAAACTCGATCATGAACCTTCGCCTGAAGAGATCGCCAACCTGCTGGAAAAGCCGGTAGGCGAGGTTAAGCGCATGCTCGGCCTGAACGAGCGCGTGTCTTCAGTCGATGTCTCGCTGGGTCCGGATTCGGATAAAACCCTGCTGGACACCCTGACGGATGATCGTCCGACAGATCCTTGCGAACTGTTGCAGGACGATGATCTTTCCCAAAGCATTGACCAGTGGCTGTCTGAGCTCACGGACAAGCAGCGCGAGGTGGTGATTCGCCGCTTCGGCCTGCGCGGCCATGAGAGCAGTACCCTGGAGGACGTAGGCCTGGAGATCGGTCTGACCCGTGAGCGGGTGCGGCAGATCCAGGTAGAGGGCCTCAAGCGCTTGCGTGAGATCCTGGAGAAGAATGGCTTGTCGAGTGAGTCATTGTTCCAATAAGCGACGCGGGACCAAGTGTGGGAGCGGGCTTGCTCGCGAATGCGGAGTGGCAGTCGACAGATGTGCCGACTTATCCAGCGCATTCGCGAGCAAGCCCGCTCCCACATTTTTTTGTGCCCGGCATTACGTCTGCGTGAGGGTCAAATCCCGGGCATAAAAAAACCCCGCTTTTGAGGGCGGGGTTTTTTCGACTAAGTCAGTACAAGTTAGATAACTTGAACTTCTTCAGCTTGCATGCCTTTCTGACCGCGGGTAGCGATGAAAGAAACCTGTTGGCCTTCTTTCAGGCTTTTGAAGCCGTCGGATTGGATAGCTTTGAAGTGAACGAACAGGTCGTCACCGGATTGTGGAGTGATGAAGCCGAAGCCTTTTTCATCGTTGAACCACTTAACGGTACCAGTTTGGCGATTAGACATGGTGTATCTCCTTGGACAAAGTTAACTGCGACTCAGGAAAAGCCCTGGCCGAGACTGAGTGCAAAGAGCAGGAAAAATTCTTGGAGATGGTTGGATCGAAATTCAACATATCGTGTAGAGATTCTCAGTGACACAAGCAGCACAGTGGCGCCACCTTAACCCTTTTTCCGGAACGTGCCAATGGTATTTCCGAAGGTTTCTCTATTTTCGTGACTGGCGGTGGTATTTACAGTCACAGGGGACCGCACTATAAGCCCCGGCCCTGTTGGCTGCGGCTTGCAGCAGCCGGTGCATTCATCAAGAAAAGCCCCGCGCCCTTTGAACCCCGCAGCCGGCCCCGGTAAGATGCCCAACAGAATTTTTCCACCTCGCTATTCAGGACACCCGCCATGAGCATCAAATCGGACAAGTGGATTCGCCGCATGGCGCAAGAGCACGGCATGATCGAACCGTTCGTTGAACGCCAGATCCGTGGCGCCGGCGACGCTCCGGTGATTTCGTACGGTGTTTCCAGCTATGGCTACGACGTGCGTTGCGCCGATGAATTCAAGGTGTTCACCAATATCAACTCGGCGATCGTCGACCCGAAGAACTTCGACGAGAAGAGCTTCGTCGACGTCAAGAGCGACGTGTGCATCATCCCGCCAAACTCCTTCGCCCTGGCGCGCACCGTGGAGTTTTTCCGCATCCCGCGTGACGTGCTGACCATCTGCCTGGGTAAGAGCACCTACGCGCGTTGCGGCATTATCGTCAACGTCACGCCGCTTGAGCCCGAGTGGGAAGGTCACGTGACCCTGGAGTTCTCCAACACCACCACGTTGCCGGCCAAGATCTACGCCAATGAAGGCGTGGCACAGATGCTGTTCCTGCAGTCCGACGAGGCTTGTGAAGTCTCCTACAAGGACCGTGCAGGCAAGTATCAGGGCCAGCGTGGCGTCACACTCCCACGCGCTTGATCGAAAGGTCTTACACGTTAAGGGAATTAGTCTGCGGGAAGTGACTCTATTGGGTGTACTGCCTCGGTGCGTGCAAAACGCGCCGAGCCACGCTTGAGGAGTACTTTATGAAGATCGACCCGCGAATCAGCGCCGAACTCGCCCGGCTTGAACCCAACCAGATTGGTGTTCTGGCCTGGTCCCTGATGGCCGACCCTGCGTATGCAGGCGGCATCCCTGGTCAACCTGATCAAGATTGGCCGCAACCGCCCACCGAGCCTGGTGAACCGACGCTCCCCGATGAGCCGCCACCCGCGCCTGTCGCCTGATCGTTCAGGGCAGGAGACATGGCCGGTTCTTCAGCACACCGGCCATACGTCCTCATCGCCGATCACAAAGATCTGCCGATCGTCGCGCTGTTCCACTGAATAACCCCCGGTAAAGGCGCCAAACGCCGGCAGCAGGCTGATCTGCGACCCGAGCTGAAAGCACGGCAGGCGCAAGCTCTGCCGGCCCCGGCCGCGCAATCGATAGACCGGGTGCACATGCCCCGCCAGTACATGGTGGCTGGCATGCGCGTCCGGTTCGTGTTGCAGGGCGAACGGCCCCATCAGCAAAGGCTCTGGCACCACCTCGATGCCCAAGTCGGCCGGTGGGTCACCTGCGCGTTTATCGTGATTGCCGCGAATCAGCGTCAGGCTCAGGTCGCGATTGCGCTCACGCCAGGCTCTCAAGGCGCTCAGCGTGCCGCTGGCGTGAGAGCCGGGGCCGTGCAGGAAGTCACCGAGAAAGATCACCTGCTCGCACTGCAAGGCCGATAACAGCCGGTCCAGGCGTTGCAGGTTTTCAGTCGTGGTGCCCTGGGGCACAGGTTGCCCAAGGCTGCGGTAAGCGGAGGCTTTGCCAAAATGCACGTCGGCAATCAGCAGGCACCGACGTGAGGGCCAGTACACGGCCTTTTCCGGCAGCAGCCACAGCTCTTCCCCCTCAAGCATTACCGAACAGTGCATCAGCGTTTCCCGTTATCTGCGACTTTTTCCAGGTCCTTGACCATCCGTGCAATGCGCTCCGAGAGTTTCTCCGAACTCATGCTCTCGCGCATCCGCTCAACCAGCAGTGGGAAGGCCAGCGGTGTAGGCCGTTCGATCAGGTGCAGGTCCAGTTTCAGCGCGGCCAGATGGCGCAATGTCTGTTCCAGCCGACGAATATCCAACTCATCACGCAGGACTTCTTCCCCGGCCTGGGTCAGCAGCAGGTTCTGCGGGTCATATTGCTTGAACACTTCAAAAAACAATCCGCTGGAGGCCTGAACCTGCCGCGTGCTTTTTGGCGCCCCGGGGTAACCCGCGAACACCAGCCCGGCGATGCGCGCGATCTCGCGAAAGCGCCTAAGGGCCAGTTCCCCGGCATTCAGGCTGGCTATAACGTCGGTCAGCAAATTTTGCGGACTCAACAACGCTTCGTTCAGCAGCAATGGCCAATCCACCGGCGTGGCACTCAACAGCTCCAGCCCGTAATCATTCACCGCAATCGAAAAGGTCACCGGCTGCTGTTGGCTGACCCGCCACGCCAGCAGGCTGGCCAGGCCCAGATGCACTTGGCGTCCGGCGAAGGGGTAAAGAAACACGTGCCATCCTTCCCGCGACTTCAGGGCTTCGGCCAGCAAATGCGTGCGCGTCGGCAGGCCCGACCAGCGCAACTGGGTTTGCAGCAAGGGTTGTACCGCCTGCATTTCCGGGCCGTCAAAATGCCCATGCGCCGCCGCATCAAAACGCTCGACCACCGCCTGCGCCAGCTCGTTGGAAAGCGGCATGCGCCCGCCATTCCAACGCGGCACGGCGGCTCTTTTCGCGGTGCTGCGACGCACGTAAGCAGTCATGTTTTCCACGCGCACCAGCTCCAGCAAACGCCCGGCAAACAGGAAACCATCACCGGGTTTGAGCCGTGCGATAAAGCCTTCCTCGACACTGCCCAGGTTCTTGCCACCGCCGCCCTTGCTCCAGAATTTCAGCTGGATACTCGCATCACTGACGATGGTGCCTACGCTCATGCGATGGCGCCGCGCCAGGCGTGCATCCGGCACGCGCCACACGCCGTGCTCATCGGGCTCCACGCGGCGGTAATCCGGGTAAGCCGTCAGCGACAATCCGCCATGGCGCACAAAACCCAACGCCCAGGCCCAGTCGGCTTGCGTGAGGTCACGGTAAGCCCAGGCCCCGCGCACTTCCGCCAGCAGCGCGTCCGGCGTAAAGCCTCCGCCCAGCGCCATGCTCACCAAATGCTGTACGAGCACGTCCAGCGGCTTGTAAGGCGATTCACGCGCTTCGATGCGCCGCTGGGCGATTGCGTCCTGGGCGGCGGCTGCTTCCACCAGCTCCAGGCTGTGGGTCGGCACCAGCGTCACCCGGGACGGCCGCCCTGGCGCGTGGCCGGAGCGTCCGGCGCGCTGCATCAAGCGCGCCACGCCTTTGGCCGAGCCGATTTGCAGCACGCGCTCCACCGGCAGAAAATCCACGCCCAAATCCAGGCTGGAGGTGCACACCACCGCTTTGAGCTGGCCGTCTTTCAAGGCTCGTTCCACCCAGTCGCGCGTTTCGCGCGAGAGTGAGCCGTGGTGCAGCGCGATCACGCCCGCCCAATCCGGGCGCGCCTCGAGCAACGCCTGGTACCAGATCTCCGACTGCGCCCGCGTATTGGTGAACACCAGGCAACTGCTGCTGGAGTCAACTTCGGCGACGACTTGCGGCAACATCTTCAAACCAATATGCCCGGCCCAGGGAAAACGCTCGGTGGTAGGCGGTAACAAGGTATCGACCTGCAGCGTTTTGGCCGTTTGCCCCTGCACGTTGATCCCGCCACCTTGTGGGACCAAAACCTCCAGTGCGTGAGCCTGATTACCCAGCGTCGCCGAAATTCCCCACACCATCAGTTCCGGATGCCAACGCCGCAAGCGCGCCAGCGCCAGTTGCAGCTGCACGCCACGCTTGTTGCCGATCAGTTCATGCCATTCATCCACGATGACCATGCGCAAGTGCGCCAGGCTCGATTCACTGTCGGCACGCGCCAGCATCAACGTAAGACTTTCCGGCGTGGTGACCAGCGCGGTGGGCTGGCGGCGGGTTTGACGTGCGCGTTCGCTGCTGCTGGTATCGCCGGTGCGCAGGCCGACGCTCCAGGGAATCTGCAGGGCCGCCAGCGGCGCTTCAAGGGCGCGTGCAGTGTCGGCGGCCAGCGCGCGCATGGGTGTAATCCACAGCACCGTCAGCGGCTCAGCCGGCGGTTTGCGTTTGCCGGTGGCGGGCGGGCGAGTGATGGCGAAACGATTGAGGGCGGCAAACCACAGTGCATAGGTTTTACCCGCGCCGGTGCTGGCATGCAGCAAGCCTGACTGACCCTGCTTGACCGCCGCCCATACCGCTTTCTGAAAGGCGAACGGTTTCCAGCCCTTGGCGGCAAACCAGTGTTTTGCGAAGTCGAGGGGTTTTGCCATGGATGGGCTGACGCTCTGGAGGCTCTCATTCAGAGACCCTCCAGGCGCCGCAAAGGTTTACTTCAAATTGCCGCTCAAAAACTGCTGCAGGCGCTCGCTCTTCGGATTGCCCAGCACATCCGCAGGCGCGCCTTGCTCTTCCACCAAGCCCTTGTGCAGGAACAGCACCTGGCTCGACACCTTGCGCGCAAAGCTCATTTCGTGGGTGACCATGATCATGGTGCGGCCTTCCTCGGCCAGCCCCTGAATCACCTTCAATACTTCACCGACCAGCTCCGGGTCGAGGGCCGAGGTCGGCTCGTCGAACAGCATCACCTCCGGCTCCATGGCCAGGGCGCGGGCGATGGCCACCCGTTGCTGTTGGCCACCAGACAAAAACGCCGGGTATTGATCGGCCACGCGCGCCGGCAAGCCGACTTTGTCGAGGTAGCGACGGGCGCGGTCTTCGGCGTCCTTTTTGCTGCAACCCAGCACCCGGCGCGGCGCCATGGTGATGTTTTCCAGCACGCTCATGTGGCTCCACAGGTTGAAATGCTGGAACACCATCGCCAGCCGTGTGCGCAGGCGTTGCAGCTCGGCGTCGTCGGCCACACGCATGCCGTGGCGGTCGCTGACCATGCGGATTTGCTGGCCGTCGAGGGTCATCGCGCCGTCGTTGGGGGTTTCCAGAAAGTTGATGCAGCGCAAAAAGGTGCTTTTGCCCGAACCGCTGGCGCCGATCAAACTGATCACATCACCGGTCTTGGCCTTGAGCGAGACACCTTTGAGCACTTCATTGTCGCCATAGCTTTTATGCAGGCCTTCAACGGTCAATTTGTACATGGGGCGTGCATCCTCAAGGCGAAAGTAGGTAGCCGCTGCGGTAGGCTTCATGGCCTGCGACATGGCTGATCACCATGCCGGCCGTGGCCATGCGCCGCAGCGAACGGGCGTAAAGCAGGCCGGCGCTTTTACAGTGCACGGGCGTTACGCGGTCAGTAAGGGGGTCGATGATTTCGGCGATCAATTGCCCGGCTTCCAGGTATTCACCGGGCAGGGCGCTGAAGACCAGCAAACCGCCAACGGGCGTGGTCACAGGCTCGACGCCCGCCAGTGGGGTGGCCGGGTAGGGCAATGGGGGCAGTGGCGCCGCGGTGCCTTCAATCGCGCCGAAGTGGATCAGGTAGTCGATGATCGCCTGGCAGTCGAGGCGGGCCAGGCCGTGGTTGACGTCGCCCTGGCCGCGCAGCTCGACGGTCACCGAAAAGCTGCCCATGGGAATCGGGAAGCGCTCGCCAAAGCGTTGCTGCAACTGCCACCACACCAGGGTGAAACATTCATCGAAGGACTGCCCGCCGGAATCGGTGGCAAGCAAGTTGGCTTCCGAGCCGATGTAGCGTGCCAGCGGCTCCACCTGCGGCCAGGCTTCGGGCGTGGTGTACAAGTGCGCCACGGCTTCGAAGTCGCAATGCAGGTCAAGCACCATGTCGGCATCGCAGGCCAGGCGTTGCAGCACCAGGCGTTGGGATTGCAACTGGGTGTCGGCCGCTTGCCGGGCGAGGGCATTGGACAGCGCGGCACGGATCAAACGGGCGTTGTGCTGCGCGTCATCCCCCAGCAAATACTCGACCTGGTTACCCACCTCTTCACTGAGGTCGACAAACCGGCGGTTGAAATTCTGTCCGCTTTCCAGCTCGTAGCGGCCCAGCGGAATATCCATCAACACTTGCTCCAGTCCCACCGGGTTGGCAATTGGCACCAACACGATTTCGCTGCGCAGCCTGCCGGCCGCCGCCAACTCGGCGAGGCGGGCCTTGAGGTGCCAGGCCACCAGCATGCCCGGCAGTTCGTCGGCATGCAGCGATGACTGGATGTAGACCTTGCCTTCAGCCTGTTCCGGGCCGAAGTGGAAACTGTGAATCTGCCGCGCCGTGCCTGGCACCGGCGCGATCAGATCATGTACCTGATGACGCATGACGACTCCTTAATGGCTCGGCCCGAGAAAGGCCAGCCAACGGCGCTCCGCCAGACGAAACAGCCCGACCAGCGCAAAGGTCACGGTCAGGTAGATCAGCGCAGCGATGCCGAATGATTGAAAGGTCATGTACGTGGCCGAGTTGGCGTCCCGGGCCACCTTGAGAATGTCCGGCACCGTCGCGGTGAATGCCACGGTGGTCGAGTGCAGCATCAGGATCACTTCATTGCTGTAGTACGGCAACGAGCGGCGCAGCGCCGACGGCATGATCACATAGGCATAGAGCTTCCAGCCGCTCAGGCCGTAAGCCTTGGCTGCCTCGACTTCGCCATGCGCCATGCTGCGGATCGCCCCGGCGAAAATCTCGGTGGTGTAGGCGCAGGTGTTCAGGGCGAAGGCGAGGATGGTGCAGTTCATCGCATCCCGAAAGAACGCGTCCAGCACCGGTTGCGCCCTTACGGCCGCAATGCTGTAGATCCCGGTGTAGCAGATCAGCAGCTGGATATAGAGCGGCGTGCCGCGAAACAGGTAGGTGTAAAACTGCACCGGCCAGCGGATGTAGCGTTTGCGCGACACGCGGGCGATGGACAGCGGGATCGACACCACAAAGCCAATCACCAGCGCTGCGCTGAGCAGCCACAGGGTCATTGCCAGCCCGGTGATGTGCTGGCCGTCGCTATAAAGGAAGGGGCGCCAGTATTGCTGCAGAAGTTCGATCATCGCACGGCCTCCCGGGACCCAGCGGAGTAACGGCGCTCAAGCCAGCGCAGGACGACATTGGACGCGCTGGTGATCAGCAGGTAGATCAACGCGGCGATGACCAGGAAGTAAAACAGTTGGTAGGTGCTCTTGCCGGCGTCTTGAGCGGCCTTGACCAGGTCCGCCAGGCCGATGATCGACACCAACGCCGTGGCCTTGAGCATCACCATCCAGTTGTTGCCGATGCCCGGCAGGGCAAAGCGCATCATCTGCGGGAAGGTCACGAAGCGAAACCGCTGTCCGCGCGTGAGCCCGTAGGCGGTCGCCGCTTCCAGTTGGCCCCGCGGCACGGCGAGGATCGCACCGCGAAAGGTCTCGGTGAAGTAGGCACCGTAGATGAAGCCCAGGGTGATAACCCCAGCGCTGAATGGGTCGATCTCGATGTAGTCCCATTCCATGAAGTCGGTAAAACCGGTCAGCCAGATTTGCAGGCTGTAGAAAATCAGCAACATCAGCACCAGGTCGGGCACGCCGCGAATCAAGGTGGTGTAGAGCTGGGCGGGGACGCGGATCAGGCTGACGCTGGACAGTTTCGCGCTGGCGCCGAGCAAGCCGAGCAGGACGCTGACGGCCAGGGAGGCGACCGACAGTTTCACGGTCATCCACGTACCTTGCAGCAACAGCGGGCCGAACCCCTTCAAACTGAAGGCGCTCAGCCCCAGGGTTTGCAAAAGATCTTCAAACATGAATTCAGGACCTATGGCGATAAAAAAGCGCCCACCTCAAACAGGTGGGCGCCAGGGTGTTATTTACCGCTGTACAGGTTCAGATCGCCGAAGTGTTTCTTCTGGATGGTGGCGTAGGTGCCATCATCGTGTAACGCTTTGATACCTTTATCGAGCAAGGCCTTGAGGTCTTTGTTACCTTTTTTGATACCGACCGCCGTTTTGGATGGCAGCAATGGGTCGTCGATGGCCTTGCTGACTTCGTAGTCAGCGCCTGCCGGCGACTTCAAAAAGCCCAGTTCGGCTTGCAGCATGTCTTGCACCGAAGCGTCGAGACGACCGGACGTCAGGTCGGCATACACCTGGTCCTGGTTGGCATAGGCCTTGGTGGTCACACCGGCTTTGTCCAGCACCGCCTTGGCGTAGGCTTCCTGGATGGTGCCTTGCTCGTAGCCCACGGTTTTGCCCTTGAGGGACTCAGGCGTGGAGAAGTTCGCGCCTTTTTTGAACACCAGGGACGTCGGGCCGGAGAACAGCTCGTTGGAGAAGTCGATCGCCTTTTCACGGGCTTCGGTCACGGTCATCGAGGAAATCACGCCGTCGAACTTGTTGGCGTTCAGGCCTGGAATCATGCCGTCGAAGTCACTTTCAACCCACTTGCACTTGACCTTCAGCTCGGCGCAGATCGCATTGCCCAGGTCGATATCGAAGCCTACCAGGCTGCCGTCAGCGGCCTTGGATTCGAACGGCGCGTAGGAAGGATCGACACCAAAACGCAATTCCTTGTATTCCTTGGCTGTGGCAACACCAGCAGCCATGCACAGAGCCAGTGCAGAAAGGGTCAGCAATGCTTTTTTCATTATGTAATCCCTGGAAACCAAGATAAGCGCTTGTGGCGCGTTTAGGACTGTTACTGAACGGTGTCAGACGGATCACGAGTAGCAATTTCTGCACCATAGTTCCGAATGACTGTTTTAAAAGGTGGGATAAGGGAGATGAGAGTGTAGGAGATGCCCGAAAATGGGCATTGATTTTTCAGTGCACCATTTTGGATCTTGACGCGAATCAGACGTGGG
>NZ_JANLOF010000086.1:0-48773 GCF_025466135.1 Pseudomonas sp. 14P_5.3_Bac1 | reverse complement strand
TCAGTGCCTGAGTACTACTCGTCAGTCTTCGGATCCATGTCCGGAAACATCACTTCGATAAACCCGAACTTGCTGAAGTCGGTAATCCGCGAGGGATACAACCGGCCGATCAGGTGATCGCATTCATGCTGCACCACGCGCGCATGGAAACCCTCGGCGATGCGTGTGATCGGCTCGCCTTTAGGGTCGAAACCCTCGTAGCGAATCTGCTGATACCGGTCTACCGCGCCACGCAGGCCGGGCACGGACAAGCAACCTTCATAGCCCTCTTCCACCACCGGGCTGAGCGGGGTGATCAACGGGTTGATCAGGATGGTCTGCGGCACCGGTGGCGCATCCGGGTAACGCTCGCTGGCCTCAAAACCAAAGATCACCAGTTGCAGATCGACGCCGATCTGCGGTGCGGCCAGGCCAACGCCGCCGACGTGTTCCATGGTCTGGAACATGTCGTCAATCAACTGCCAAAGCTCGGGGCTGTCGAACATTTCCGGCGGAACCGGCGGTGCAATACGCAGCAGGCGCTCATCGCCCATTTTCAGGATTTCACGGATCATCGATCAGGCTCAATGGGTGTGGGCTTGGAGTGGTCCCGGCCTAGGCCTGAGACGTGCTGTTTTTCATCCGTGTCAGAAACGTGTTCGGCGGGTTCATCGAACTCTTTTTCTCCCGGGTCCTTGCCTTCAGTCGACATGTGTTCGATCACGGCATTCATCTCCGCGCCCAGCAGCAGCACCGCGGCGGAAATATAGAAGTACAGGAGCAGGACGATGATCGCACCGATACTGCCATACATGGCGTTGTAGTCGGCGAAGGTTTTAACGTAGTAGCCAAAGCCCAGGGAAGCAACGATCCACACCACCACGGCGAGCACCGAGCCTGGCGTGATGAAGCGGAATTTCTGCTCCACATCGGGCATCACGTAATACATGAGGGCCACGGCGAACATCAGCAAAATCACGATCAGCGGCCAGCGCAGGATGGTCCATAAGGTCACCACGAATTCCTGCATGCCGATCTGCCCGGCGAGCCACTCCATCACCTGCGGGCCAAGCACCATCAAGGCGGCGGCGGCGAGCAGCATGCCGGCGATGCCGACGGTGTAGAACACCGAGAGCGGGAAGCGCTTCCAGATCGGACGGCCTTCGACCACATCGTAGGCGGCGTTCATCGCGCTCATCATCAGCCGTACACCGGCGGACGCGGTCCACAGGGCAATCACGATACCCACGGAGAGCAAGCCACCTTTGGACTGCTGCAACTGGTCGATCACCGGGTTGACCTGCTCCAGCGCCTGGGGCGGCAACACCAGTTCCGATTGCATGCGCAGCCAGGTGAAAAAGTCCGGCAGGTGCAGGAAACCGATCAGGGCGATAAGGAACAGCAGGAAGGGAAACAACGAGAACAGCATCTGGTAGGCCAGTGCCGAGGCATAGGTGGGCATTTCGTCATCGACGAATTCCTTGACGGTGCGCACCAGCACCTTATGCAGGGGTAAACCTTGTAATACCGGAAAAATCATAGCGTCTCCTTTCGCCGCAAAAGGGTGAGGTCGTGGGCGACTCAGGGGCCGTTTTCTACATCAAAAGTAGCCTACTTGGCGACTTTGAAACAATTACCAGATTTTAGTTGCAGCATCTGACATAAAAACGGCCATCCGTGGATGGCCGTCGGGCTGCACGCATACAGCCAGCGATTCAGACTTACTTGGTGGCTTTTTTTACCGCGTCTTTGGTATCGCCCACCGCTTTCTGCACTTCGCCTTTCTTTTCTTGAACCACGCCTTCGGCGCGCAGCTTGTCGTTGCCAGTCACTTTGCCAACACCTTGCTTGACGTTGCCGACGGCTTCGTTAGCCAAACCTTTTGCCTTATCCGATGTGCTGCTCATGGTATTTCTCCTGGAACAATCGAGGTTTTTGGTCATTACGTAGAGATTGACCCGAGGCTGTTCGGCAGAGTTTCAATTATTTTTCGACCCGCATTTCATCGCCGCCTGCAGGTTTGGCTTTATGTTTTGCAGCCAACCCACGAGAATGCCCCGCACATTCAGGCTATAACGCTGAATAACAGATCCCGTAGGAAGGTTATGAAACTCAATAAAGCACAGGCTATCGCCCGCAGAAACCAGGAACTGGGCGGTGCCGTACTCGGCCTCAACAACTGCCACTTCACCGACCTGGACCGCAAACGCAACATCTGGTGGTTCGACCTGCCGGTGGGCCGTATTGCCGTGGGCCAGTACGAGTGGATTCACCTGTTGATGCATAACGCCGAGTCCGACCAGTTGCTGCACCTGAAGGTGCCGACAGCATTTTTGCGTGAAAAACTTGAAGGCCTGGTGGTGCGCAATGCAGGCAAGCGCAGCCCGGAAATCACTCTGGAGCTGAGCGCGGACAAGGACTCGTTCCTCACCGATGTGCGCCCGGCGGGTTCGGGTGTGAGCTTCGCGCAGTTTGCGGTGTAAGCACTCGGTGAAACAGTGTGGGAGCTGGCTTGCCTGCGATAGCGGTAGGTCAGTCACATTACATTGACAGTTACGCCGCTATCGCAGGCAAGCCAGCTCCCACAGGGATAGTGTTTCGCCAGCAACAGGCCATAAAAAAACCCCGCAATTGCGGGGTTTTTATTGGGTTACTTTTTCAGGCCGAGCTTCTTCAGCTCTTCATCACGCAACTCACGTCGCAGGATCTTGCCCACGTTGGTGGTCGGCAATGCATCACGGAACTCAACGGCCTTGGGCACCTTGTAGCCGGTGACATTGGCGCGCATGTGCTCCATCACCTGGTCTTTGGTCAGGGTGGCACCGGGCTTGACCACGATGAAGATCTTGATGTGCTCACCGGATTTCTCATCCGGCACGCCGATGGCCGCGCACTGCAGCACGCCCGGCAAGGTTGCCAGCACGTCTTCCAGCTCGTTGGGATAGACGTTGAAGCCGGAGACCAGAATCATGTCTTTCTTGCGATCGACGATGCGCATGTAGCCGTCAGGCTGGATGATCGCGATGTCGCCGGTCTTCAACCAGCCTTCGCTGTCGAGGATTTCGGCGGTAGCGTCTTCGCGCTGCCAGTAGCCCTTCATCACTTGCGGGCCTTTGACGCACAGTTCGCCGATTTCACCGAGGGCCAGCTCGACGCCGTCGTCGGTGATGACTTTGCACACAGTCGATGGCACTGGAATGCCGATGGTGCCGATCTGGATGTTCTGGATCGGATTGACCGTCGCCACCGGGCTGGTTTCGGTCATGCCGTAGCCTTCGCAGATGTTGCAACCGGTCACGTCTTTCCAACGCTCGGCCGCAGCCAGTTGCAGGGCCATGCCGCCGGACAGGGTGACTTTCAGCGCAGAGAAGTCCAGCTTGCGAAAACCTTCGTTATTGCACAGCGCCACGAACAACGTGTTGAGGCCGACAAAGCCGCTGAACTTCCACTTCGACAGTTCCTTGACCATCGCCGGCAAGTCGCGCGGGTTGCTGATCAGGATGTTGTGGTTGCCGATCAGCATCATCGCCATGCAATGAAAGGTGAAGGCATAGATGTGGTACAGCGGCAGCGGCGTGATCAGGATTTCGCAACCTTCGTTGAGGTTGGAGCCCATCAGCGCCTTGCACTGCAGCATGTTGGCGACCAGGTTGCGGTGGGTGAGCATCGCGCCCTTGGCCACGCCGGTGGTGCCGCCGGTGTATTGCAGCACGGCAACATCACTGCTGGCCGGGCTGGCATCATTGACCGCTTGGCCGTGCCCCTTGGCCAGCACGTCGTTGAACTTGATCGCCTTGGGCAAGTGATAGGCCGGGACCATTTTCTTCACGTACTTGATGACGCTGTTGATCAGCAGGCGCTTGAACGGCGACAACAGGTCGGCGACTTCGGTGACGATCACGTGTTTGACGGCGGTCTTGGGCACGACTTTTTCAGCCAGGTGCGCCATGTTCGCCAGGCAGACCAGGGCCTTGGCCCCGGAATCATTGAATTGGTGTTCCATTTCCCGCGCGGTATACAGCGGGTTGGTGTTGACCACGATCAGGCCGGCACGGATGGCGCCGAACACCGCAACCGGGTATTGCAGGACATTGGGCAGTTGCACGGCAATGCGATCGCCAGGCTTCAAGTCGGTATGTTGTTGCAGGTAAGCGGCGAAAGCACCGGACAATTCGTACAGTTCACCGTAGGTGATTGTTTTGCCCAGGTTGCTGAAAGCCGGCTTGTCGGCGAAGCGCTGGCAGGACTGTTTCAGTACCGCCTGAATATTTGGATACTCGTCTGGATTGATGTCTGCAGCAATCCCGGCGGGGTACTTATCCTTCCAAAAGTCTTCGTTCATGGAAGCCCACTCCTCAGCGACGCGAATTCATCATCGCATTTGATGCGATTATTATTGGTGTATGTTTTTTTAAAGGTGAGTCTGGCGCTTTCAAGCAGGCCGAGAAGTCACAAAGCGCGCCGAGAGTAGCAGCTTTGCCAAGGGCCGCCTAGAGCCAAAAGGGGCCCCTACGGTCATAAACATGACTGTCCTACAATATTTGGTCACACTTTAAGCTGCGATGAAATATCCCAGCAAAAGGCTCTGGAATAGGGTTTTCAGGGCAATAAAGAATCTATGTGTAAGGGGGCTTGCCCCCGATAGCGGTGTTTCAGCCAACACATCTGCTGACTGATACACCGCCATCGGGGGCAAGCCCCCTCCCACATTTTGAGTGGATTTCAAGCAGGGTCAGGCGATGTCGCGAAGCTCCCTGCGCAAAATCTTGCCTACCGGCGTCATCGGCAGCGAGTCGCGCAACACAATATGCTTGGGCACTTTGTACCCGGTGAAATTGGTCTTGCAGTACGCCTTCAGTTCTTCAAGGCTCACGCCTTGGGTACGCGCCACGACAAACAGCTTCACCGCCTCCCCGGTGCGGTCATCCGGCACGCCGATGACCGCGCAGTTGGCCACCGCCGGGTGGGCCATCACCACGTCTTCGATCTCGTTGGGATAAACGTTGAAGCCCGAAACGATGATCAGGTCTTTCTTGCGATCAACGATGCTGACGAAGCCATCGTTGTCGATCACCGCAATGTCACCCGTCTTGAACCAACCGTCGGCGTCCAGCGCCTCGGCGGTAGCGGCCGGCTGCTGCCAGTAACCCTTCATCACCTGCGGGCCCTTGATGCACAGCTCGCCGCGCTCACCCAGTGGCAGCTCGTGCCCGTCATCGTCGATCACCTTCATCGCTGTACCCGGCACCGGAATGCCTACCGTGCCCAGGCGCGATTGGCTGCCGTACGGGTTGGTGCTGGCCACGGGTGAGGTTTCTGTCAGGCCGTAGCCTTCGCCGATGGAACACCCGGTCACCGCCTTCCAGCGCTCGGCCGTGGCCTTGATCAGGGCGGTGCCGCCGGAGTTGGTGATCTTGAGGTGGGAGAAATCCAGGGTCTTGAAGTCGGGGTGGTCCAGCAGTGCCACAAACAGGGTGTTGAGCCCCAGCAGGCAGGAGAACCGCCACTTTTTCAGCTCTTTGATGAACCCGCCGATGTCGCGCGGGTTGGTGATCAGCACGTTGTGGTTGCCGGTCACCATCATGCACATGCAGTTCGCCGTGAAGGCATAGATGTGGTACAGCGGCAGCGGCGCGATCATCACCTCCTGCCCTTCCTTTACCAGCGGCTGGCCATCGTCGGTGACCTGGGACATGCACGCCCGGACCTGCTGCATATTCGCCACCAGGTTGCCGTGAGTGAGCATCGCGCCCTTGGCCAGACCAGTGGTGCCGCCGGTGTATTGCAGCACGGCGATGTCATCCAGCGTGACCGGATGCCGGATCACCCCTTGCCCCGCGCCCATGCGCAACGCGCGTTTAAACGACACCGCCCGTGGCAGGTGGTAGGCCGGGACCATTTTCTTGACTTTGTCGACCACGGTGTTGATCAACCAGCCCTTGGCGGCCGGCATGAAGTCGCCCATTTTGGCTTCGATCAGGTAGTCGATCTCGGTGTCGGCGCACACCTCCTGCACCCTCGCACCAAACAGGTTGAGGTACACCAGCGCACGCACGCCGGCATCCTTGAACTGGTGACGCATCTCGCGCGGGGTGTACAACGGGTTGGTGTTGACCACGATCAGCCCGGCGCGCAGTGCGCCGAACACGGCAATCGGGTAATGCAGCACGTTGGGCAGCTGCACCGCGATACGCTCGCCCGGCTTGAGGTCGGTGTGTTGCTGCAGGTAACCGGCGAACGCAGCGCTCTGGCGCTCAAGCTCGGCGTAGGTCAGGGTGATGCCCATGTTGCTGAACGCCGGACGGTCGGCAAAGGCCTTGCAGGAACGTTCGAAGACTTCGATCACCGACTTGTACGTGGTGAGGTCGATGTCATTGGGAACGCCCGCGGCGCGTTTGTCATTCCAGAAATCAGGTTGCATTATTCTTGTCCTCTTACCTGAGTGTGTCCGACCGCTGCAGCGATAAAAAACGTGCTGCTATAAAAAGCGGAGCTTTGGGGACGTTAGCAGCTATGGCCAAACAGGCAAATACAGGAAAGAGCGTCATTAATTGCGTGAATCTTCCTACAAGGGCCTGCACTGATCAGACGCAAGCCCGAGGATGAGCTATACACTGCAACGACCCTGAGCAAAGGAAGCGCCATGAACCACAGCACCTTCTGGCTGACCGCGAATGACCGCAGCCGCCTGTACGTCAATCAATGGCTGCCGGAAGGCGAGACCCGGGCAATCATCATGCTGTCCCACGGCATGGCCGAGCACAGCGGTCGATATGCACGCCTGGCCCAAGCCCTGTGCGGTGCCGGTTACGGCCTGTATGCGCTGGACCAGCGCGGTCATGGCCGCACCGCCGATGAAGGCACGCTGGGGCTGTACGCCGAAAAGGACGGCTGGAACAAAGTGGTGGGCGACCTGGCCAGCCTCAACCAGCACATCGGCCAGCAGCAGCCGGGGCTGCCCATTATTCTGCTGGGCCACAGCATGGGCAGCTACATCGCCCAGGCCTACCTGCTGCACCACAGCGCCAGCCTGAATGGCGCGATTCTCAGCGGTTCGAATTTCCAGCCGATTGCGCTGTACCGCGCGGCAGCGGTGATTGCTCGTATCGAGCGGGCACGCCAGGGTTTGCGCGGGCGCAGTGCGCTGATCGAGTTCCTGTCGTTCGGCTCGTTCAATAAAGCCTTCAAGCCCAACCGAACGGCGTTTGATTGGCTCAGTCGCGACCCGGTCGAGGTCGACCAGTACATCACCGACCCGCTTTGCGGCTTTCGCTGCACCAACCAGTTGTGGATCGACCTGCTGGGCGGCTTGCAGCAAATCAGCAAAGCGTCCAATCTCGCGCAGATCGATCCGGGCCTGCCGATCCTGGTAATGGGCGGCGAATGTGATCCGGTGAGTGAAGGCAAGCGTCTCAAAAGCCTGGCCCATGCGTTGCGTGAGGCCGGCTGTCAGCACCTGCAATTGAATATCTACCCGCAGGCGCGTCATGAAGTGTTCAACGAAACCAACCGTGATGAAGTCACAGCGGATGTACTGGCGTGGTTGCAACAGGCTCTGACCTTGCGCAGGCCGACCCGCTGCGAATAATTTTTCGTTTAAAATCAAACGCTTAAAATCATACTGTTTAATTACCGATTAGCCACAGGATGCACCCCGAGATGACTCAGGTTACCAACACCCCGTACGAAGCCCTCGAAGTCGGTCAGACCGCCAGCTACAGCAAGACAGTCGAAGAGCGCGATATCCAGTTGTTTGCCGCGATGTCCGGCGACCACAACCCGGTGCACCTGGATGCCGAGTACGCCAAGGCGACCATGTTCAAGGAGCGTATCGCCCACGGCATGTTCAGCGGCGCCCTGATCAGCGCGGCCGTTGCCTGCGAGCTGCCTGGGCCGGGCACTATCTATATCGGCCAGCAGATGAGCTTCCAGAAGCCAGTGAAAATCGGCGACACCTTGACCGTGCGTCTGGAAATCCTCGAGAAGCTGCCCAAGTTTCGCGTGCGCATCGCCACTCGCGTGTTCAACCAGCGCGATGAGCTGGTAGTGGACGGTGAGGCGGAAATCCTCGCACCCCGCAAGCAGCAGGTGGTGACATTGACCGAACTGCCGCCGATCAGCATCGGCTGATACCCGGGTATAAAAATCGCCCATAAAAAAGCCCCGCATCAGCGGGGCTTTTTCTAATCAGGCGCGACTCAAGACTGAGCGCGAGCCTGGTTACGCAGGGCTTTCACCTGGTCGTGGTTACGTTGGGCGCCGTGGAACTGACGCTCAACCAGGTCACGAATACCCAGCAGGTTGTGCTTGTTGATCTTCTCGATCGCTTCTTTGTAAGCCTTCAGTGCGTGGTCTTCACCGCGCTCGGCTTCGTTCAGTACGGCTTCTTCATCTTTGCCGGTAACCATCGATTTCACGTCGACCCAACCACGGTGCAGTGCGCCGGCAACCGAACCGGAATTTTCCGGATCGCCACCCAAGGCTTTCACAGCGGTTTGCAGCTCAGCGGCAGCGCTGGCGCAATCGGCGGCACGTTTCTGGAAGAGCGCTTTGAGCTCTGGGTGCTTGATGTCTTCAGCACAAGTTGCGAAGCCTTTCTGGCCGTCTTTGCTGGTCTCGATCAGGTCGTTAAGTACAGAGATCGATTCTTTGTTGATATCAGTCATTTTTCAATTCCTTGTGCGGGTTAAGAAACGTGTATTAATGATTGCAGCGCCCGTGCCAAGTTTTAAAAAACAACTTTTTCCTTATTTTTCAACAAGATAAAAATTATTGAACCATCTGTATGCGAGTTATTTGCATGATCTGTCATTTGGCCTTCATGCAGAATGCCTGTATTTTCCAAGGTCTCGACTTGAACGCTTGAAGACCATGAACCCCGAAAAACTTGAATTGCTGATCACCCGCGAAATGCCCTTCGGCAAATACAAGGGACGGATCATCGCCGACTTGCCCGGCCCCTACCTGAACTGGTTCGCCCGTGAGGGTTTCCCTCACGGCGAGTTGGGCGGCTTGCTGGCGTTGATGCAGGAAATCGACCACAACGGCCTGTCCGAACTATTGGAACCGCTGCGCGTAAAGCACGGCAAACCTGCCCCCCGCCACTGAGAGCCTCGCCATGCCAAGGAATGCAGATAACGAACGTCACTGGCAGGCCATTGCCCAGCGCTATGAGCTGGAACCTGGCCCGATCAATCTGGAAAACGGCTACTTCGGGCGTATGAACCACGCGGTACGGGCGCAGTACCTGGAGCACGTCGCGTTTATCAACCGCAGCAACTCGCTGTATGTGCGCCAGCGCTTTGAGCAGGGTGAAAACGACGAGGTGCGCCGCCAACTGGCCGGACTGATCGACGCCGACCCGGAGTCGATTGCGTTCACCCGCAATGCCACAGAGGCTTTGCAGTCACTGATCCGCAACTACAACAACCTGCAACCGGGCGACCAAGTGCTGATCAGCGACCTGGAGTACGACACGGTCAAAGGCGCGATGCGCTGGCTGGCGGGCTATCGCGGTGTGGAGGTGATCGAGTTATCCCACGCTCATCCGGCCAGTTTCGACAGCCTGGTGCAGACTTATCGCACTGCGTTTGTGCAGTACCCGCGCCTCAAGTTGATGGCCCTGACCCACGTGACCCACCGCACCGGCCTGGTAATGCCCGTCGAGGCGATTGCCACAGCCGCACGTGAGCACGGCGTGGATGTGATCCTCGATGGCGCCCACGCCCTGGGCCAGATCGA
Source organism: Pseudomonas sp. 14P_5.3_Bac1 (assembly GCF_025466135.1). Lineage (NCBI taxonomy): Bacteria > Pseudomonadati > Pseudomonadota > Gammaproteobacteria > Pseudomonadales > Pseudomonadaceae > Pseudomonas > Pseudomonas sp. 14P_5.3_Bac1. Next base: position 39,053 of record NZ_JANLOF010000086.1, on the reverse strand, counting down.
ATTCAACCTCGCCCAACTGGGCATCCAGTTCGCCGGCTTCAATTTGCACAAATGGATCGGCGCGCCGCTGACCCTGGGCTTTCTGTACATCGCCCCGGAGCGCCTGGCCGATATCGACCCGGACATGGGCGAGTGTCATTACCCGGCCACCGATGTTCGCGCGCGTACGCCCTATAGCACACCGAATTTCCCGGCGCTGATGACCTTGCCGCTGGTGCTGGAAGAGCACCGTGCACTGGGTGGCTCGGCGGCCAAGGGCGCACGGGTCAATTACCTGCGGGATCTGTGGGTGAACCCGGTGCGTCAGCTGCCGGGCATCGAAGTGCTGACGCCGGATGACCCACGGCTGTATTGCGGGATCACGGGGTTCAAGTTCACCGGACGTGATCAGCAGGTGATGGCGGATCGGTTGCTCAAGGACTACGACCTGTTTACCACCACCCGTGTCGGCGCGGCCTTTGGCAGCTGCATTCGGGTGACGCCGGGGTTGGTGACTTCGGCGGCAGACATCGATGCCTTGGTCAAAGCAATAACCGAGCTAAGCGCGGACTGAAATGTGGGAGCGGGCTTGCTCGCGAATAGGCTGGGTCAGTCGACGAATAGGCCAACTGAACCAGCGCATTCGCGAGCAAGCCCGCTCCCACATTGCTCAGCGTTAGATTTGAGGTTTTCTACAGGCAAAAAAAAGCGGCACACCGACCAAGTGCGCCGCAAAAATGCCGTTAAGCACAGCAACAACGATTCGGTAAATCAGCTCAATCCAGCAGTGCCAGCGCCTGTGCGGTGACTTCCTGGATGCGGGCCCAGTCGCCGTTCTTGATCCACTCCGGATCAAGCATCCAGCTACCGCCCACGCACATCACGTTTTTCAACGCCATGTAGTTTTTGATGTTGGCCGGGCCAACACCTCCGGTTGGGCAGAATTTCACTTCGCCGAACGGACCACCCAGCGCCTTGATCGCAGCAACGCCGCCACTCACTTCAGCCGGGAACAGTTTGAAGCGACGGTAACCCAGGCCATAGCCTTCCATGATGCCGGAGGCATTGCTGATGCCTGGCAGCAACGGGATCGGGCTGTGCACCGAGGCTTCCAGCAGGTCACGGGTAATGCCTGGCGTGACGATAAACTGCGAGCCCGCCACTTCGGCGGCTTCGAGCATGTGACGGTCGAGCACGGTGCCGGCACCGGTGCACAATTCAGGGCGTTGCTCGCGCAGCACTTGAATCGCCTTGAGGCCGAACTCGGAACGCAAGGTCACTTCCAATGCGGTCAAACCGCCCGCTGCCAGGGCATCGGCCAGCGGCAGGATGTCCTGCTCGCGGGCGATGGTGATCACCGGCAGGATCCGCGCCTTGGCGCAGAGGCTGTCGATCAAGGCAACTTTATCCGCCATGGACACGGTCGGTTGAGGGCTTTTCATAGCGGCTGATCCTTGGCTCATGGGCACCAGTAAATCTCTAAAGTAGGTTGCAAAAACGCGCGTATCGGCATGGCAGCAACGTCGTCACTGGCCAGCGCGGCGCTCAAGGTGGTCAATTTGGCGCTGCCGGAAATCGACAGCACGGTGTAGTGGGCCGTGGCAAGCAACGCGCGACTCATGGTCAGGCGCTGGTGCGGCACGGTCGGCGCAAGCATCGGCCAGCAACGGCGGGTACCGTCGGCCTTGAGTGCTTCAGCCAGGTTCGGGCTGTTGGGGAACAGCGACGCGGTGTGGCCGTCATCGCCCATGCCGAGTACCAGCACGTCGATGGCGGGCAACTCTGCCAACTGGCGATCGGCCAGTTCGGCGGCATCTTCAAGCGTGGCGGCAACGTGATACAGGCTGAGGAACTTGGCCTTGGCCGCTGGACCTTGCAGCAAGTATTTCTTCAGCAGGCCGGCATTGCTGTCGGCGTGTTCCACCGGCACCCAACGTTCGTCGGCCAGCGTGATGGTGACCTTGGACCAGTCCAGCCCCTGTTTGGCCAGGTTCTGGAAAAACGCCACAGGGCTGCGGCCGCCGGACACCACCAGGGTCGCCTCGCCACGGGCACTGATGGCCGCGCGCAGTTGCTCGGCCACGTCATTGGCCAGGCCATCGGCCAGCAATACAGGCGTGCGGTACTCATGAGCAGTTACGCCCTGAGGCAGTTTCAATTCAGATATCGCCATACCATGACCTCCCATCCCGCGTGATCAGTGCAATTGAGCTCATCGGCCCCCAGGAACCCGCCGCGTACGGCTTGGGCGCATCACCGGATTTTTTCCACCCGGCGATCAACTGGTCACACCACTTCCACGCGGCTTCGATTTCATCTTTGCGAACAAACAGGTTTTGATTGCCGCGCATTACTTCCAGCAACAACCGCTCGTAGGCATCCGGAATACGGGTGCTGCGATAGGTGTCGGAAAAATTCAGTTGCAGCGGGCCACTGCGCAGCTGCATGCCTTTGTCCAGGCCCTGCTCCTTGGTCATCACACGCAAGGAAATACCTTCGTCCGGCTGCAGGCGGATGATCAGTTTGTTGCTGATCTGCAGGCGCTGCTCGGGGGCGAAGATGTAGTGGGACGGTTCCTTGAAGTGGATGACGATCTGCGACAGCTTTTGCGGCATGCGCTTGCCGGTACGCAGGTAGAACGGCACCCCGGCCCAACGCCAGTTACGAATATCGGCACGCAGGGCGACAAACGTTTCGGTGTCGCTCTGGGTGTTGGAATTCTCTTCTTCCAGGTAACCCGGCACCGGCTTGCCGGCGCTGTAGCCGGCGATGTACTGGCCGCGCACCACTTGGGTGGTCAGGCCTTCCGGGCTGATCGGCGCCAGCGCCTTGAGCACCTTGACCTTCTCGTCACGGATGCTGTCGGCGGACAGGTCGGCCGGCGGGTCCATGGCGATCAGGCAAAGCAGTTGCAACAGGTGGTTCTGGATCATGTCGCGCAGCTGGCCGGCCTTGTCGAAGTAACCCCAGCGGCCTTCGATACCCACTTGCTCGGCCACGGTGATTTCCACGTGGGAAATGTAGTGCTGGTTCCACTGGGTTTCGAACAGGCTGTTGGCAAAACGCAACGCGATCAGGTTCTGGACCGTCTCTTTGCCCAGGTAGTGGTCGATACGGTAGGTGCGGTTTTCCGGGAAAAACTGCGCCACGGCGTCGTTGACCTTGCGCGAGGACTCCAGGTCCGAACCGATGGGTTTTTCGAGCACGACGCGGGTGTTTTCCGCCAGGCCGACCTTGGCCAGGTTTTCGCAGATCGCCCCGTAAACAGCCGCCGGAGTGGCGAAATAGGCGATCAGGCGTTGGTCGCTACCGACCTTCTCGGCCAGGCCGACGTAATCGTCGGCTTTCATGAAATCGACATGCACATAGGCCAGGCGCGCGAGGAAGCGTGTCGCCACGGCTTCATCAAGTTCCTTGCCGACGTACTTACGCAGTTCTTTCTCGATGTGGGCAATGTGTTGCTGTTCGGAGCCGGCCTCACGGGCCAGGGCCAGGATGCGCGTGTCGTCGTGCAGGAGGCCCGCGCCATCGAGTTGATAGAGAGCAGGAAATAACTTGCGCAGCGCCAGATCACCCAACGCGCCAAACAGGGCAAAGGTGCAGGGTTCTACGGTTATCGAAGGCATGATGTTTGTTCTTTTATCAAGTTAAGCTACAAATACCTTTTTTCAAGGCATCACTCAAGGAAAAATGTAGTAATAACCACAACATTTTCCCGAAATACGCATTCCGAGTGGTGGTGTTCAGCTACCCTCAGTAGGATAGGCCACCGCAAATAACCACTCGTCGATTGGTTATCGCCCTTAATTTGCATCGTCGCCCGAAGGAAAGACTGAATGGACCGCGTGCGAAATCTTCTGGAACAGATCCGGAACCGCCTCGAAGAATTGAACAAGGCCGAGAAAAAAGTCGCCGAGGTTATCCTGCTCAACCCGCAGCAGGCGACCCGCTTCTCTATCGCCGCCCTCGCCCAAGCCGCCTCGGTCAGTGAACCGACGGTCAACCGTTTCTGCCGTTCGTTCGGCGTCAGCGGTTACCCTGAACTTAAATTGCAGCTGGCGCAAAGTTTGGCCAGTGGCGCGGCGTATGTCAGCCGCGCCGTGGAAGCCGATGATAACCCTGAGGCCTACACGCAGAAGATCTTTGGCAGCGCCATTGCCTCGCTGGACAGCGCCTGCCAGGCCCTGGACCCGGCCCTGATCAGCAAGGCCGTGGACCTGTTGATCCAGGCGCGGCAGATCCACTTCTTCGGCCTTGGCGCTTCGGCCCCGGTGGCCATGGATGCGCTGCACAAATTTTTTCGCTTCAACCTGGCCGTGACCGCGCATGCCGACGTGCTGATGCAGCGCATGATCGCGTCTGTGGCGCATACGGGCGAGCTGTTCGTGATTATTTCCTACACCGGGCGTACCCGTGAGTTGGTGGAAGTGGCGCGCATCGCCCGGGAAAACGGTGCGTCAGTGCTGGGCGTGACCGCCGAGAACTCGCCACTGGCCAAGGCCAGTACGGTAAGCCTGAACATTCCGCTGCCCGAAGACACGGACATCTACATGCCGATGACCTCGCGGATCATCCAGCTCACCGTGCTGGATGTACTGGCGACCGGCATGACCTTGCGCCGCGGGGTGGATTTCCAGCCGCATTTGCGCAAGATCAAAGAGAGCCTGAATGACAGCCGGTATCCGGTGGGGGATGAGTTCAACTAAGCCAGCCTGTGTGCTGGCTTCACTTGCCCCCGATGAGGCCATCAGCCGCACCACTAAGCCCCTGCCCTGGCCTGCAAACTCAAATGCGCCCTCTCCCCCGGTGCCAAGCTCGCACCGGCCATCGCCGACTCCACGCACACAAACCCTGACGCCTCGTTAAAGCTCACGCCCAACAACGGCCGGCTGCCCGGGTGCCACACCACGGTGTCGGCGCTGTCGCCGGTGTCGATGCACAATTCGCGTTGCCAGGCGTGGTCCTTGAGGTGCAATTCGCCCTCGTGCTGGAACACCCGTTGGCACCCGCCATCCACGCGCAGCTCGCCTTCCTGCTGGCAAGCCTGGCGATTGAGCTGGTCATAACCTTGCGCGCCATCAAGCCCAGACAGCGCTATCTCATCCACGTGACCAATACGCCAATAGGCGTGCAAAGCATGGCTCAATTGGCACGGCAACTCGTCCTGATGCTCGGTGCACAGGCGCAGTTCCAGGGTTTCACCCAGGTGTGCATGCAGGTCGACCTGCCAGTCGCACAGCTGCAATTGCCAGTGCAGGCGCACGCCGTCGTCGTCGGTGCTGCTGTCGAGCAGCTTCCAGTCGATCAGCCGCGCCCACCCATGGGAAGGCCACGCGTTTTCGCTCGGATGGCGCCCATACCACGGCCAGCACACCGGCACGCCGCCTCGGATGGCGCCGACTTGCGGCCACTTGGCCGCGCACCACAGCCAGGGTTTCTGGCCACGCGGTTGAAAGTGCAGCAATTGCGCGCCCTGACGGCTGAACACTGCCTGGCACAACGGATGGTCGATGACCAACACGTCGCGCATCTGAAAGCGTTCCCAGGCGAACACCGGACGCTCGCGCAGGGATTTGAAAAAGCGTTGCAGCGGATGCTCATGCATGTGCCACGGTCCTGAAGTTCTTCACAGTGCAATCCAAAAAAAAGCGGATAGCCATGGCTATCCGCAAAATGCGCACAGAGAGAAGGAGCTTATCGCAACAGCGTTAGAACGTAGACTGAATTTTCAGGCCCGCTACTACCGCGTTGTCGACTTGTTTCACACCACCTGGGTTGGCGATGTATTGCAGGTTAGGACGCACGGTCAGCCAGTTGGTGACGTGGATGCCGTAGTTGAGTTCGACGTTGTACTCGGTGTTACGCAGCGGTGCGTAACCGGACTGGTCGTAGTCGGTGAAGCCACCGGCCGCGTTGAGCAGCTCAGCGTTTTTCTTCACGTCACTGTTGGCATGGATGCGGGAAACACCGATACCGACGTCATCTTTGGTACGCGCGTCGAATGGACCTTTATACACAAGCATCAGCGACTGGTAGTTGTCGACCAGGTTGGTGTCTTTGTCGTGGAAGGTCACGTTGGCCGCAATGTTCAGGCCGCGCGAAGCATCGCCATTGTGCGTGGTGAGTTGCTGTTGCAGAACGCCCCAGTAGCCGCTTTTGCTGCTACGCACGCGGAACGCCGCACCGGTGGTGCCCGCATCGTTACCGTTGACGTCTTCACGTACGTCGGTAGCGTCAGCGGTGCTCTTGTAGTAACCCACACGGTATTCGCCCGGCAGGCCATTGACCTTCGGCGACCAGACCAATTCCACCGGCAATACGGTGCCCTTGGTGCCGCTGCCGCTGAGTTTGAAGCCGTTGCCGTGCTCCAGCTGCGATGGGTTCTGGTTGTACGCACCGATTTGCGCATACAGCTCAGGCGTGATGTTGTACTTCACGCGGATCGCCGCCTGGCTGACAGGCCAGTTGTACCAGGTGTTGACGTAGTTACCCACTTGCGAGCCGCAGAACGACAGGTTCTGGAAGTCGCATGGGAAGGTGTTGAAGTCTTCGCCTTCACCGAAGTAACCGAGCTTCACGTCCAACTTGTTGTCGAACATCTGGTGCTGAATCCAGAACTGGGTCAGACGCACCATGTGGCCTCGGCCATCAACTTCTTGAGACGAACTCAAGGTGCCGGCACGCGGGTCACCAATGCGGTCATTGGAGATGTTTGCGCCGTTCCGGTTGGTCAGTTGGATCTTGGCCTGGGTGTTATCCCAGCCCCACAGCTTTTGCAGATCCAGTGCTACGCCCAGACCGAACTGGTCAGCGTAACGGGCAGTTTTGTCGTTGTTGTAGCCACCGCTCAGGTTGCCACCGACTTCCCCAACGTAATCAGCCTTGATATCGATACCTTGCTCGATCAGCTTGGTACGCTCGCCGCCCCAATCGCCGGTCATCCACTTGGAATCGGCACTGAAAGCATCGTCCGCCATCGCATTGGCGGACAATACCAGGGCTGCTGCCGCTGACAGTTGGCAGATCAGCCGGGTGTTGTTGTGTTGCTTTTTCATCCCTACATCCTCGTCTTTATTGTTATTAAACTGTTTTTATCTAACGCGGGTTACTTTTTTTAACTAAAACAACAAGTTATCCATTCAGGCGCAACACTCAGCGTCCCTTGAATTGGGCCACATTATCCGCACGGTCCTGTGCTGGCAATGAAGCGGCAGTGCCCAGGCGCTCGCCGGTGTTGGCGTCAAACAGCAGCACCTTGGCTGGATCGAATTGCAGGGTCAGGGTCTCGCCCACCTGCGGCGCCACGTCGGGCGCCAGGCGGCAGCAGACCTTGGTGTCGTTCAGTTGCACGAACACCAGGGTGTCCGGACCAGTCGGCTCGGTGACCTGGACTTCGGCACGAATGCTCGATGCGCTGTCGCCCTCGCCTGCCGCCAGCATGATCTGCTCCGGGCGCAGGCCCAGGATCACGTCGCGGTCTTCGAGGCCGGCGTCCGACACGTTAAGCGCCAGCTCGCAGCGCGCCTGGCCGCTGTCGAGCAGCGCCACCAGACGACCGTCCTTGCGTTGCAGGCGCAGCGGCACGAAGTTCATCGGCGGCGAACCAATGAAGCTCGCCACAAATTGGTTGGCCGGGTTGTTGTAGATCTCTTTTGGCGTGCCGAACTGCTGGATGATGCCGTCCTTCATCACCGCCACTTTGTCGCCCAGGGTCATCGCTTCGATCTGATCGTGGGTGACGTAGACGGTGGTGGTTTTCAGACGCTGGTGCATCAGTTTCATTTCGGTGCGCATCTCGACGCGCAGCTTGGCGTCGAGGTTGGACAGCGGTTCGTCGAACAGGTAGATCTTCGGCCGACGCGCCAGGGCACGGCCCATGGCCACACGCTGTTGCTGGCCACCGGACAGTTGTCCCGGTTTACGGTTGAGCAAGTGTTCGATCTGCAGCAGCTTGGCCACGCGCGCTACTTCGGTGTCGATATCGGCCTGGCTCATTTTGCGAATCTTCAGGCCGAACTCGATGTTCTCGCGCACGCTCATGGTCGGGTACAGCGCGTAGGACTGGAACACCATGGCGATGTCGCGATCCTTGGGGCTCATGCCGCTGACGTCTTTATCACCGATCATGATCGCGCCGCCGGTGATGGTTTCAAGCCCGGCGATGCAGTTCATCAGCGTGGATTTGCCGCAACCCGAAGGGCCGACCAGGATCAGGAATTCGCCTTCCTTGATCGACAGTTCGATGTTCTTCAAGGTGTCGGGCAGGCCGGCGCCATAGGTCTTGTTTACATTGCGAAGTTCAAGCGTAGCCATGATTACCCCTTGACCGCGCCGGCCGTGAGGCCGCGCACGAAATACTTGCCTGCGATCACATAGACCAGCAGGGTCGGCAGCCCGGCGATCATCGCCGCCGCCATATCCACGTTATATTCCTTGGCCCCGGTGCTGGTGTTGACCAGGTTGTTCAGCGCCACCGTAATGGGCTGCGAGTCGCCGCTGGAGAACACCACACCGAACAGGAAGTCGTTCCAGATCTGGGTGAACTGCCAGATCAGGCAGACCATGATGATCGGCGTCGACATCGGCAGAATGATCTGACGGAAGATGGTGAAAAAACCCGCACCGTCCAGTCGTGCCGCCTTGATCAGCGCATCCGGAATGCTCACGTAGTAGTTACGGAAGAACAGTGTAGTAAACGCCAACCCGTAGACCACGTGCACAAACACCAGGCCGGTGGTGGTACTGGCCAGGCCCATTTTGCCGAGGGTGAACGAGGCCGGCAGCAGCACGGTCTGGAACGGCAGGAAGCAGCCGAACAACAGCAGGCCGAAGAACAACTGCGAGCCTTTAAAGCGCCAGAACGACAGCACATAGCCATTCAACGCGCCGATGGCGGTGGAGATCAATACGGCCGGAACGGTGATCTTGATCGAGTTCCAGAAGTAGCCATCTACAGTGGCCCAGGCCTTGACCCAGCCGATGCCGGTGACCACGGTCGGCCAGCTCAGCAGGTTGCCGGTGCTGATGTCTTCCGGGGTTTTGAAGCTGGTCAGCAGCATCACCACCAGCGGCACCAGGTACAGCAGCACCGCGAGGATCAGCACCGCGTAGATCGCGACGCGACTCAGGCTGGTGGTCGGTTTGGAAGCGAGACTAGTCATTACGCTTGGTCCTCAGCTCGGAGTACAGGTAAGGCACGATGATCGCGAGGATCGCGCCGAGCATCAGGATTGCACTGGCCGAGCCCATGCCCATCTGGCCACGACTGAAGGTGAACGAGTACATGAACATCGCAGGCAGGTCGGAGGAGTAGCCCGGGCCGCCGGCGGTCATTGCCGCCACCAGGTCGAAGCTCTTGATGGCGATGTGCGCCAGGATCATTACCGCACTGAAGAACACCGGACGCAGGCTGGGCAGCACCACGCTCCAGTAGATGCGCGGCAGGCTCGCGCCGTCGATCTGCGCGGCACGGATGATCGACTGATCAACGCCACGCAGGCCGGCGAGGAACATCGCCATGATGAAACCGGAGGCTTGCCACACGGCGGCAATCACCAGGCAGTACACGACGCGGTCGGGGTCGATCAGCCAGTCGAGACGGAAGCCTTCCCAGCCCCAGTCACGCAGAAGTTTGTCCAGGCCCATGCCCGGGTTGAGCAGCCATTTCCAGGCGGTACCGGTGACGATCATCGAGAGCGCCATCGGGTACAGGTAAATGGTGCGGATAAAACCTTCGCGGCGGATTTTCTGGTCGAGGAAAATCGCCAGGGTCACGCCAATCACCAGGGTGATACCGATAAACATCCCGCCAAAAACCGCCAGGTTCTTGCTCGCTACCCACCAGCGGTCGTTGTCGAACAACCGCGCGTATTGCGCAAGGCCGGCCCATTTGTAACTTGGCAGGAAGGTGGATGTGGTGAACGACAGCACGAACGTCCACAGGATGTAGCCATAAAAGCCCACCAGCACGATGAACATGCTGGGCGCCAGCACCAGTTTAGGGAGCCAGCGCTGCAGTGCATCGAACGGCGAGGCCTTGCTGAACACAGCAACAGAACTCATGGGAAAATCCAGTACAGGGAAAAAGGACTACAGGAACAAACCTTGTGAGGGGTCAGGGGGTTTCCCCTCACAAGGATCAGCCGTGCTAACCGTTACTTCGCAGACTTGATCGCAGCGCCGAGTTTCTTGGCGGTGTCGGCCGGGTCGGCTTTCGGGTCGTTGATGTAGTTGGTCACGACATCAAAGAACGCACCTTGCACGGCCAGGGTGGTGGCCATGTTGTGCGCCATGCTTGGCTGCAGGCCGCCCGTCTTGGCGTCAGCCAGGAAGTCTTTGGCAGCGGTCTGGGCGCAGGAGTCGAAACCGAGCTTGTCCATTTCGTTGAGCATGTCGGTGCGCACAGGGATCGAGCCCTTGTTGATGCTGAAGACTTTCTGGAAGTTTTCACCCAGCACGACTTTGGCAATGTCCTGCTGACCGGCAGCAGTGCCTTTGTCTTTCTGCTTGAACACCGCCAGGGAGTCGATGTTGTAGGTGAAGGCTTTGTCGGTGCCCGGAAAGGCTACGCACTCGTAATCCTTACCGGCGACTTTCTTGGCGGCGGTCCACTCGGACTTGGCCCAGTCACCCATGATCTGCATGCCGGCCTTGCCGTTGATGACTTTGCCTGCTTCCAGGTTCCAGTCCTGGCCTTTGCCGTCGACGTCCATGTAGGTCGCGACTTTCTTCAGCTCAGTCAGAGCCTTGACCATTTCAGGACCGGTCAGCGCGCCGTTGTCCAGGTCAACCAGGGCTTTCTTGTAGCCGTCGGCACCCATCACCGACAGCACGACCGCTTCGAATACGGTGCTGTCCTGCCAAGGCTGGCCACCGTGGGCAAGCGGAATGAAGCCCGCGGCTTTGAGCTTGTCGCCGGCTGCGTAGAATTCTTCGAGGGTGGTCGGGTTCTTGGTGATACCGGCTTTCTTGAAGACTTCCGGGTTGATCCACAGCCAGTTGACGCGGTGGATGTTGACCGGTACGGCAACGTAGTTACCTTCGTACTTCACGGTATCGGAGACTTTCTTGTCGAGCAGGGAGTCCCACTTTTCTTCTTTGGCGACGTCTTTGAGCACGTCGGTGTCGAGCAAGCCAGTGGACGCCCATTCCTGGATGTCGGGGCCTTTGATCTGGGCAACGCCGGGCGGGTTGCCGGCAACTGCGCGGCTTTTCAGCACGGTCATGGCCGTGGCACCACCGCCGCCTGCGACAGCACCGTCTTTCCAGGTGAAGCCGTCTTTCTCAACTTGGGCCTTCAGGACATCTACAGCCGCTTTTTCACCGCCCGAGGTCCACCAATGCACAACTTCAACCGTCCCTTTCGAGTCGGCGGCAAATGCACTGAGGGGAAACAACGAGGCAATGGAAATAGCTACGGCGAGGCGATTAATCGCGTTCATCTGAGTACCTTTTCTTGTTGTTATGCATGCAAGTCTAGAGCTTGCGCTGCACGGAGTTTAAACAGGGATTTTCAAGGCGCAGGTAACAAAGGGACGTACAAATGTCACCATTTGGTGACATAACAACCCTGTGCCAAAGCGCTGGTCATGCTGGGTGACAAGGGTAGCGCAGGCAGCACCACCGCTTGCCAGGCGTGATAAAGGTCTGGCTTGCCGCCCCAGATCTTGCTGCTGGGCTGGTTGTGCGGGCTCAGCTCGTGGTGCCAGCTGCCATGGACACGGTCGATAAAGTGGTTTTCGCAAAACTCCCAGAACCGCCGATACCAGATTTCGTAATGCAGCTCTGCGGTGCGTTTGAGCAGCGCTTGGGCAGCGGCGCTGGCTTCGGCATGGGTCCAGTGCAGGCGCTCGCGCACCACCGGGCGGTGGTTCCAATCGAGCGTGTAGACAATGCCAGGCGCACCGTCCACGGCCCAGGCGTATTCGCAGGCACTGGCGAACAAGCCCTTGGCATCGGTGACCAGCCAGTCCGGGGTCATCAGCCCGGCTTGCAGGCGGGCCGCCTCCAGGTGCAGCAGCAGCCGCGCCCACTCAAAACCGTGGCCGGGGGTGATGCCATAAGGGCGAAAGCCGTCGGCGGGATTGTCTTCGTTGTAGCCCAGCAGCGGTTGCCACTGGGCGTCGAAATGCTCGATGACCATGAACTGGTTGCCGGCGGCGCAGGTGTGAATAACGCGCTCGACAATACGCAGTGCGCGGTCCAGCCAGCGCGTGTCTGCGGTGACATCGGCCAGCGCCAGAAACGCTTCGGTAGCGTGCATGTTGCTGTTGGCGCCGCGATAAGCCTCCACACCGGTCCAGTCCTGGGCAAAGGACTCGAGCATGGCGCCCTCCTCCTCGCTCCAGAAAAACTGGTCGATGATGTGCACGGCGTCGTTCAACAGATTCTGAGCACCGGGCGCGCCCACTGCCACCGCCGAACTCGCGGCGAGGGCAACGAAAGCATGCAGGTAAGCGGCCTTGCCACGGTTGCCATCGACGGCGTGGGCCGCGGCGAACCAACCGCCGTGCTCGCTATCACGCAATGGGCCACTCAGGGCCGCGACGCCGTGCGCCACCAGGTCGACATAACCGGGCAGGCCCATGGCGTGGGCCATGGCGAAGCTGTGGGTCATGCGGGCGGTGTTCATGGTTTCGGCGTGGGCATCGGCCGGCAATTGGCCTTGATCATCGAGGTTGCCAAAACCGTCAGGCAGGCGCGAGGCCTTGGCGAATGCCAGCAGGCGCTGGCCTTCGGTGGCGAGCCAGCTGTGATGGGCAGGTGCGTTCAGCCAACTACTGGCAGGCAGTGGTTGCATGGTCATGGGTGGCCCTTATTATTTTTTATGGGATGACCGGAGTCTAAACAAGGGTGACATGAGGGCAAGTAACGAAGGGGACTGGAAATGTCACCAGCCGGTGACAATCCAGACGCGAGCCCTGCGCCCAACTCTGGCCCCCATCTGATTGTGGGAGCTGGTTTGCCTGCGACAGCGGTGGGTCAGTTACAAAGCATGAGCTGGCAGACCGCTATCGCAGGCAAGCCAGCTCTCACAGTTTGAAACCGGCTCACACCGACTATCACTGCCCTCCTAGAGGCCTGACTTTCGCCGGCTCGTTGAGCTGTTGCTGCAGGTTCTGCACCTGGCTCTGCAACGTGGTGATGTTGCGCGTGGTCTGGATACGGAACACGTCGAACTCTTTATTGGTCGGCGCATCGCTGTTGGCGGGCTGGTTGTCCTGGGCGCTTTTGAGTACCACCAGGTCCTGCTCCAGGCGCGCAATCGCCGCGCTCGGGTTGCCCTGTTTTTTCAGGGCAGCCACGTCGGCAGACAGGTCTTTGATTTCGCTTTGCGCCGCCTTGAGCGTTGCCACCGCGTCGGTCAACGCCTGCACCTGGCCCTGTAACTTGGCATTCGCATTGGCCAGGTCGGTCGTGCTGGCGGTCATTTGCGCCAGGCGCTGGTCCAGCTCGCTCGCCTGGCCGGCAACGCCGACCTGCTGCTTGCCTTGCTCCTGCAACTGCGCTTCCAGCTGCTTGATTTGCAACTTGAGCGCTTCGCTGCCGTTGTTCACGTTGGCTTCGCTGGCGACCACCTTGCCGGATATGTCCTGCAAACGCCCCGCCGCTTCTTCACTGATGCGCGCAAAGCTTTCTTGCGTGGCAACCAACTGCTGGCCCATCAGGGAAATCTGCTGAAAGCTCCACCAGGCAAGGCCCGCAAAGGCGATCAGCAGCGCGCCCACCAGTGCCCACAACGGGCCGGTCGTGGCGCTCTTGACCTTGACCACCGGCGTATTGCGCGAGCGCACGGAGGTAGCAGGTGTCGGCTCGAAATCATCATCGTCCCCGATGTCTGCCCGCAGGCTGGGAACGTTGTCGAAATCGTCTTTAGCATCGTTACGCATGAATCAACCCTGAATCGGTGAGATGGCTACCTGAAAAGCCGAGCGACGGCAGTATAAACCGCGTTCGCGCCGCACTGATCGACCCGGAACCGCACATTCGGTTCCCGATGTATTGCCGCTTGTGAACCTACTTGAGCCCCGGATCCTGAGCTTTCCACCAACTGCAGAATTCGTCGAGGGCGGTCCACAGGCTGACCTTGGGCTCGTAGTCGAGATAATGCCTCGCGCGGCTGATGTCGAGGGTGAAATCTTTGTTCATCACCTGCATGCCCAGGCGCGACAACGCTGGCTCCGGACGCCCCGGCCACATCGCGCAGAATGCCTCGTTCAACGCCGCCACGCTGTAGGACAAGCCGTAAGACCGATAACGCGTGACCTGCGGCATGTCCATCTGGCGCATCACGTAGTTGACCACGTCCCACACCGGCACAGGCGCGCCGTTGCTGATGTTGTAGGCCTTGCCCAGCGCCGAGCCGGTCGCCAGCAAACTGCTGAGCAACGCTTCGTTGAGGTTGTGCACGCTGGTGAAATCGACCTTGTTCAGGCCATCGCCGACGATGGCCAGGCGGTTCTTGCGCTGCATTTTCAACAGGCGCGGAAAAATGCTCATGTCACCGGCCCCCGTGACAAAGCGCGGGCGCAAGGCCAGCACTTCCAGGCCGAACTCCTGGGCGCCGAACACCTTCTGTTCCGCCAGGTATTTGGTAGCGGCATACGGGTGCTTGAAGCGCTTTGGCACTTGCTCTTCGGTCAGCCCCAGGTGATCACGCCCGTCGAAGTAGATCGACGGCGACGACAGGTGCACCAGCCGGCCGACGCGCTGCTTGAGGCAGGCTTCGACGACGTTTTCAGTGACCAGCACATTGCCTTGATGGAAGTCCTGATACTTGCCCCACAGCCCGACGGCGCCGGCGCAATGCACCACGGCTTCGACGTCTCGGCACAGATCGCGCACAAGGTCGGCATCATTCAAATCACCCTGGATAAACTCGGCACCGCGCCGTATCAGGTGTTCCACACCTTCGGCGCGCCGCCCGTTGACCCGCACGTCCAGGCCTTGCTCCAGAGCGAACCGCGCAAAGCGCCCGCCGATGAAGCCGCTTGCGCCGGTGACCAGAATCTTCATGTAGCCTCCTACGGATGCAGCTGCCAGCGTCAAGCTTCAAGCCACAAGTTAAAAACGATCCGCAAGCTTTTCTCTTGCAGCTTGCAGCTTGACGCTTGTTACTGCTGATAGGGCACCAACCATTGGCCACATGCCTGGGCCAAATGGTCGGTCAACAAGCCCAACAGTTGCCCGCCACTGCGCCAATGATGCCAGTACAACGGCACGTCAATGGGCTTATCTGGCAACAACTCGACCAATACGCCGGTTTGCAGTTGGTCGCGCACCTGTAATTCGGGTACCAGCCCCCAGCCCAGGCCGGCTTCGGTCAAACGGATAAAGCCTTCGGACGACGGGCATAGATGGTGCTCGAAACCGCCATCTACTCCCAGGGACGCCAGGTAACGGTGTTGCAGGAAATCATCCGGACCGAACACCAGCGCCGGTGTTCGCGCCAGTTGATCGGCGCGCACGCCCTCAGGGAAATGCCGCGCAATAAACGCAGGGCTGGCCAACGCGCGATAACGCATGGCGCCGAGCAACAGGCTGCGCGCCCCAGCCACGGGGCGCTCGCTGGCGCAAATACAGGCCGCCACTTCACCGGCGCGCATGCGCTTGAGGCCAACGGTCTGGTCTTCCACCACCAGGTCCAGCAGCAAATGCTGCTCGGCGCAAAAGTCGCTGACCGCCTCGGCCCACCAGGTGGCAAGGCTGTCGGCATTCAGCGCGATGCGCAAACGCTCGGGCATGCCCTCCTCGTCCAGCGCCGGCACCTGGCTTTGCAGGTCGCGCTCCAGCAAGCGCACTTGTTGCACGTGGTTGAGCAGGCGCCGGCCGATGTCGGTGGGCGTCGGCGGCGAGGCCCGCACCAACACCGGCTGACCGATGCGCGCCTCAAGCAACTTGATGCGTTGAGAAATCGCCGACTGCGAAAGCCCCAGCACCTGGGCGCCGCGTTCAAAGCCGGCCTGTTCCACCACCGCGGCCAATGCGGACAGCAATTTATAGTCGAACATCAGTTTCTCTAATGAGCGATCAGCAATATTGGTTTTTCTTATACAACGTAGCCCGTGAGAATGACCAGCATTGCTTCTTTCTCTATCAAGGAATTCTCACATGGCCGGTGAAACCGCCCTGGCAACCCTGCTGCGCAGCATGAGCCCGCACCTCAATGACGGCGATTATGTGTTCTGCACCCTGCCCGATCAGCGCGTGCCGCAAGGGTGCGACGTGATCGGCAGCTTTCGCGAACAGGAAGGGCTGACGCTGATTCTAGAGCGCCAACAGGCAGAGCACGCCGGGCTGGCGTTTGACTATGTGGCTGCGTGGATCACCTTGAACGTGCACTCCGCCCTGGAAGCCGTGGGTTTAACCGCGGCCTTTGCCAGCGCGCTGGGCCAAGCCGGCATCAGCTGCAACGTGATCGCCGGTTACTACCACGACCACCTGTTTGTCGGCCGCAGCGATGCTGAGCGGGCCATGGATGTATTG
Source organism: Pseudomonas sp. 14P_5.3_Bac1 (assembly GCF_025466135.1). Classification (NCBI taxonomy): domain Bacteria; kingdom Pseudomonadati; phylum Pseudomonadota; class Gammaproteobacteria; order Pseudomonadales; family Pseudomonadaceae; genus Pseudomonas; species Pseudomonas sp. 14P_5.3_Bac1. The sequence goes on along the minus strand of NZ_JANLOF010000086.1, from coordinate 22,589 downwards.
CGCCAATTGGCAGCAAACGCGGAGTAACTCTTATGTGGCAAAGCTACGTGAACGGGCTGCTGGTGGCCCTCGGCCTGATCATGGCGATCGGCACCCAGAATGCGTTCGTGTTGGCGCAAAGCCTGCGCCGTGAACACCATTTGCCGGTGGCCGCGCTGTGCATCGTGTGCGATGCAATACTTGTAGCTGCCGGGGTATTCGGCCTGGCTACGGTGCTGGCGCAGAACCCGCTGCTGCTGGCAATCGCCCGCTGGGGTGGTGCGGCATTCCTGCTGTGGTATGGCACCCTGGCGCTGCGCCGGGCGTGTTCCAGGCAAAGTCTGGAACAAGGCGAAAACCTCAAGGTGCGTTCGCTGCGCGCGGTGTTACTCAGCGCCCTGGCGGTGACACTGCTCAACCCGCATGTGTACCTGGACACCGTGCTGTTGATTGGCTCGTTGGGCGCTCAACAAACTGAACCCGGCGCCTATGTAGCCGGTGCCGCCAGCGCGTCATTCCTGTGGTTTGCCACACTGGCATTGGGCGCTGCGTGGCTGGCACCCTGGCTCGCGCGCCCCGCTACATGGCGGCTGTTGGACTTTCTGGTGGCGGCGATGATGTTCAGCGTGGCGTATCAATTGATCAGTGCTTGATGAATATTCCAAAACGCTCTGGAACCTCTATCCCACACAGTTGTTGCGTGGTTTTGCCGCACCCCCGGTGCTATGATCCGGACCCTGCGCCGCAAAGAGTACAAACTCCCCGGCGCTTGTTTGGCCGCCCGTGATCGGCCTTGCGCTCACCGCAACTGACCTGATTAGGAGAATCATCATGGCTTTCGAATTGCCGCCGCTGCCCTACGCACACGATGCCCTGCAGCCGCACATTTCCAAGGAAACCTTGGAATACCACCACGACAAGCACCACAACACCTATGTCGTGAACCTGAACAACCTGGTGCCAGGCACCGAGTTCGAAGGCAAGACCCTGGAAGAAATCGTCAAGTCTTCTTCGGGCGGCATCTTCAACAACGCCGCTCAGGTCTGGAACCACACTTTCTACTGGAACTGCCTGGCGCCAAACGCCGGCGGCCAACCTACCGGCGCACTGGCTGAGGCTATCAACGCCGCTTTCGGTTCGTTCGACAAGTTCAAAGAAGAGTTCACCAAGACGTCCGTCGGCACCTTCGGTTCCGGTTGGGGCTGGCTGGTGAAAAAGGCTGACGGTTCCCTGGCCCTGGCCAGCACCATCGGCGCCGGCAACCCGCTGACCAGCGGCGACACCCCGCTGCTGACCTGCGACGTCTGGGAACACGCTTACTACATCGACTACCGCAACGTGCGTCCAAAGTATGTGGAAGCGTTCTGGAACCTGGTCAACTGGAAGTTCGTGGCTGAGCAGTTCGAAGGCAAGACCTTCACTGCCTAAGCAACGCTTGCGGTAAAGAGAGCCCGGCCATCGTGCCGGGCTTTTTTATGGGCAGTGAATTGTGCTCTGGTGGCTGGAACTCGGTGCGCGGATCTTGCCACGTAGACAGTGTGAGGAATTCGCCTCTCGTACCTGTCGGAGAAATTACTATGACCATCGGCGCAATAACATCCATGCTCCCTATGGTTGCCGGTTTGGCCCAAGAGGGCCTCAAAGCTGTGACCGAGCTCGCCAAAGCAGCCGGTCAAATGGCTCAGTCGCAATCTGGCAACAAGCAAGGTGAAGGTGATCAAAACAAGATTGCGCATGAAGACATGCACAACAAGGAACGTGTGAATTTTTCAAACAACGAATCCACCAACAGCACCGTCAACATCAACGTCGCGTAAAAAAGCGTCAGTTCCCAGCGCATCCGCTGCGCCCACGGGAATTGCTCAAGGCAGGCGGATCCATGTCCGCCTCGCCCCGGTGCCCCTCTCAAGTTCCTTGTCAAACCTGCCGATGCCCTAATGTTCCTTTGACTGCCATCACGAGATTGCCAATACTCATGGCATATTGAGGCCACCCGCATGGAACAAGGAATGCCCCTTTGAAGCTGGAACTCAAAAACAGCTTGTCGGTGAAGTTGCTACGGGTGGTGCTGCTGTCGGCATTGATCGTGGGCGTGGCGCTGAGCGTGGCGCAGATCGTTTTCGATGCCTACAAGACGCGCCAGGCCGTGGCCGGCGATGCCCAGCGCATCCTCGACATGTTTCGCGACCCCTCCACACAGGCCGTCTACAGCCTGGACCGCGAGATGGGCATGCAGGTAATCGAAGGCCTGTTTCAGGACGATGCCGTGCGCATGGCCTCCATCGGCCATCCCAACGAAACCATGCTCGCGGAAAAAAGCCGCGCATTACAGCAATCGCCCACCCGCTGGCTGACCGACCTGATTCTTGGCCAGGAGCGCACCTTCACCACCTCATTGGTCGGCAAAGGCCCCTACAGCGAGTATTACGGTGACCTGAGCATCACCCTGGACACGGCTACCTATGGCAAAGGTTTTCTGGTCAGCTCGGTGATCATCTTTATTTCCGGCGTACTGCGCGCGCTGGCCATGGGGCTGGTGTTGTACCTGGTTTATCACTGGCTGCTGACCAAGCCGTTGTCACGGATTATCGAGCACCTGACGTCGATCAACCCGGACCGGCCCAGCGAACACAAGATCCCCCAAATCAAGGGCCACGAACGCAACGAGCTGGGGCTGTGGATCAACACCGCCAACGAGTTGCTCGAATCCATCGAACGCAATACTCACCTGCGGCACGAGGCAGAATCGAGCCTGCTGCGCATGGCCCAATACGACTTCCTCACCGGCCTGCCCAATCGCCAGAAACTGCAGGAGCAACTGGACAAGATCCTGATCGACGCCGGCCGCCGACAGCGCCGCGTTGCGGTGTTGTGCGTAGGCCTGGATGACTTCAAAAGCGTCAACGAACAGTTCACTTATCAGGCCGGTGACAAACTGCTGCTGGCCCTGGCCGATCGCTTGCGCGCCCACAGTGGCCGCCTCGGCGCCCTGGCCCGGCTGGGCGGCGATCAGTTCGCGCTGGTGCAGGCGGATATCGACCAACCTTACGAAGCCGCCGAACTGGCACAAAGCATCCTGGATGACCTGGAAGCCGAATTTGCCCTCGAGCATGAGCAGATTCGCCTGCGCGCGACCATCGGTATCACGTTGTTCCCGGAAGACGGCGACAGCACCGAGAAGCTGCTGCAAAAAGCCGAACAGACCATGACCCTGGCCAAGAGCCGCTCGCGCAACCGCTATCAGTTCTATATCGCCAGCGTCGACAGTGAAATGCGCCGGCGCCGCGAGCTGGAAAAAGACCTGCGCGACGCCCTCAGCCGCGACCAGTTTCACCTGGTCTACCAACCGCAGATCAGCTACCGCGACCACCGCGTGGTGGGCGTGGAAGCCTTGATCCGCTGGCAGCATCCGGAACACGGCCTGGTGCCGCCCGATTTGTTCATCCCGTTGGCCGAACAGAACGGCACCATTATTCCAATTGGCGAATGGGTACTCGACCAGGCCTGCCGGCAATTGCGCGAATGGCATGACCTGGGCTTCACCACCCTGCGCATGGCGGTCAACCTGTCCACCGTGCAGTTGCACCACACCGAGCTGCCGCGGGTGGTCAACAACCTCATGCAGATTTACCGCCTGCCGCCGCGCAGCCTTGAACTGGAAGTGACCGAGACCGGCCTGATGGAAGACATCAGCACCGCCGCCCAGCACTTGCTGAGCCTGCGCCGTTCCGGGGCGCTGATCGCGATTGATGACTTCGGCACCGGCTATTCGTCCCTCAGCTACCTGAAAAGCCTGCCGCTGGACAAGATCAAGATCGACAAGAGCTTCGTCCAGGACCTGCTCGATGACGACGACGACGCAACCATCGTGCGCGCCATTATCCAACTGGGCAAAAGCCTGGGCATGCAGGTGATCGCCGAAGGCGTGGAAACCGCCGAACAGGAGGCCTACATCATTTCCGAGGGGTGCCACGAGGGCCAGGGCTATCACTACAGCAAACCGCTGCCGGCCCGGGAGTTGGCGGCGTATCTGAAACAGTCCGAGCGCGACAACGCGGCGATTCTCTGAACGCTGAAAACAATACTAAATATTTCCCTCGTATAAACCTTTACACAAAATGCAAATCTTTCGCATTATGTCGCAGTTTTTGCGCTCCCCGCGCGCCCCATCAACAACCGAAGCAGGATGTTCGCCATGATTCGTATGCCCCTGGCCACCGCCAGTCTGCTGGCCATTGCCATTTCTCTCGCCGGTTGCGGCGAAGGTAAAGACAAGGCCGCCGCGCCCCAAGCGCCGACCCCGGCTGCCAGCACCACCGCTCCAGCGGCTGCCACCCCGGCAGGCCAGGTCGACGAAGCGGCCGCCAAGGCCGTGGTCGCGCACTACGCTGACATGGTGTTCGCGGTGTACAGCGATGCCGAATCCACCGCAAAAACCCTGCAAACCGCAATCGACACCTTCCTCGCCAACCCGAACGACGACACCCTCAAAGCGGCCCGTACCGCCTGGATCGCCGCGCGCGTACCGTACCTGCAGAGTGAAGTGTTCCGCTTCGGCAACACCATCATCGACGACTGGGAAGGCCAAGTTAACGCCTGGCCGCTGGACGAAGGCCTGATCGACTACGTCGACAAATCCTACGAGCACGCCCTGGGTAACCCAGGCGCCAACGCCAACATCATCGCCAACACCGAGATCCAGGTGGGCGAAGACAAGGTCGACGTGAAAGAAATCACCCCGGAAAAACTCGCCAGCCTCAATGAGCTGGGCGGTTCCGAGGCCAACGTCGCCACCGGCTACCACGCCATCGAATTCCTGCTGTGGGGCCAGGACCTCAACGGCACCGGCCCAGGCGCGGGCAACCGCCCTGCGTCGGACTACATGACCGGTGACGGTGCCACCGGCGGCAACAACGAGCGTCGTCGCACCTACCTGCGCGCGGTGACTCAGCTGCTGGTCAGCGACCTGGAAGAAATGGTCGGCAACTGGAAACCCAACGTCGAAGACAACTACCGCGCCACCCTGGAGGCCGAACCGGCCACCGACGGCCTGCGCAAAATGTTGTTCGGCATGGGCAGCCTGTCCCTCGGCGAGCTGGCCGGTGAGCGCATGAAGGTGTCCCTGGAAGCCAACTCGCCGGAAGACGAGCAAGACTGCTTCAGCGACAACACCCACAACTCGCATTTCTACGACGCCAAGGGCATTCGTAACGTTTACCTGGGCGAGTACACCCGCACTGACGGCACCAAGATGACGGGGCCGAGCTTGTCGTCCCTGGTGGCCAAAGCTGATCCGGCCGCCGACACCGCGCTCAAGGCTGACCTGGCGTCGACCGAAGCGAAGATCCAGGTCATGGTTGACCACGCCAACAAGGGCGAGCACTACGACCAACTGATCGCGGCAGGTAACGACGCGGGCAACCAGATCGTGCGTGACGCCATCGCCGCGCTGGTCAAGCAGACCGGTTCGATCGAGGCCGCGGCGGGGAAGCTGGGTATCAGCGACTTGAACCCGGATAACGCTGATCACGAGTTCTGATCCGCGCCGCGTTGAATGAGGCGACCTTCGGGTCGCCTTTTTTATGTCCGCTCCCGACCACCCCATAACCCTGTGGGAGCTGGCTTGCCGGCGATGGCGGTGGGTCAGGCAACGCAGTGGCTGAAAGGTACATCGCCATCGCAGGCAAGCCAGCTCCCACATGTGTGAACCGAGTCGCCTCGGACAGCCCGGTTTACAAGCCCTGCACCGCGGGTAGAATGGCGCCACTCTCCCAACACCCGAGCTTTCTTCATGGCGTTGCCGACCTTACGCATCATCGGTTTCATCATCGGCATCTTCCTGATCACCCTCGCGATCGCCATGGTCATCCCGATGGCCACCCTGGTGATTTTCGAACGCACCAGCGACCTGCCCTCGTTCCTGTGGGCCAGCCTGATCACCTTTCTCGCTGGCCTGGCGCTGGTCATTCCTGGCCGCCCCGAACACGTACACCTGCGCCCCCGAGACATGTACCTGCTGACCGTCAGCAGTTGGCTGGTGGTCTGCGTGTTCGCCGCGCTGCCGTTTTTACTGACCCAGCACATCAGCTACACCGACTCCTTCTTCGAAAGCATGTCGGGCATTACCGCCACCGGCTCCACCGTCTTGAGCGGCCTGGACAGCATGTCACCGGGCATCCTGATGTGGCGCTCGCTGCTGCACTGGCTCGGCGGCATCGGCTTTATCGGCATGGCGGTGGCGATCCTGCCACTGCTGCGCATTGGTGGCATGCGCCTGTTCCAGACCGAGTCCTCGGATCGCTCTGAAAAAGTCATGCCGCGCTCGCACATGGTGGCGCGCCTGATTGTGGCCGCGTATGTGGGCATCACCATCCTCGGCAGCCTGGCGTTCTGGTGGGCCGGGATGGGGCTGTTTGATGCGATCAACCACGCGATGTCGGCCATTTCCACCGGCGGGTTTTCCACCTCTGATGAATCCCTGGCCCACTGGAAACAACCGGCGGTGCACTGGGTCGCCGTGGTGGTGATGATCCTCGGCAGCTTGCCGTTCACCCTGTATGTCGCCACCTTGCGCGGCAACCGTCGGGCGCTGATCAAGGATCAACAGGTGCAAGGCTTGCTCGGGTTGCTGCTGGTGACCTGGCTGGTACTGGGCACCTGGTACTGGTGGAGCACCGACCTGCCGTGGTTCGATGCGCTGCGCCATGTGGCGGTGAACGTCACGTCGGTGGTGACGACGACCGGTTTTGCACTCGGGGACTACAGCATCTGGGGCAACTTCTCACTGATGCTGTTCTTCTACCTGGGCTTTGTTGGCGGCTGCTCGGGCTCCACGGCGGGCGGGATCAAGATCTTCCGCTTCCAGGTTGCCTATATCCTGCTCAAGGCCAACCTGAACCAGCTGATTCACCCGCGCGCGGTGATCAAGCAGAAGTACAACGGCCACCGCCTCGACGAAGAGATCGTGCGCTCGATTCTGACCTTTTCGTTCTTCTTCGCCATCACCATCTGCGCCATTGCCCTGGCATTGTCGCTGCTGGGCCTGGATTGGATGACCGCATTGACTGGCGCGGCCAGCACCGTTTCCGGCGTGGGCCCGGGCCTGGGCGAAACCATCGGCCCGGCCGGTAACTTCGCCAGCCTGCCGGATGCGGCCAAGTGGATCCTGTCGTTCGGCATGCTGCTGGGCCGACTGGAGATCATTACAGTCTTTGTTCTGTGCATTCCGGCGTTTTGGCGGCACTGACCGTCGACGCTTCGAGCAGCCGCGCCCGGTATTCGCCGGGCGTGGCATCGAACCAACGGCGGAACGCGCGGAAAAAATTGCTCGGGTCGGCAAACCCCAACAGGTAGGCAATCTCCAGCAGGGTCATGCTGGGCTGCGCCAGGTACTGCTCAGCGAGTTCGCGGCGGGTGTCGTCGAGCAATGTCTGGAAACTGGTGCCCTCCTCCTGCAAGCGCCGCTGCAAGGTGCGCTGGGACAGGTGCAAGGTCTGGGCGACCACTTCGCGTTTGGGTTCGCCCTGGGGCAGCAGACGGCACAGCACTTGCCGCGCCTTGTGGGTCACGCGGCTCTCGGAAAAGCGCGCGAGGTATTCACCGGCAAACCGATCATGCAGCAACGCCATGGCTTCGTTCGCCGTGGGCAACGGCGCGTCCATGTCGGCCTGCTCAAAAATCAGCGCGTCATAAGGTGCATTGAATTCCAGGGGCGCATGGAAGGCTTGTTTGTAAGGCGTCAGGTCCGCCGGTTGATCGCCTTGCAGCACCACTTTGCGCGGTTGCAAAGTGCGGCCGGTCAGCCAGCCGCACAATGCCAACGCACTGGCCAGCGAGGCTTCGGCGCTCTGGCGGGTCGGTGGCAAGTGGTCGCCGTGCACTGTCAGAATCAGCGCGTAGCCTTCAGGTAAGAGTCGGAAGCTCAAGTCGGCGCTTTCGGCGATGATGCGCTGATAACGCACCAGGCGCATAAAGCCCTCGGCCAACGTGTTGCTGGACATCAGCGCATAACCGGCCACATGAAACGACGCCGGGCGAACGACCTTGCCCATGTTCAGGCCGATCGCCGGGTTGCCCGAGAGCTCAACTGCCCGTTGCCAAAGCCGCGTCATCGAGTCCTGAGGAAAACGCGCGTCAGGGTCACTGAGGGCGGCGTAGTCCAGGCCCAATTGCTTGAACAGCATACGGCAGTCCAGGCCGTCCATTTCCAACGCCTTGACTATCCCCATCGCCCAGCTTGCAGAAGTTGTTCGTTCGCTCATGGCGTCTTCTTAAAAAAGCAGGCTTAACGGCAGCCAGGAAGCCAAGGATACTAAAGTGGCATCTATTGTCACTGGCTGTTACCACTGATCACTCTAGACTCAAATAAGCTCCCCGCCGAACATCTGTTAGGCGGTACAACCACCCAAGGGCCGGCCAACGTGGAAAACGTCAAACAATTCAATAGCTTCGCCGAGTTCTATCCTTACTACCTGAGTGAACACGGCAATAGCACATGCCGGCGTTTGCACTTCATCGGCACCACACTGGTGATTGGCATCCTGGCGTACGCCATCGGCAAAGGTTCGGTGGGGCTGCTGCTGGCTTTGCCCATCGCCGGTTACAGCTTCGCCTGGATCGGCCACTTCTTCTTCGAAAAGAACCGCCCGGCGACGTTTCAACACCCGCTCTACAGCCTCTTGGGCGACTTTGTGATGTACCGCGACATGATCTTGGGCAAGGTCCCTTTTTAAACAGGGCGCCTTTTTGAACAGGGCGCCTTTTAAGGGGCGTCCTTGAAGGTGTGACCTCTTGTCACTTGCTTAAACAATGAAAATTCGTACATAGGTCGACATAAAATTCTTTTTGTCATTTTCAGTGCTGTATCCTGCCAAGGCTTTTTGAGAGCGCGCAATCACACTGCGATTGATAAAACAGACCTTGCGAGGAGCGACGACGATGCACGAGATACCTAATCTCCCCTTCCCAAGCCTGCACCCAACAGAGCAGCCAACACCGCAGCAGGCCAGCGACAACCGGCCTGAGACCAAAGAAGCACAACCAGTCGACAGCAAAAGCCAGGACTGACGCCGTACCAGACCGTGTGGAAAGCGCACCTTTGAGCGCTTTCCACACTGCCTGAATCACCCCGAGATGCCCGCCATGACTGATACCCTCCCCGACACCCCCGACGCCGCTGTACTCGACGCAGCCCTGCAAATGATCGACGTGTGGAACCGCCTCAGCCCTGAAAAACAGGCGCTCCTGCTCAAGCGCTTCGGCACCCAGGAAAACGCCCTGGCCGCCCTGGTGACCACGCAAATGCTGACGCCTGCCAAACCCTGATCTGTCGGTAATCTGAAGTTTTTACGTTTTGCCGCCCCGCGAGGCGTAAGCGCCGGTATCATTAGCAGCCTATCTTTACCTGCTGCGACAGTGGACCTCTCCCATGCCAGATACCCAGCGCCCCATGGCGGTCACGCTGCAAGTCGTTTCCATCGTGCTGTTCACCTTTATCGGTTACCTCAATATCGGCATTCCCCTGGCCGTGTTGCCGGGCTATGTCCACAGTGAACTGGGCTACGGCGCGGTGATTGCCGGCCTGGTGATCAGCGTGCAGTACCTGGCCACGCTGCTGAGCCGCCCGTATGCCGGCAAAATCATCGACAACCTGGGCAGCAAGCGCGCGGTGTTGATCGGCCTGGCGGGCTGCGGCCTGAGTGGCGTGTTCATGTTGCTGGCCGCGTGGTTTTCCAGCCTGCCGGCCGTCAGCCTGATCAGCCTGCTCATCGGCCGACTGGTGCTCGGCAGCGCCGAAAGCCTGGTGGGTTCGGGCGCCATCGGCTGGGGCATTGGCCGGGTCGGCGCGGCCAACACCGCCAAAGTCATTTCATGGAACGGCATCGCCAGTTACGGCGCACTGGCCATCGGCGCACCACTTGGGGTGGTGCTGGTCAGCCATTTCGGATTGTGGAGCATGGGCGTCAGCATCATTCTGCTGGCGGTGCTCGGCGTGTTTCTGGCCTGGAACAAGGTTGCAGCGCCGATTGTGGCCGGTGTGCGCCTGCCGTTCATGAATGTGCTGGGCCGCGTGCTGCCCCACGGCTGCGCGTTGGCCCTGGGCTCGATCGGCTTTGGCACGATCGCCACCTTTATTACCCTGTATTACACCACCCAGCACTGGGACAACGCCGTGTGGGCATTGAGCCTGTTCGGCGCCAGCTTCATCGGCGCGCGCCTGCTGTTCGGCAATTTGATCAACCGCATCGGCGGCTTTCGCGTGGCGATTGCCTGCCTGTCCGTGGAAATCCTCGGGTTGCTGTTGCTGTGGCTGGCGCCCGACGCCCACCTCGCCCTGGCCGGTGCGGCGTTGAGCGGGTTCGGCTTTTCCCTGGTGTTTCCGGCGCTGGGGGTGGAGGCGGTCAACCTGGTGCCGGCCTCCAGCCGGGGCTCGGCGGTGGGGGCTTACTCGCTGTTTATCGACTTGTCGTTGGGCATCACCGGCCCGCTGGCAGGTGCGGTGGCGGCGGGGTTCGGCTTTGCCTCAATCTTCCTGTTCGCTGCGCTCGCCGCCGCCGGAGGCTTGCTACTGAGCCTGTACCTGTACCGGCAAGCGCCCAAGGCCCGCGAGGCGCGCGACGCTTAAAAGTCGACCTTACCGCGCCCGGCCTTGATGCTGCCGCGCTTGGTCTTGGATTCCAGGCGGCGCTTTTTCGAGCCCAGGGTGGGCTTGGTCGGGCGGCGCTTCTTCTCGACCTTGGTAGCGCTGAGGATCAGCTCCACCAGGCGCTCCAGCGCATCCGCGCGATTCTGTTCCTGGGTCCGGTATTGCTGGGCCTTGAGCACCAGCACGCCTTCACTGGTGATACGGCTGTCGCGCAGCGCCAGCAGCCGTTCCTTGTAAAAGTCCGGCAACGACGATGCCGGAATATCAAACCGCAGGTGCACCGCGCTCGATACCTTGTTGACGTTCTGCCCACCGGCGCCCTGGGCGCGAATGGCGGTCAGCTCGATCTCGGCATCGGGCAGGTGCACGTTGTTGGAAATTACCAGCATCACTCAAAAACCTTAGGCAACGGACAAGCCCAACTCGGATAACAACATCGACGCCTGGGCTTTGGAAATCACGGCGCCTTTGAACAGTTTGGCATCATTGAGGCGAAAGCCGCTCAAATCCGCGCCCCGCAAGTCAGCGCCGGCAAAATTGGCACCGTTGATGCGGGCGTGAGCGAGGCTGCAGTCGACAAGTTCGGCCTTGCGAAAGTCTGCATCCGACAAGTCGCTGTCGGAAAAATCCAGATTATTGAGCACGGTTCGGGCAAACGACAGGCCGGACAAGAACGCACTGTTGAGCAAGGTCTCGCTGAAGCTCAGCCCCAGGGACGCGCAATGGGTGAAGTTGGCGCCCGTCAGTTTGCACTGCGTGAAATGGGCTTGGGACAACTTGCTGCGCTGCCAACGGGTGTTGTTCAGGTCGCAGCTGATGAATTGCGCCTCGAGCAGGTTGGCCGCCTCGAACACGGCGTGCCCGGCCCGGCAACTTTTCCACTGCGTGCCTTCCAGGCGCGCACCGAGAAAGGAAGTTTGCGCCAGTGTGCAGCGCTCGAACACCCAATGCTCCAGCACCCTCCGCGACAGGTCTGCCCCGCTCAAATCGACGCCCATCAAGCGCAACGGCCCGCGGTGCTGGTCGATCAGGTCTTGCACCTCATCGCGCTGCAAGCTGCCGCCGTCGATATCGATGTGCTGCATGAAGCCTCCGGGCAGGGCCGATGAAAAAGAAGGCGCGAGTCTACCCTGTCGGCGCCGACAAAAAACCCGGCAAGGCGCCGGGTTTTCTGTTGAGGCAAGACGGCCTACTTCAACGCCGCACTCGCCGTGGTCAACGCCGCTTCAGCGCTGCGCTTGTTCTTGATCCAGTAGCACAGCCCCATGAACGCCACCCATACCGGAATCGCGTACACCGAGACCTGAATGCCCGGAATCATCAGCATGATCACCAGGATAAACGCCACGAACGCCAGGCAAATGTAGTTGCCGTACGGGTACCACAGCGCTTTGAACAGCGGTACCTGGCCGGTGCGGTCCATGTGCTGGCGGAATTTCACGTGCGAGAAGCTGATCATCGCCCAGTTGATCACCAGCGTGGCCACGACTAGCGACATCAACAGCTCCAGCGCGTGTTGCGGGATCAGGTAATTCATCAGCACCGCCACCAGGGTGACCGCCGCCGACGCGAGGATCGAACGCACCGGTACGCCACGCTTGTCGATCTTCGCCAGGGCTTTGGGCGCATCGCCCTGCTCAGCCATGCCCAGCAGCATGCGGCTGTTGCAGTAGGTGCCGCTGTTGTACACCGACAGCGCCGCGGTCAGCACCACGAAGTTGAGGATGTGCGCGGCAGTGTTGCTGCCCAGCATCGAAAACACCTGCACGAACGGGCTGCCGCTGTAGGCATCGCCGGACGCGTTGAGGGTTGCCAGCAAGCTGTCCCACGGCGTCAGCGACAACAGCACCACGAGCGCGCCGATGTAGAAAATCAGAATGCGGTAGATCACCTGATTGATCGCTTTGGGGATCACGGTGCGCGGCTGGTCGGCTTCAGCCGCGGTAAAACCGAGCATTTCCAGGCCGCCGAACGAGAACATGATGATCGCCATGGCCATCACCAAACCGTTGACGCCATGCGGGAAGAAACCGCCGTGGTCCCACAGGTTGCTCACCGAGGCTTGCGGCCCACCACTGCCGCTGACCAGCAGGTAGCTGCCCAGGGCGATCATGCCAACGATGGCCACCACCTTGATGATGGCAAACCAGAACTCGGCCTCACCAAAGACTTTGACGTTGGCCAGGTTGATCATATTGATCAGCACGAAGAACGCTGCCGCCGAGACCCAGGTCGGGATCTCCGGCCACCAGTAGTGCACGTATTTGCCAACCGCCGTCAGCTCCGACATGCCCACCAGAATGTACAGAATCCAGCAGTTCCAGCCCGACAGGAAGCCGGCAAAACCGCCCCAGTACTTATGGGCAAAGTGGCTGAAGGAACCGGCGACCGGCTCTTCGACGATCATTTCGCCGAGCTGGCGCATGATCATGAAGGCGATGAAGCCGCAGATGGCATAGCCCAGGATCATCGACGGCCCGGCTGATTTAAGCACCCCGGCCGAGCCCAGGAACAGGCCGGTGCCGATGGCGCCACCGAGGGCGATCAACTGGATATGCCGATTTTTCAGGCCGCGTTTCAGCTCGCCTGAAGAGGAATGGGGTCCACTCATGAAAAGGGTCTCACGCAAGGTTTGATGATGTTGAATGCACGTTGCTGCCTTGAATCTCGACTCAAGCAGCGCCGCTCAAACCCCAGCGCAGGCACCAGGAGTACAGCGTCTTTCTAACGGTCATGCGTCACCTGTTTGTTTTTATCTGTGACGAAATCGAACCCGTCCGGCTCGTGGCCAGGCGGAGTGATCAGGATGGATAAACCCTGAGGTCTTGGCCTTTTGCGTAGGTACGCAAGGGAGTCACAGTAAAACGCGGCGCATTGTACACCGCTCGACAGCTTCGGGCCGCCACTGGGGAGCGCCTGTGACAATCTGTCAGGCATTCCTTACAGCGCCGGGTCGCTCAATGACAGCGCGCTTTTAGCGTAAATTAATCGTTACATCCCGGAAAATAAGCGTTACAGGCGCGCTTGATCCGTCAGAAAACGGAAAAATGTCAGTATGAAAAATCCTACAAATTAGCTTCGCCAGTCCGTTGTTTTTTCTAAATAAAAAACCACCGCGAAAAAACAGAAGAAAAAATCCAAATGAGACCGTGTCAATAAATATTTTGCATTCTGAAATACACTCTCCTAGGTTCTTTCACTTGCCAGCGAAGCCCGTTGGCAAGCCGTTCTCAAACAACGTCCTCTAGGAGATACACCATGCAAGCACTGGAAAAAGACCTGGAAACCGAACTGCAACTCGACGATTGGTTTGAAGCGCCGACCCATGAGGCCGCCGTTGAAATGATGCAAGCTGATGCCGTTGTGCCTTTTGGCACCGCGATGTGGCCTTTCTAACACCCGGCAGGCAACCGGCAGGTGTTGTGCACGGCACCTGCCCCCTTACCCCAGGCACAGAAGGACACACGTCATGGACAAGGCCCGCGCCGTCGAACATTTTCTCTACTACCTTGCGCATCACCCGGCCCTCAACGGCCTGAGCCGCCCAACCGTGCTGCTGGGCCACACCGAACGCTATGACGCCATTGCCCAGGCGATCACCCACGGCAGCGCCGCCCGCTTCAATTTCCAGCTGCAGCGCCTGGACCTGGCCGCCAGCGACACCCTGGCCCAGGCCATCGAAACCTGTGACCTGTACCTGTTTCTCTACGATTCCTCGACCCTGCCCAACCCACGCGCCGAAGGCCCGGACTTTATCCGCGCCCTGCAGGGGGTGATGGCCGAGCACTGGAAGAAATCCCTGCTGTTCAAGGATTACGGCGACTATTTCTACGACACCTTCAGCGTCGAGCCGCAACGCATCGCCGACCTCAATGCCACGCTGATCCGGCGCATGTCCCAGGCCAACGTGCTGAGCTTTACCGACAAACACGGCTCGCGCCTGGAAGCGCCGATGAGCAGCATCAAGAAGTGGACCAATATCAATGGCGTCGGCAACCATGACCTGGCGCCGGGCGAGATCGCCACGCACAGCGAGGCCATCAACGGCCAGGTGCGGTTTGTCGGCACCTTCCTCAGCACCATCCCGTTTGCGCGCAAATACGGCGTACTGCAATCACCGCTGGAGCTGTGGATCGAGAACTCGACCATTTGCAGCGTGGCCAGTGATGTGCCGGGCCTGGCGGACGATTTCAACAAGTACTTGAATGCCAACCCGTCCAACCGTCGCGTGGAAGAGCTGGGGATTGGCACCAATGAAGGGGTCAAGGATTTGTATGCGCGCAATGCCGGGTTCGAGGAGCGCCATTGCGGCTTGCACCTGGGCTTGGGCGGCGGGCAGAAAGGCAGTCATCACCTGGATTTGATCTTTGCCAGCGGGGTGTTGGCGCTGGATGACAAGCCGGTGTTTGATGGAAGGTTTGCGTTCTGAGCACACGGCCACCGTGTAGCAGCCGGCTTGCTGGCGATGCCGCCGGTTAGCCATGCACCAGCTTTAGGGCGCTGAAGACCAATGTGGGAGCTGGCTTGCCTGCGATAGCATCACTGCGGTCTGTCAGAAATACCGAGGTGCCTGCATCGCAGGCAAGCCAGCTCCCACATTGGATTGGGTGATCAAATTGAGAGCAAAAAAAACGCCAACCCTCGGGTTGGCGTTTTTTTTGTGCAGCACTTACATCACTGCGGCTTCTTGCGACCAAAACCAGGACGCTGGCCGGAACCGGCCGGGGCGCCACGGCGCTTGCCCGACGGCTCGTCCGCGACCAGTTTCGGCCCAGGACGCTTGTTCGCTGCCGGCTTGGCTGGACGCTTGGTGCTGGCGCTGTCGGCTGGGCGGTCGGCTGCCGGAGCACCACGGCCTTCACCACGGTTGCCGCGGCCGCCGCTTGGTGCTTCGCCGCCACGCGCAGGACGCGGGGTGCGAGGGGCACGCTCGCCTTCCTGGCGGGACGGAGCGGTTGGGCGACGCTCGCCTTCGATGTGCGGCTCACGCGAGATGCGACCGCCGGTGGCCGGTGCATTCAGCGCCGGACGCAGGGTGCGGGCAACACGTTCGGTACGGGCCACAGGACGCGACGATTTACGCTGCATACGCTCAAGCTTGTCTTTGCTCTTGGCGTTCATCTGCGGCATGGCAACCGGCGTCAGGCCGACCTCAGCACTGAGGATATCGACTTCGTACTGGCTCATTTCGCGCCAGCGGCCCATCGGCAGATCGGAGTTCAAGAACACCGGGCCGAAACGCACGCGTTTCAGGCGGCTGACCACCAGGCCCTGGGATTCCCACAGGCGACGCACTTCACGGTTACGGCCTTCCATCACCACGCAGTGGTACCAATGGTTGAAACCTTCGCCGCCTGGCGCCTGCTTGATGTCGGTGAACTTGGCCGGGCCGTCCTCAAGGACGACGCCCGCTTTCAAGCGCTCGATCATCTCGTCATCGACTTCACCGCGTACACGCACGGCGTATTCACGGTCCATCTCGTAGGACGGGTGCATCAGGCGGTTGGCCAGCTCACCGTCGGTGGTGAACATCAGCAAACCGGTGGTGTTGATGTCCAAACGGCCGATGTTGATCCAGCGGCCTTCTTTAGGCTTGGGCATCTTGTCGAACACGGTCGGACGGCCTTCCGGGTCGTCACGGGTGCAGATCTCGCCGTCGGGCTTGTTGTACATAATGACGCGGCGCACCGATTCGGCGGCCTCTTCACGCTTGATGACCTTGCCATCAATGGTGATTGCATCGTGCAGGTCGACGCGCTGGCCAAGGGTGGCTTCAACGCCGTTGACCTTGATGCGCTTCTGGGTGATCCAGGCTTCGACGTCGCGGCGCGAGCCCACGCCGATACGCGCCAGCACCTTTTGCAGTTTTTCGCCTGCTGGGCCGATTTCCTGGCTGTCGTTCTGGTCTTGGTCGTTCATCTTAAGCACCTCCCGGTGGGTCGATTCAGGCGTGGCCTGAAGAGTGTTGAAAGCGGGGCTTTGGGCGAATACGTCGCCAAAGGGTCGCGAATCATACGCGCATGGCGCGCATTGCGCATCACAGACTAGTCGATTAAGCCGCAGTCATTTGCTTTTCCGCCGACCGGTGGCGCCCAGGGCCAACAGGCGCAGCTCGGCTTCGGCCAGCACTGTGCGTTTGTCGACCTTGTCGAGTTTCTTCCAGGCGCGGATTTCGCGCTTGCTGCGGCCACAGCCGACGCAGATATCGTCGCTGAATTTGCAGATGCTGATGCACGGGTCTTTGCTGGAGCTCATGTTTTCTCCCAGACAACCCAGACAATGCAGATCCAATGTGGGAGGGGGCTTGCCCCCAATGCAGTGTCTCAGCCTGCATTTTTGTCACTGGGGCACTGCTATCGGGGGCAAGCCCCCTCCCACATCGAATTGCGTCAGTCTTCGAGTTGGCGGCGTTCGTTTTCGATGGCCTCGGCCAGGGCCCGGGCTTCGTCTTCCTCATCGCTCAACGGCGGTTGTTCGAGGGCGGCGACGGCAGCCAGGAGTTTCTCGCGGGCTTCAGCCACGCCAAGGATGTCTTCCTCGGGCTCCGGTTCTGGCTCGGTTTCCGGTTCCGGTTCCGGCTCAACTTCGACCTCGGGCGCGGTTTCACCGTTCACCTGGGTTTGCGGTTCACTCGCACCGTCACGCAGCAAGTCGTCGAAGTCAGTCTTGATTCCCTGCTCCATGTCGTCCAATTCGAGCAACAAGGTATGGAAACTGGTCTCGTCCTTCGGCTCTTCCGGCTCGGCCGTGGCGTCGGCGAGTTCCTGCAGGCTGGCGGGAACCGGTGCGTCGTCGAAATCCAATACCGGCTCGGCCTCCATCTCGCGCAATTCGGCGAGCGGCGGCAGGTCATCCAGGTTTTTCAGGTTGAAATGGTCGAGGAACACCTTGGTGGTGGCAAACATCGCCGGTTTGCCGGGCACGTCGCGGTAGCCGACGATGCGGATCCACTCGCGCTCAAGCAATGTCTTGACGATATGGCTGTTGACCGCCACACCGCGCACGTCTTCGATTTCGCCCCGGGTGATCGGCTGGCGATAGGCGATCAGCGCCATGGTCTCAAGCATCGCCCGCGAATAACGCTGCGGGCGCTCTTCCCACAGACGGCCGACCCACGGGGAAAACTTCTCACGGATCTGCAGGCGATAACCCGACGCCACTTCGCGCAGCTCAAAGGCGCGGCCATCGCAGGACTTGCGCAGGATCTCCAACGCCTTCTTGAACACCGGTGGCTCAGGGCGCTCGGCCTCTTCAAAGAGTTCGAACAGGCGCTCAAGGGATTGCGGTTTACCCGAGGCCAGGAGAAAGGCTTCCAGCAGCGGCGCCAGTTCGCGGGGTTCAGTCAAATTCATCGATTCAGCTCGTTATTCGGCTCGCGCCCGCACGTGGATAGCCGCAAAAGGCTCATTCTGGACCAGCTCGACCAAGGACTCCTTGACCAGCTCAAGGATTGCCATAAAGGTCACCACCACCCCCAGGCGCCCTTCTTCTTTGGTGAACAACTCGACAAAGGGTACAAACCCGCCGCCCTTGAGGCGTTCGAGCACATCGCTCATGCGCTCGCGGGTCGACAGTGCCTCGCGACTGACCTGGTGGCTTTCAAACATGTCGCCCCGGCGCAGCACTTCGGCCATGGACATCAGCAATTCTTCCAGGCTCACATCCGGCAACAGCTTGCGCGCCCGGGCTTCCGGGGCGTCGAGCTTGGGCACCACCACATCGCGGCCCACACGGCTCAGGTTGTCGATGCCTTCGGCGGCGGCCTTGAAACGTTCGTACTCTTGCAGGCGGCGGATCAGCTCGGCGCGCGGGTCATCCTCTTCGGCTTCGATGGTCTCCGAGCGCGGCAACAGCATGCGCGATTTGATCTCGGCGAGCATCGCGGCCATCACCAGGTACTCGGCGGCCAGCTCCAGGCGCACGGTCTGCATCAGCTCGACATACCCCATGTACTGGCGGGTGATTTCCGCCACCGGGATGTCGAGGATATTGATGTTCTGCTTGCGGATCAGGTACAGCAGCAAGTCCAGCGGGCCTTCGAAGGCTTCAAGGAACACTTCCAGGGCGTCCGGCGGGATGTACAGGTCCAGCGGCATTTCCAGGACCGCCTGGCCATAGACCATGGCAAAGGGCAGTTCCTGCTGGGCGCCGGCCTGGCTGTCGACGGTTTCGACGACCGACATTCAGGCCTCAACCATGAACGGCGTCGGATCGCCGCAACCCACACGCACCACTTCCGGCTCGCCGTCGGCCAGATTGATCACGGTGGAGGCCTTGTTGCCGCCGTAGCCGCCGTCGATGATCAAGTCGACGTGTTTTTCCAGCAGGCGGCGCATTTCGTAAGGGTCGTACAGCGGCTCTTCTTCACCGGGCAGGATCAACGACACACTCATCAGCGGCTCGCCCAGCTCAGCCAGCAACGCCAGGGCAATCGGGTGCTCCGGCACACGCAGGCCGATGGTGCGCTTTTTCGGGTGCAGCAACAGGCGCGGCACTTCGCGGGTGGCGTTGAGGATAAAGGTGTAGGGCCCCGGCGTGTGGGCCTTGAGCAGGCGGAAGGTGCCGGTGTCGACCTTCGCAAACAGCCCAAGCTGGGACAGGTCGCTGCAAATCAGTGCGAAGTTGTGGTTCTTGTCCAGGTCACGCAGGCGTCTGACCCGTTCAACCGCGTTCTTGTCGCCGATCTGGCAACCAATGGCGTAGGACGAGTCGGTTGGGTAGATCACCACGCCGCCGGCGCGGATGATCTCCACGGCCTGTTTAATCAGGCGCGCTTGAGGGTTTTCCGGATGAATCTGGAAGAATTGACTCACGTGTTCTACCTGTTCAGACGGTGGCAATAATGGGGTCATGCTTGAATCGCCCCCACAACAGCGGCAGATCTTCCGGTACTTGGCGATACTCGCCAATCTCGGACCAGCCGCCTGGGCCATGAAAGTCACTGCCGGCGCTGACCAGCAGACCAAATTCGCGAGCAAGTATCGCCAGGCTGCCCACCTGATCGGCGGGTTGGTGCCCGTTAACCACTTCGATAGCGTGGCCGCCCGCTCCAATATAGTCGGCAATCAGCTTGCGGCGCTTGCTGCGGGTGAAATCGTAATGCCACGGATGCGCCAGGCTGACCCAGGCCCCAGCGGCCCGCAGCGTGCCGACGGTGTCTTCCAGGGTCGGCCAGTGTTGCTTGACGTCACCCAACTTGCCGGCGCCCAGCCATTTGCGGAACGCCTCGGCGCGATCCTTTACAAAACCTTCACGCACCATCCAGTCGGCAAAGTGCGGACGGGCCGGTGCGTTGCCGCTGTCGCCCAGCTCCTGCTGGATGGCGCGGGCGCCTTCCAGGCCGTTGGGCATGCCTTTAAGGCTGAGCTTGCGGCTTATTTCTTCGGACCGCAGCCAGCGGCCATCGTGCAATTGGGCAATGGCTTCGACCAACGGCGCGGCGTTCTGATCAAAACCGTAACCGAGCACATGAATGGTGGCGCCGCCCCAGGTGCAGGACAATTCCACGCCGTTGACCAGTTGCATGCCCAGCGCATGCGCGGCCGTACGGGCTTCGTCGAGGCCTTCGAGGGTGTCGTGGTCGGTCAAAGACAGGACTCGCACGCCTTTTTCAAACGCACGCGCAACCAGAACCGCGGGCGCCAGGGCGCCGTCGGAGGCCGTGCTGTGGCAGTGCAAATCAACATTCACGGGGGTGTGTAACCTCAAGTCAGCTGGCGCTATCGCAACCAAGGATGTTTGTTATTATGCCGCCACATCCAGCTTCTGGCTCTTACTGTGAAACAATTCATCGACTTCATCCCGCTGTTGCTGTTTTTCATCGTTACCAAACTCGACCCCAGGGTCATTGATATCGCCGGTCACGAGCTGACATTCGGGGGCATCTACAGCGCCACCGCCGTGCTGATCATCAGCTCGATCGTGGTCTACGGCGCCATCTTCATCTCCCAGCGCAAGCTGGAAAAAAGCCAATGGCTGACCCTGATTGCCTGCCTGGTATTCGGTGGCCTGACCCTGGCCTTTCACAGCGAAACCTTCCTTAAATGGAAAGCCCCCGTGGTGAACTGGCTGTTCGCCCTGGTCTTTATCGGCAGCCACTTCATCGGTGATCGCCTGCTGATCAAGCGCATCATGGGCCATGCACTGACCCTGCCGGACCCGGTGTGGACACGCTTGAACGTGGCCTGGATCGTGTTTTTCCTGTTCTGCGGTGCCGCCAACCTGTTCGTGGCCTTTACCTTCCAGGCCTACTGGGTCGACTTCAAGGTCTTCGGCAGCCTGGGCATGACCGTATTGTTCCTGATCGGCCAGGGTATCTACCTGTCGCGCCACCTGCATGACACCGCCCCTACCACGCCGAAAACCGAGGACTGACATGCTCTACGCCATCATTGCTACCGACGTTGCCAACTCGCTGGAAAAACGCCTGTCCGTGCGCCCGGCCCACGTCGAACGCCTGAAAAAGCTGCAAGCCGAAGGCCGCATCGTGCTGGCCGGCCCACACCCGGCAGTGGACAGCAACGACCCGGGCGACGCCGGTTTCACCGGCAGCCTGATCGTCGCCGAGTTCGCCTCGTTGGCCGACGCCCAAGCCTGGGCCAAGGCCGACCCGTATGTAGCAGCAGGCGTCTACGCCGATGTGGTGATCAAGCCGTTCAAGCAAGTCCTGCCTTGACCCGCTTTGTTTAATAAAGCCGGGCCGAACCTAATCGGTTCGGCGCGCTCCTAATGGCTCATTATTCTCGGTAACCTGCCGACAACGTTCTGAATATTCGTGTGGAATCAGGAGTTCCGATGCGCTTACCTCAGTTGTGTCTGTTGGCAGTGTTAACGATCGGGGCTACGGCCCACGCTGAAGAAACCTCGAACACCGGCAGTTCCACGCCCCTGTCCGTGAGTGCCGCCAGCCAGATCACCGAGTTGCAGCAACGTTTGAAAGAAAGCGAACGGCTGCGTGAAGAACTGAGCAAGCAACTGCAAAGCGCAGACACTGCCCGCGAAAGTGCCCAACTGAATCGCTTGCGCCAAGAGAACCAACGCCTGGCCCAGCAACTCAAAGAATCACAAGGCGGCGCCTTGACCCGCTGGCTGACCGAGCAACAACAGTGGTTTGTCACCGGTGGGGCCGTCGCACTGATCGCCCTGCTGTGCGGGATCTTCGCCAGCGGTGGGCACCGTCGCCGTCGACAATGGCTAAATTGAGTGAGTCATGAGCGAGCTGTTACTGATAGATGATGACCAGGAGCTCTGTGAGCTGCTGACCAGTTGGCTGAGCCAGGAAGGTTTCCAGGTGCGTGCCTGCCACGACGGCTTGAGCGCGCGTAAAGCCTTGGCCGACAGCGCCCCTGCGGCGGTGGTGCTCGATGTGATGCTGCCCGACGGCAGCGGCCTGGAGCTGCTCAAGCAATTGCGCAACGACCATCCGGAATTGCCGGTGCTGATGCTTTCGGCACGGGGCGAGCCGCTGGATCGCATCCTCGGCCTGGAGCTGGGCGCCGACGATTACCTGGCCAAGCCCTGCGACCCGCGCGAACTGACTGCCCGCTTGCGCGCCGTATTGCGCCGTAGTCATCCGGCGGCGGTATCTACTCAGCTGGAACTGGGCGACCTGTGCTTCAGCCCGGTGCGTGGGGTGGTGACCATCGATGAGCAGGAGTTTGCTCTCACCGTGTCTGAGAGTCGCCTGCTTGAAGCCTTGCTGCGCCAGCCGGGTGAGCCGCTGGATAAGCAGGAGCTGGCGCAGATCGCGCTGGGGCGTAAGTTGACCCTCTACGATCGCAGCCTGGATATGCACGTGAGCAATCTGCGTAAAAAGATCGGCCCACATCCGGATGGCCGACCGCGGATCATGGCGTTGCGTAGTCGCGGGTATTATTACAGCCTCTGAGTGGTATAGGGGTTGGGCTTTTGGGGTGGGTGTATATCCGTTATTTGGGTGATGGCCGCTTTGGGTTCCGCCCTTACG